>JAICIG010000312.1 GCA_025924495.1 Pirellulales bacterium | reverse complement strand
TGGCGGAGCGCCGACGAAAACCGAGTTCCAGTCTTGCAACGCGGGTGCTTGTGTCGAGGATGGCAGGCGAGCGGGATTGAGTCAAGCGGTCGTTAGAAGGCGTGTCATCTGGAGCGAAGCATTGGAGAAGTTCGCGCGCCGGGTACAATCGAGGTCGCGGGCCGTAGCTATTCTTCGTACGACTCAGGCGTCATCAATGATTCTGCACGTCGACATGGACGCCTTTTATGCTTCGGTTGAGGAGCGTGAACGGCCGGAGCTGGTCGGCAAACCGTTGATTGTGGGCGGCACGCCCGAGGGGCGCGGGGTTGTCGCCGCGGCCAACTACGAGGTCCGCAAGTATGGCGTCCACAGCGCCATGCCCACGTCACAGGCGCTGCGGCTTTGTCCGCACGCGAAGGTACTTCGACCGCGGCTTGATTTTTACTCGCAGGTTTCAGAGCAGATCCGCCAGGTCTTTGATCATTACACGCCGCTCGTCGAGCCGTTGTCGTTGGACGAAGCGTTTCTCGACGTGGCGGGCAGTCAAGGCTTATTCGGATCTGCGGCGGAAATCGGCCGTCAAATTAAGCGAGCCATCCGCGACCGGTTGCGATTGACCGCGTCGGTCGGCGTGGCGCCGAACAAATTCCTGGCCAAGGTGGCGAGCGATCTCGAAAAGCCCGACGGGTTTGTCGTGGTGGATGCGGAGCGCGTCCAGGAATTTCTCGATCCGCTGCCCGTCGGCCGGCTGTGGGGCGTGGGGCGCGTGGCGGGACAAACGCTCCAGGGACTTGGCGTGCGGACGATTCGCGACCTGCGATTACTCTCGACCGAATTGCTGGAAAGGCATTTTGGCCAGACGGGGTTGCATCTTTGGCAATTGGCTCACGGAATCGACGACCGCCGCGTTGTGCCCGATCGCGAGGCGAAATCGATCTCCCACGAAACGACGTTTGCCGCGGACGTGGACGACATCGAATCGCTGCGAGCCTGGCTCGTGGAACTTTCCGAGCAAGTGGGCTGGCGCTTGCGCCGCCACAACTTGCGCGGACGAACGGTGCAGATCAAGGTTCGTTTTGACGATTTCCAGACGATCACTCGCGCGCAAACGTTATCGCAGGCGACGGACGTGACGCAGGAGATTTGCGAGGCGGCGACCGCTATGCTGCTGGAGCGGATGCCGAAACGGCGCCTGCGCGTGAGACTGCTTGGCGTCGGCGTAAGCCAGTTCGAGAATCGCGAGCAGTCGCAGCAAAGTCTGTTTGCCGACGAGGAACACGAGCGGCAAAGCCGTTTGGATCGGGCCGCCGACGAGGTCAAACAGCGTTTTGGCTCGGGTGCGCTGCAGCGGGCCAGCGGTCTGCTGCACGGCGCCAAACATCGACCGCAACCCCGGCCGGAGCGGCCGGCAATTTAAACCGCTCTTCTTGACCATTCGCGTAAGAGCAGCATCCATGAAACTTTCAGATCGGGTCGCCCTCGTCACAGGAGCGGCCAGCGGCATTGGAAAAGAAATCGCCCGCACGTTTGCTGCGCATGGCGCCCAACTGGTGATCGCCGATCTTGACGAGCATGGCGCCGAAGCGACGGCAGCGGAAATCCGCCAGACCGGCGGCGAGGCGTTGGCCGTGCCGATCGACGTGTCAGACGAGTCGCAGGTTGCAGCCGGCGTCGCGCGCGTGATCGCAGCCTATGGCGGCATTGATCTTCTGGTCAACAACGCGGGATTCCAGCACGTCGAAACCATCATCGATCTTGATTTCGCGCTTTGGAAAAAACTCCTGGCGGTTCATCTCGACGGCGCCTTCCTGATGACGAAAGCTTGCATGAAGTCGATGATCTCAGCGGGCCGCGGCGGCACGATTCTGTTCATGGGCTCGGTCCACTCGTTCGAAGCATCGCCGCGTAAGGCGCCGTACGTCACGGCCAAACATGGGCTGGCCGGTTTGACGCGAGTCGTCGCCAAAGAGGGCGCCCCTTACGGCATTCGCGCAAACTTAATCTGCCCCGGGTTCGTGCGCACGCCGCTGGTCGAGAAGCAGATTCCCGAACTTGCCGCGGCGATGGGGCTCAGCGAAGAGGACGTGGCTAAAAATGTCATGTTGGCCGGCACGGTCGATGGCGAGTTCTCCACGACGCAAGACATTGCCGAGGTCGCGCTATTTCTGGCCTCATTCCCCACCAATGCCATGACCGGCCAGTCGATTGTCGTCAGCCACGGCTGGCACATGCACTAGGAATTCGGAGGTCGGAAATCGGAGTTCGGAAATGGTAATTCGAAAAACTGTGGCGCTAACCGCCCGCCAATGCTCGTTTGCTCATCGCTTTTGACTGCCCGATTTCTAGGGCAGCATCACGCGTCCGCCCGAGGCGACGACGGTTTGGCCGGTCATGAAACTGGATTCTTCGCTGAGCAGAAAGCGAATAACGTTGGCGATTTCTTCCGGCTCGCCGATGCGGCCCAGGGGCGTTTCGTCGATGACCTTGCGAATTGTCGACTCGGGCAGAACGTGAGCCATTTCGGTCTCGGTCAGGCCCGGCGCCACGCAATTGATGCGTACGCGGGGGGCGAACGCTTCGGCACAGCAGTGCGTCAGTGCGATCACTCCCGCTTTGGATGCGGCGTAATGAATTTGCATTTTTCGCGGCCGCAATGCCGCGATGGATGAGACCAGCACGATGCGGCCGAAACCGCGCTTGAGCATCTCGTCCTTGACGGCAAACACCATCGAAAAGGCGCCATTGAGATTGACATCAATCGTCTCACGCCACTGCTCGTACGACAGTTCCTCGTGGCTGGCGATGTTGCTGATTGCGCCACAATGGGCCAGCAGATCGATTGGCCCGAGCTTTTCGCGCGTCGTTGCAACGAGCCGGGCGACATCATCGGGCTTGGCCACGTCGCACGGCGCGCAGACAGCTCGACGGCCGAGCGCTTGAATCTCAGCCACGACTTCGCTGGCGGCGCCCGCACGCGATGCGTAGCTGATCGCCACGTCGGCGCCCTCGCTGGCGAGTCTAAGTGCGGTAGCGCGACCAATGCCTCGCGATCCCCCTGTCACCAATGCCACTCGACCCGCGAATGCCTCGGCCATATCCTGCGTCTCCGAAGTAAAAGTTTTTATTTGGCGATGATGCGTACGCTCGGGGGCGATTGCATCGATTGCGGGCTGGTCACCGCGCCGACGTGCGGCGGCGAGGGGACGAAGTGCATCCAAAACACGAGCCGCTTGTGGTTGTTCGCCCGCGCTTCGCCCTGCGAATCAAATGCCCTCGCGATTCGAGTCCTGCCGCTGGCTTCGACTTCGATTCGGTCGGCTCTCTCGCGGGCAAAGCGATCGACGGCGATCGCCGTGCAGAGCTTGTCGTCCATCACGTGGGCCCAGCCTTCCGAAGGTCGCTGCTCCTGTTCAGTCGCCAGAACATAAGGAACCAGGTTTACGGCTGTTCCGCGTTTAACTTCCCATAGTGCATGGCCGGGCATTTTCCGGCTGTCGTTGCCATTGTCCGCTTTCGGCCAGGCGCTAAACACCGTCATCTCGCCCGGTCGCAGCGTGGCGTAGACATAGCTTGTCGCGCCAAAGTCGACCAATGTCGGCCGGCTGGAAGTCGGTGACATCCGCAGGTCGAATTCGGCTTCGATTTCGGCGACCGAGTCGTCGGAATCGTCCAGTAGCCAGTCGACGCGCACCCAGCTTTTAGAACGAGGGAAGTCCATCCGCGCCGTCGACTTCACGTTTCCCGCGGCCGGTCCCTCTCGGCTGGTGAACTCCAATGCAACGCACAACGGTCCCGACTTGACGATCTCAAAGCCGGGCCTGTCTCCCGCTTCATCGGCGCCAAGTCGGTAGGAGTTGCCTTTCCGGTCGCGCCATGTCAAGCCTTTCGAACCGCCGGCCAGATAGTCATGCCCCGGCGAGCGAACGGCAAGCAACAGGCCCGACACGTCTGTAGGCAGTTCGAATTCAAGACCCGGCCGAATGATGCGAACGCTGCGACCATCTCGTTCAAGCTTGAGTGCTTGAGAATTTGCCTGCTCGGCTGGTTTTTTGTCGGCGGGCTCGATGCGGAAGGTTTTGGTTTCGAGCGGCAGCAGATCGAGATTGAAATCCAGTTCCCAGGCCTCGTCCTGCTTGTCTTCATGGACGCGACTAAATTGCGAAGCGACTGCCTTGTCTCCGATTAGCAAGCGAAAATCGGCAGGCTCCTTGACTCCCGGCCAATGAAAGCGGGCCGTCACCGGGTAACCAAACCGCGCGATGCCGCTCGTTTCGCGGACCTCGACAGTCAGAGTCTCCTCCGCCCCAGCAAGTCCGCGAGCGACGCAGCAGAAGAACAGCAGCGCCCCGGCGAGAAATGACGCAATACGAACGAAAGAAAGAACTCGGGGCATCGGCATCTCAATCTGCATTCAACGCGGGGGAAACAACGGCGAATTGCCGCACGACAATGGGCCTACTATAGCGAACTGCCACGGCCGCTGCCGACAATTTCGTCCCCCGCCTTCGAGCGACCCGCCTGGCGTGCCGCGGATTAAAACCGGCCAGCGCCGGTCAAAATAACTCCGCGATCGGCTTGCCGGTGCTGGCCGGGCGAGTGAAGCCGTCGGGGCTGATGCGGGTGGCGGGATCGATGCCTAGGGCTTGGAACAGGGTCGCAGTGAAATCTTCGGGCGAAACAGGTCGGCTCGCGACATACGCGCCATGAGCATCGGAGGCGCCATAGATGGTCCCGCCGCGAATGCCGGCGCCGGCGAGCATGGCCGAATAGCAGTTGGGCCAATGATCGCGGCCGACGGCGCTGGCGCCGCGGCTGATCTTCGGCGTGCGACCGAACTCGCCGACCAATACCACAAGCGTCGACTCCAACAGTCCGCGCTGGTCGAGGTCTTCCAGCAAGGCCGACACCGCTTCGTCGGTTCGCGGCAAAGCCCAGCCCAGCCCATTCCAGCCGTTGCCGAAGATATCGATGCCCGCATTGCCGTGCATGTCCCACGTTTCGACGCTGACGAACTTGTCGCCCGGCGCGAGCCCGGTCCACGCGACGACGCTGGCCAACCTCACGCCCGCTTCAATCAAGCGCCGCGCCAGTAGCAGATTTTGCCCCAGCGGATGCCGGCCATAACGATCGCGCACAGCCGCGGGTTCCTGTTCGATATCGAATGCTTGCCGGGCGGCCGAACCTTGCAGCAGATTGAAAGCCGTCTGCCGAAAGCCTTCGAGCGAGTGTTCCGAATCGGCTTGTGCTGTCGCTGAGTGTGGCTGGTGAAATTGTTCCAGCAAACGTCGGCGGCCGCTGAGGCGCTCTGGAGTGATGCCTTCCGCGGCGTCGAAGGCTTTGACGCGAAAGCCGGGCGTCGCCGGGTTGTCGTCATGCGCGGCGCCAATGACTAGCGGCGCATGCGACATGCCCAGAAATCCGCCAGTCAAATATGCGGGTTCGGGCGGGGCCGCGCCGCCGCCAAATTTCTGCAGCCACACATACGATGGAACTTGGGCGGTCGTCGGCAAGAGCTTGCTCACGACCGAGCCAAACGCCGGCGCATCCATCGAGGGCAGCGATTGGCCGGCCAGCAACATGCGGTTGGCGACATCGTGGACCGGCACATGATGGTTCAGCGAACGAATGACGGCGTATCGTTCCGAGAGTTTCGCCAATCGCGGCATCAACTCGCCGACAAAAAAGCCGGGCGTCGCCGTGGCAATCGGTTGGTACGGACCGCGAATCTCTTGCGGCGCGTTGGGCTTTGGATCCCAAGAGTCAATCTGGCTGAGCCCGCCATATTGAAAGATGAAGATGCACGACTTGGCGCGATTCTTCGACAGCGTTTCAGCCGACTGCTCGGCCAGAAGCAGTTCGGGCAACGTCAAACCGATCGCCCCGAGTCCGCCCAACTCTAGCAAGCGACGGCGGCTAGGACGCAGCACAGATGGGGGCTGGATGCTGTTTTCCGGCGACATAGCTGACCGGGCTCATCGGTTCGGCAACGCTTGATTGCAGCCACCAGCATAGCCTTTCCGACTTTTTCGAGCCAGAATGACTGCGAATGCTTGGCGGGCCTGCGGGCTTCATTGCCCGTCGCCGCTCAACTCAAGTGTTTCGCTAGAAACTCGACGGCGCGATCGTACGCTTCGTCGGCAATCGCAGGTTCGACGCCCGCCAGGCCGTGACCTCCGCCGCGAACGGTAATCAACTCATGTTCGACGTCGTTGCGAGCGAGTTCCCGGTTCATCAGCACCGACTGCTCGTAAGGAACGTCGGTGTCGCGATCGCCGTGGATCAACAGCGTCGGAGGATATTTAGGCGATATGTTCCGCAACGGACAAAATGGATCGAACGCCTTGGGCTCGCGGTCGGGATTGCGCCCTGTCACTTCTCGCGGCCATAACCCTTGCTGCCGGCAATAGAGATAAAATCGCCCGCGGTCGCTCTTGCCTTCGACACCGGTGATGACTTGCTTACCGACCGCGGCGTATGCTTCGTCCTTCGGCACGGCCGGTTGAGCGGCATAGAACGGGTCGGGCTGGCTGTACCAGGCGCCGGCGACGTCGCCGTAGCCCCAGAACGAGACGAGCGCTTGCGGCCTCGGCTCGACGCGAAAGCCGGTCGAGAGCGTGAGATAGCCGCCCGCCGAGCCGCCACTGATTGCAATTCGCTCGGCATCCGCGCCAAACAGCTTCGGGCCTTGCTCTCGAACCCAGCGACACGCGTCTTCGACATCCTCTAAGATCGCAGGCAGCTTCGTTTCGGGCGCCAACCGATAATCGATTGACACGATCGGCCAGCCTTTGGCCAAGAGCCGCTCGTGAAAGCGGGCGATCACTCCAGCGCGGTTACCGAGAATCAGTGCGCCGCCATGAATCCAGATCACGGTCGGCCGGCGACTGCCGCTACTGGCCGCGTGATAAACATCGGCTTTGATTTCGACGCCATCCGCTTTCTTATAAGTGAACGTCTGTTTCTCCGTCTGCTCGGCGCGCGAATGCAGCGGCCGTGCCAGCGCCACTGCGCCCGCCGCCGTCAGCCTCGCGAACTCTCGTCGATTGAAAAGATTGGATCTGTTTTGCATCCATCACCCTTTCGTGCGTCTGCCAGCGACTTCGAGTTCTGATCGGAAAACCAACGGCAATGCTCGTCTGACCCAGCGCAACAGCATACTTTGCCGCGATTACACGAGAAAGTGCATTGGGCTGGCGCGCTGGCCAATCCGAAAACCGCTACAATCGACGACCATCGGCAAAAGCCTTGCAGTTCTGGATTTTGCGAGGTCGTCGAGAATTGAATTACGGAGCGCCATTCATGATTCAAACGGCCGTCTTTCCGGGGCGATATGTCCAAGGGGAAGGAGCCCTGTCGCAATTGGGAATTGAGGCATCGCGTCTTGGCCAAACGGCGCTCGTCATTGTCGGAAAAACGGCCGAGCAAACGGTTCTTCCGCTTTATGCAGCCGAATGGAGCAAGAATCTCCGTTTCACCGCCGAGCGTTTCGGCGGCGAATGCTGTGACGCCGAAATTGAACGGTTGCGGAAAGCTGCCGTTGATCGTCAATGCCGCGTCATCATCGGCATGGGCGGTGGAAAGATCATCGACACGGCAAAAGCAGTCGCACATGCGGCCGGCGTTCGCGTCGCCATTGTCCCCACGGTGGCTTCAACCGATGCGCCGACGAGCGCCGTTTCTGTGATTTATACGGACGAGGGCGCCTTCGACCGCTATCTTTTTTTGCCGCGCAACCCGGACCTGGTGTTGGTCGATACGGAAGTGATTGCCGCGGCGCCCGTTCGTTTCCTTGTGGCAGGAATGGGAGACGCGCTTTCCACCTGGCTCGAAGCCGATTCATGCGGGCAGAGCTATGCGCTGAATCAGTGCGGCGGCGTCAGTACGCTGGCCGCCTACGCCATTGCGCGGTTGTGTTACGAGACGATTCTGGAATTCGGCGAAGCTGCCATCGCCGCCTGCCGTAGGCAAGTCGTCACACCGGCCTTGGCTCGCGTAGTCGAAGCGAACACGCTGCACAGCGGGCTGGGTTTTGAAAGCGGCGGTCTGGCCTCGGCGCATTCGATTCATAACGGGCTGACCATGCTGCCGCGCACGCACGACTACTATCACGGCGAAAAGGTCGCGATCGGCGTGCTGGCAGGTCTCTTTCTCGCCGATCGCCCTCGGCAACTGATCGATGAAGTCTATCGCTTCTGCGAAGCGATCGGGCTGCCGACAACGCTTGCAGCCATCGGGCTGGCGAACGTCAGCGATGCGGATTTGCAAATGGTCGCCGCGCGCGCCTGCGCCGACGGCGAAACGATTTACCATGAACCGCGTCCGGTCTCGCCGCGAGCCGTGATGTCCGCCCTGCGGGCCGCGGACGAGTTTGGTTGCATGCGGCAGCAATCCGGCTGATGTGCCGCTCCAGCGGACAAGCAAGCGCTACCGAGCCCGACGTTTGACGGCATAGCCGTAGGGGATTGGCCAGGCGGGCTCCTCGCCCAGTTCATGTTGCGCCTTGAGCGCCCAATAGGGCTCGCGCAGCAGCTCGCGGCCGATGAACACCAGATCGGCGTCGCCGCCGGTGATGATCTCGTTGGCATGATTGGGTTCGACGATCAGGCCCACCGCGCCGGTCAAGATCTTTGCATCGTCCCGGATGCGCCGCGCCAGGGGCACTTGAAAGCCTTTGGCGACCGGAATGTTCGCCTTGGGAACGATGGCGCCCGAGGAAACATCGATCAAGTCGACGCCTAGCTCCTTCAACTGGCGCGAGAGGACCACCGACTGCTCGATGTCCCAGCCGCCTTCGACCCAATCGGTCGCCGAAATGCGGACGAACAAGGGCAGCTCTTCGGGCACGATCTGGCGCAACTGGCGAGCGACTCGCAGCGCCAGCCGCATGCGGTTCTCCAGGCTGCCGCCGTATTGGTCCGTGCGATGATTTGCCAAAGGCGAAAGGAATTCATGGATCAAATAGCCGTGAGCGGCGTGGATTTCAATGATGCGGAAACCGGCTTTCAACGCGCGGTGTGCGGCTGCTTCGAATGCGGCGACAACCGCATCGATGCTCGCCTCATCCAGCTCTTTCGGGACGGGATCGCCTTCGTTAAAGGGAATCGGGCTGGGGCCGATGACCGACCAACCGCCCTGCTGCGGCGTTTTCAAGCTCGCTCCGCCTTTCCAGGGCGGTTCGCAACTGGCTTTGCGGCCGGCGTGGGCCAACTGAATCCCGGCGACGGCGCCTTGCGAATGGAGGAATCGAGCGATGCGAGCCAGCGGTTCGATGTGCTCATCGCTCCAGATGCCCATGTCGCCCGGGGAGATTCGTCCGTCGCGCGTGACGGCGGTCGCTTCGACAAAGATCAGCCCTACGCCCCCCGCAGCGCGACTGCCAAGGTGCACCAGGTGCCAATCGTTGGCCAGACCTTCGTGGGCGCTG
>JAICIG010000311.1 GCA_025924495.1 Pirellulales bacterium | reverse complement strand
CTGGGAATTGCCGGCGGCAGCCGAGCCGCAGGTCCTCTCGGGACATTCGCTCGCTGTCAACTGCGTCCGCTTCAGTCCGGACGGACGTTCCGTTGCGTCCGGAAGCGATGACGCAACGGTGAGGGTGTGGGATACAACCACTGGAGAGCCGAAACGGACGCTGACGAAAACCGGCTATCCCATCACCAGCGTCGCATTTCATCCCGAAGGGAAATATCTCGCTGCTGCGACCGGGCTGACATCGTTGTCTGTTCGCCCGGATATCAATTTCATTCAAATCTGGGATACAACCAGCGGGAAGGAAAAGTCGACGATTGCCCATTCGAGCGGTGTCATTCTGGGTATCGACTATAACCGCGAGGGAGATCGAATTGCTTCTGGAGGTTGGGATCAGATCGTGCATGTCTGGGATGCCAACACCGGCGGCTCGGTGCAGTCCTTTCGAGGCCACGCGACCAATGTGAACGCGGTGGCTTTTAGCAGTGATGGACGTCGTCTCGTATCGGCTGGTGGAAACCGCTGGGGTGGCGACCGGAACTTCCTCAGACTCTGGGACGTCTCGGCTTCCGCGGATTCGCTGGTGATTGCCGATTCATCCTACTGCGTGGCGTTCAGTCCCGACGGAAAAATGCTGGCGTCGTACAACTTGAGTGAAGGGACGATCATGATCTCGGACACGGCAACAGGCCAGAGAGTCCGACTTCTCAAGGAACGAATCGGCGATACGATGACCGTGGCATTCACTCCGGACGGCAAGCATCTGGCGACGTGTAACTTTGAAGGATCGGTCAAGATGTGGGATCCTGAAACCGGAGATCCGCAGCAGGCGCTCGATTCAGCCTCGGGCTGGGCGACCTGCATTGCATTCAACCCGGATGGGACGACACTTGGCGTCTTCTGGCGCTCAGTCGACCTGATTCAGATTTCGTCCGGGAAGTCAGTTCGTAGATTTGGCGAAGGAGTTAGCTGCGGCAGTTTGAGTCCAGATGGCGACCTCATCGCGACCGGACACGGCGACGGCGCGATTCGCATTTGGAATGCCCATTCCGGCGGCCTAATCAAAACTATCACTGCGCACTCCGATACGGTGCGCTGCCTGGTATTCCATCCAAACAATGGCGAGCTTGCCTCCGCCAGCGACGACCGTCTGATCAAAATCTGGGATGCTTCTGCCTGGAAGCAAAGGCTCGTATTGAAAGGACATCGCGAGCGGGTGGCTAGCATCTCTTACGATCCGCTGGGCACTCGTCTGGCCTCCGCCAGTTGGGATGGGACTACCCGTATCTGGAGCGTCGAAATCGCCCAACCCATCCTCACGTTGCGGGGCGCTAATTCACCTAATTGCGCGGTGGCATTCAGTCCGGACGGAATGCAAGTAGCATCCGCTGGCTTGGATGGGACAGTGCGTATCTGGCGAGGCAAATAAATGCGATGGCAGTGCTCTTCCTTCTTACGCCTTTGGACCGGCTGCACAGGCGAGCTTACACGAAGTAGGCCAATTTGCGGTCAATTTGTGCAGCCCATGGGCAATTAGAACTCCTTTTTGGCATATGCGGGGCCAACATCGTCCGCCGGCTCCATATCGGCCCTATGAGAGACGGAAGCGGCGAAGGCAGAGGAGAAAGAGCCAACCGAAAAAGCCGCACCAGATCAGACTAAAGGCCACTGTCAGTGGGTTGCCGTGAAATCGGCCAGCCGTTGGTGCGATAACTCCGCTGCTAGGCGATCGACGCTTCCTCGATGTGGGGCACTCGATCGCGGCTCTCGGCAATGCTCGCTGGAATGAGGCAATTTGCCGTTCAGTCGCGTTCGTTGCTCGGAGATCAACGACTTCGACCGTCCGAAAAAAGTCTTCCCCCATGAATGTCCGCCGCCAGTTTGATGGCGGCTGTATGCTGCGGTCGTATCGAGGGCCGCCGACTGGAATCGCTTGCTTGGTCCGCAAAACATTTTGGTAGTCATAAAAAACGGTCCCGCCAAGACCCTCGATTTCGTGAATCGCCTCGCCTTGGCGGTGCGCCTGATTTGCCATGGCGGCCAGCCAAACGCTCACGCCAGCCAAGACGATGAGCACGAATCGCAAGTTGAACTGAAGTCGGCGCGGCGTAAATGTCCAGCTGCCACTCATATCGAACTATTCCAGCCAATGTTTAGATAGCTTCGATGGCTGCTCTGTGTTTTCGCGCTGGCTCAACCTTCCAGCATGGCCAAGCACAACGGATGAGACGGGCCACATGGTTCTTCGTAGATCGAATACTGGCCTTTACCGTGTGGTTTCAGTTTTAACGAGGAAAGACTTCTGCAGGATATTTGACAGCATGGGAACCGTCCTTGGGCTATAAGGTTCTTGCCAATGACATCCGAGCAAGACATTCACGGGGCGGACGTTGGTTTCGCGAAGCAGCGGCCGCCGAGAACCCGCTGCTCTACGGACCCACGCCAGTGTCGAATCGCGTGTTAGCTGCATTTTAGCTCTGCCGCAATCTTCGCCGCCACACGACTTCTCGCTCTGAGCCAGACCGCCGGCAGGGAAAAGCCATGCCTTAACTACAGATTTCCGCTGGCTGTCCTTTTGGTCGTTCGCTTTGGCGCGTACGCAGCGCGCGTTTTCGTCCGCCGGTGGCATCGACCCGTGTAGGTTAATGCGCACGGTGCGCCGGACCTGACTAGGTCAAGGGTTGCTGATTCTTCAGTTTTATGACACAGCTCGACGGCGCAGAATTCGGCCAGCGATCGGAAGAATTCGGTCAAATCCGCGCGGAAAAAGACGTCCCAGCCGCCGGGGAATCGACAGGGTGCAACTAGCGCCTACCGACGGCTCTCTACGATCATCTGGGCTCCATCATGCGGCGCAAGGAGAATGCCGCGGCGAATGGGGAACGAGCGGGCGCCAAGCGGTCGCGTCAAAGTTGTCTGGGCGAAAACTGTCCCTAGCACGACGCGCATCTCGTACAGGGCGAAGGCCATCCCGAGGCAGGTTCGATTGCCGCCGCCGAAGGGGAACCATTCATGGCCCGCGTACTTGCGGCTCAAAAAACGCTCAGGGCGAAAAGTTTCCGGCTCTGGATAAAGATCAGGCCGATGGTGGACGAGGTGATTGCAGGGGCAAAGCAAGATGCCGGCCGGGTATTCGCGGCCGCCCGCCGCGAATGGCTGTTTCGTCAACCGGACGGTGAAGGGCATCATCGTGCGTACGCGAAGGCTCTCGCGGATCGCCGCGTCGAGATACTCCAACTGCGCGAGGTGCTCGGCGTGCGGCGGGGCGCCGCCGGTTGTGCGTCCCAGTTCCCCGACAATGCGCTCCACCGTGTCCGGGCGAGGGACGATTTGCTCCAGAGCCCAGGCCAAAGCGGCTGATGTCGTATCGTGTCCGGCCAGGATCAACGTAATCAAAGCGTCGCGAATCTCTTCATCGGCGAGCGAGCTGCCATCTTCGTGCGAGGCGGCCAGCAGATCGGCCAACACGTTGTCGCCGGCAACTGAAGCAGGCTGGCGCCGCCGGGCACGGATCAGGGAGTAGAGCGACTCGTTCAACTCATGCATCTGGCGAAAGAACGGCAGCCAGCGCGATCTTTGCAGCAACGCGATCGGCAACACCTTCACGAGAATCAGTCCATAGCGCCCTCGCCCCTGCGCCAAGAGCCGCTGCACTTGTCTTTCGATAACGTCTCGCTCGGGCCCCGCCAAAAGTCCCAGCACGGTCTGAAGGATGACCCGCAGAGTAATTTGCTGCATCGATTCGAGCATGCGGACTGTTTGGCCTATCGGCCAGGCGCGAATGGACTCCAGCGTCGCCGCCTGCATGGCATCGAAGAGAGATCGCATTCGCTCTCCTTTGAGCGGCGGCAACAGCACTCGCCGCTGCCGCTGATGGCGATCTTCGTCCAGCACCAAAACAGAGTTCGCGCCGACCGTGGGAATCAGGAACTCGTTACCCTCTCCCGAGTGCAGCGCGCGCCCATCGCCGCGGAATACGTCTCCAACAGCATCGGGATTGCTTAGCATGACGAACTTGCCGTAGCCCGCAAACCGGACCAAAAACGTATCGCCATAGCGGCGAGCGCACTCGTCGAGGAACAGAAGCGGATGCCGGGAATAGCGGAGCAACTGCCAGGCTGCAGGCGCCTTTGGGCCCGAGGGCAATTGGCTGCTATGAGAAAACGAACCTCGTATCGCGGCGTCGGGCGGGCTGCCGGATAGGTCGGCCGGGTTCCAATCGTTGGGCGTTACCACGGGCAGCCTTTGAAATGCACGGCGATTATTCGTCAACATGGCGAGAATCCGTCTCAAGGAATGTCCCAAGACAGTCCGGCGCCCTCGTGGACCAGGGCGGTGGCCTGGAGCGTCTCTCCCGGCGCCTTTTGCGCCATCTTTTGACAGCCAGCTTTCGCAGCTCTTCATCGACCGCCGGTAACAGCCGATCCGCGGCCTGTGGCTCGCCTTTACATCACCTATGGCCGTTCAACATAACCGCCTGTGCGCTGAGTAGCAAAAACTGAAGTGGCCGCGGCTGTGACCTGACTTGCCGCCGTCAATTGAGACCCGCGCGAAGCGCAGAAAAACTGCCGCTTCCCGAGGCTTTCCTTCTACGAAGCATAAGCGACTTCTAGATAGTGCAGTTCGATGGACAAGCACGGATAAACTGCGCGTTCGCTGCCTGAAGCAGACGAAATCGGCATCGACCGACGCGTCCAAACGCTCAACGGGAAAACACCGCGGCAGCAACGCTCGGGCGTCTTGGTTGGGATCTTGAGATGCTTCCTCACATAGAACGGTCCGCCCCAAGAATCGGATTAGAGGAGCTGGGATTGGTAAAAACGGCATCGTTATGCATCGCAAGACTTGCCAAGCGGGGCATCGCGAGCGACGTTTTCATGGCGACTAAGCGTGCGCTCGTCGGTTGCCACGTTGGATGACCTTCACGAAGAAAGGAGATGGCGATGCGGTGTCTTTTGCTGGCTTCTATCATGGTCCTTGTTATCGGGGCGGCGACGGGCAGCGCCCATGGCGACTGGCGAACGTACGGTACAGTCAATCGCACCAGCCCTAACGGCGTCTGGCAGAGAGGCTACGGGCGGATGGGTTACGGCTGGTACAGCGCCTACGGCGATTACATCGGCTCCGACTACAGCTCGATGCGTTTCGGTTATCGAAACCGCGCGGCTGGCTTCAATTTCAATCGCATCGACAACTACGGCTTCACCGACCCCCGAACCATCGGCGAGCGCCCGCGTTGAGCGCCTCGACGGCGTCCGTAGAGCGACATCTGCAGTTGCCCGGCTCAAGCCCCGCCTCGTGCGGGGTTTTTCATGTTCTCCTCACGCGCCGTATCGCAAATCTTGTCAGCTAAGTTTCAGCTTATGGGCGAAGAGACGGGCGCTTCAATTACCGCTCTGGCCGACACGTAAGCCATCGACCGCATTAAAGAACCCAGCAGCAGCGCCAACTCGTTGCATTGGATTCGTAGAGCGCCCGACCGCTACTAGCCTTGTGGCTCCGGTTAAAGCGGGCCCCGGCGAAAAGCAGACAATACAGATGCGTATCTCCGTCGTACCTCGACTGGCGCTCGATTTGCGGCGTCGACGGAGTTCACGGTTTGGCATTGGCTCGCCTTGTTCTAGGTAGGCGCCATCGACTTTTTTAGATTAGTGCACAACCCAACCGGCGATTTTGGGCTGCGGAACACAGGCGCCAGCTTCTGACCAGCAAGTTGCATCGACGGCGGGTGCGACTGCCGCTCCTACTGGCAGGAGAGCGCGTAGCAAACGGCAAAGTTCGCTGCGCCCCCGAACGTTCGACAGCGTTGTGCCCGCCGCGCAGAGCTTTTAAAATAAACCTTCATTGATGGAATGACGAAACCGCGAGACGAGCCGTGATTTGAAATGAGATGGTTGGAATTGATGGCAGATCATCGGATATGGCGCATCAAGCAGCGATGCCTTGCGCCAGTCATTCTTGCGGTTTTCGTGTTGTTGGCCACAGGGCAGGGCAGGGCGGGGGAGTCGGCGCCGGAAAAGCCCGAGTTCGCCAGGCATGTGGCGCCAATCTTTGTGGTCAAGTGCGGCAAGTGCCACGGCGAGGGCAAACGCGAGGGGAGCCTCGATCTGCGCAGCGAGGCGACATTGATGGCTGGCGGCGACAGTGGCCCGATCATCAATGCGGAAGATCCCGAGCAGAGCGAGCTGTGGTTGCGGATTGCGGCGGGCGAAATGCCGCCGAAGGACGAGCCGCCACTGGCGGCGGACGAGAATGAGCTGATTCGCCGCTGGCTCGCCACGGCGAACTTCGAGAATGTTGCCGCCAGTGCCGTAAGCGAAAGCGACCGCGATTACTGGGCCTTTCGTCCGCCGGTCAAAGCGCCGCTGCCAAAGGTCCGCGATTCATCGCGAGTGCGCACGCCGGTCGATGCGTTTATTCTCGCGAAGCTCGATTCGCTCGGGCTGGCGATGAACCCCGACGCGGCGCCGGAAAAGCTCGTCCGCCGGCTCTACTTTGACCTGATTGGCCTGCCCCCATCGCCGGCGGAAGTTGACGAATTTGTGAACGACGCGTCGCCGCGAGCTTACGAAGCTTTGGTTGACCGGCTGCTCGCTTCGCCCCATTACGGCGAACGCTGGGCGCGGCATTGGCTGGACGTGGTCGGTTATGCCGATTCGAACGGCCGCCGCGGCGACGAGACGCGGATCAACTCATGGCGCTATCGCGACTACGTCATTCGCGCTTTCAACGCCGATATGTCGTACGACCAGTTCGTGACCGAGCAGCTTGCCGGCGACGAACTGGTGGATTGGCGGCACGCCGACCGCTTCACGCCTGAGATCGTCGAAAAGCTGGTGGCCACGGGCATGCTGCGCTGTGCGTCCGACGCCACCGACAATGAGCCGGTCGATCAGGTTGATGATCGCTATCTCACGCTGCACGACACGGTTGAAATAGCGATGAAGGCACTCGTTGGTTTGAGTGTGGGTTGCGCCAAGTGTCATAACCACAAGTACGACCCAATTCCGCAACTGGACTTTTATCGGCTCGAAGCGTGCTTCACGCCCGCCTACGATCCGCAGAACTGGCTGCCAGCCAATAAACGCACTTTTCGCGATGACAATCTCCGCTATCTCCCTGAGGCAGGGACGGCCGAGCTGGCGGAACATCAGCACAAGACAAAAGTCATCGACGGCCAGGTTGCAGAGCAAAAGAAGTTGCTGGAAGGCGTAATTGCTCTCTATCGGCGATTCTGGACGGAAAAAGAGCTGATCAAACTTCCGGCGGAAACTCGCGAGCCCTTGCGGGCGGCATTGGCGCTGCCTGAGACGCAACGCGATGCCGCAGCCAAAGCGCTCATCGCACAGCACGCTAAACCATTTGCAATCTCAGACGCCGAGTTGTTGAAGCAATCGAGCGAATTGGCCGCCGCGGCCAAGCCGCTGCAAGACGCGATCGCCCGACTAGAGCAACAACGGCCGGCGAAACCCGAGCAGATTTGGGCGCTCTGGGATATGAAGGCCGAGCCGCCCAAGACCCATTTGCTGCGCCGCGGCAATTACCTGACTCCAGGCAGAGTCGTCGAGCCGGGCGTGCTGACGGCGCTCGACGACCTAGGGCATCCGTTTGTTTTTACCGCTTCCGACTCGCAGCAAGGGACCAGCGGCCGCCGCCGCGCGCTGGCCGAGTGGCTCACGCAACCGCGGCATCCCCTCTTGGCTCGGGTGATGGTCAATCGCATCTGGCAGCATCACTTTGGCAAGGGATTGGTAGCCACGCCCGACGATTTCGGCCGCCAAGGCGCCGCGCCGACGCACCGGGAACTGCTTGATTGGCTGGCGGTCTCGTTCGTCGAGCAAGGCTGGAGCTTGAAGCAGTTGCACCGCACGATTCTGCTATCAAGCGCTTATCGACAATCGGCCGCCTTCGATCCTGCGCGCAACAGCCAAGATCCTGAAGGCGTCTGGCTATCGTGGAAGCCGCCCTTGAGACTGGAGGCCGAGGCGATTCGGGACGCGATGCTCGCTGTCGGGGGTTCGCTCGAGGCGCGGATGTTCGGTTCGCCGGCGCCAGTCGAGCAGGACAAGCAGGGAGACGGCCAGTGGATCGTGGCGGCGAAAGGCGCCGACGCTTGCCGCCGCAGTATTTACTTGCTCAACAAACGCACGGAGAGCGTCACGTTCCTGAATGTGTTCGATTCGCCGGTGATGGAATTGAACTGTCCCGAAAGAACTCGCTCGACCGTACCGCTGCAGGCGCTCGCGCTCATGAACAATGAGCTGGTGGTCGAGCAGGCTCGCGCCCTGGCCGAGCGCGTGGCGCGCGAAGCTGGGGCAAGCGAATCCGCGCAAATCGAGTTGGCCTTCCGGCTGGCGCTCGCGCGGCGGCCTGATGCGGAAGAGCGAGCTGCGATCAGCGCGTTTCTGGCGCGCCAGGCGGGACGCAACGCAGAAGCCCAACGCACCGCGCTCGCCGATTTCTGTCAGACATTGTTCGGCACAAACGAATTTCTGTATGTCGATTAATCGAAGTTTTTAATCACGACGGCATGCGCCCGCCGTGGGGCGACCTTCCCAGGTCGCCTTTGCTCGGCGCCGAATGGCGACCTAGGAAGATCGCCCTACGAGATGAGGTGCGTCGAAATGAAATCAAGAACTGCAAACCGATGACTGAACCTGCCGCTATTTTGCGTCCTGAATTGCTCGGCCGTCGCCAATTGCTCTTTCAATGCGGCGGCGGTTTGGCCGGCATCGCCTTGGCTTCGCTCTTGGGCCGCGACAAAGCCTTGGCTGCTCAGCACGAGTCGCAACGCGCGGTCTACGATCTGACGCCTAAGCCACCGCAGTTTACGCCGCGGGCTCGCGCCGTAATCTGCCTGTTTATGCAGGGCGGTCCAAGTCAGATGGACTTGTTCGATCCGAAGCCGGCGCTTGCCAAATACGACGGTCAGAAAGCGCCTAGGACGATCGAGACCTTCGGTCAGAACAATGGACTGATGCTGGCCAGTCCGTTCGAGTTCTCCAAGCATGGCCAATCGGGGTTGGAACTTTCCGAATTGCTGCCGAACTTGGGCGGCATGGCCGACGAGCTGGCCGTCGTGCGCTCAATGTACACCAACCACAACAACCATATTCCGGCCCAGTTGATGATCAACACGGGTCGCATCTTCGGCGGGCGGCCCAGCATCGGTTCGTGGATCGGCTACGGTTTGGGTTCGGAGAATCAAAACCTGCCGGCCTATGTGGCGCTGCCCAACCCCGCCTCATTGCCCGTCGATGGCGCCCGCAATTGGACCGGAGGTTGGCTGCCCCCGATTTATCAAGGGACGCAGCTGTCCGCGGAAGGCACGCCGATCTTTGACCTCGCCCGACCCGCTTCGATTACGGCCGACCGGCAGCGAGCGAATCTCGATCTGCTGGCGACCTTAAACCGTAAGCATCTCGCCGCCCACCCTGCCGTGCCG
>JAICIG010000310.1 GCA_025924495.1 Pirellulales bacterium | reverse complement strand
GTCGCCGCCGACTTCTCGCCGCCCGCCCAGGCCGCGCTTGAGCGGGCGATTTCGCTCGCCCGAATCTGCCACGCCGAACTCACGGTCTGTCACGTTCTACAAGACATTCGCGAAGCAATGGCCGTAATGCGTCGCGAATCGCGCTGGGAGCTGGTCGCCGGCGACATCAACAAGTACGAACAAGCGCTGTGCGAGGAATCGGAGAGCAAGCTGGCTGAACTGCTGCGACCGTGGCAGGACGGTTCCGTCAAACTGCGGCATGAGACGCGAATTGGCGCGCCGTACATCCAGTTAACGCACGCCGTCCAGGAATTGGGCTCCGACATTCTGTTCGCAGGCACGCGCGGCATGACCGGCCTCAAACGCCTGGTGCTAGGGAGTACGGCGCAGCGACTGCTGCGCAACTGTCCCGCGCCAGTCTGGATCGTGAAGGCGGAACAAATTTCGCCGTTAAAAGTCATCTTGGCGGCGGTCGATTTTTCCCAGGCCAGCGGCGAGGCCTTGAAAATGGCAGCCGGGTTGGCATCGAAAGTGGGCGCGGAGCTGCATGTGCTACATGTGGTCGATACCGCCGGCGTGCTGCAGTCGGCGCAGCAACAGGGCTACCTGGAAGATGTTTCCGCCAAACAGATCGATCGCGAGGCGCACGAGCACTTGCAGGAATTCGCCACTGCGATCTGTGGAACGCAGTCGGCGATGAAATTGAAGGTGACCCACGGCCAGCCGGCGAAAGCCATCGGCAGCGCCGCCAAGAGCTTGCAGGCCGATCTGACGGTGGTCAGCACGGTCGGGCGCAGCGGCCTGCCCGGCGTGTTGATCGGCAATACGGCGGAACGGGTCGTCGACTCATTGGCGTGCGACGTGCTGGCAGTCAAGCCCAAATCGTTCATGTCCCCCATCCTGCCAGCTATCCACATCGAATCGGCCCCTCCCGGAAACTCGCCGTCGCCGTAATATCGAATTGCTCTCGATTGCGGCAGACTGCCCTTGGCTCCAGCGGTAAGTGAGCATACACTCACGCCCCTCAATTTGCCGATGGAGTTGGTATGAAAGCGACGCTGAAATTATCGAGCGAGGAACGCCGGGCCGCCATCATCCATGCGGTTCGCCGCGTGTTTGCGGAAAAGGGCTTCCACGGAACAACGACCCGAGAATTGGCGGTCGCCGCCAAGGTCTCCGAGGCCTTGCTGTTCAAGCACTTCCCGAACAAGGAGGCGCTTTACTCGGCCATGCAGTTGGCCTGCTGCGGAGAGCAAGAGCCCGAGAAACTCGAACGCCTGAAGGCGCTCGAACCCTCCGCGTCAACGCTGGTGATCCTGGTGCATTTGCTGGTCTCGAAGTTGGTGGGCAAACTCTCGCCAACCAATGAAGACGAGGCGATCCAGGTACGACTCGTGCTGCGCAGCCTGATGGAAGACGGCGAATTCGCCATGCTGCTGTTGCAGCGGGCGACATCTGGATGGTTCCCCAAGGTGGAAGAATGTCTGCAAGCGGCTGTGACGGCGGGCGAAGCCGTGGCAGGTCCGGTGACTCACGGGCTTCGCGCCTGGTTTACTCACCATCTGGCAGTGATGCTGATGATCTACCAGTTGCCGAGCAATCCCGTGATCGATTATGGCGTGTCGCGCGAGCAGCTCGTGGAACAGGCGGTGTGGTTCGCTTTGCGGGGCATGGGACTCAAGGAAGATTCGATTAAGCGTTTTTATAACTCGCAAGTTCTCGCGGTTCTGGAAACCTGACTGGCATGGGTTCCAGAGGCAAGCGCGCCGGCATGCACCCAGTGCGTTTTAGCTAAGGCTGGCGAGTCGATGATTCCAGAGCCGTCCCGCGGTACGCGGGGCGGGAAGAACGCCACAAGTTGTTTCGGTCCAACTTTCGCTAAGCGAATCATCCGTCGCGATGAATAAGCGCCGCACCAGCACGATTCGGCTCCCCGCGAGGCTAAGCTCCGCGGTGCTCGTGCTGCTCTGCGCTTGGACGTCAACCGCCTCGGCTCAGACATCACCACAGATGATGCGTTCGCCGGAGACCTGGCTAGAGCCGATGCACGCGCCGCCGCCCGCAAAGATGCCGCTGATCGTGGCGAGCCGAGCCGGGCGCATCTTCGATCAGCCCGCTGTCCCGAAATTCGACCCTGAGTCGCCGGCGGATATCGAGGCGCAGATGGACGATTGGCCGCCGCAGGCGCCGCAGGTCCCGACGCTCACCTATATCGATCCGGCGCTATGCTGCCCGCCGACGCCGGGGAAGCGCGGGCAAGGATTGTGTGCAGCGCTCAGTTCGCCGGCGCCGCTGCCGTGGCTTGCCGAACCATTGAGCATCATTAAAACAGCCGGTGGCTTCGGTTCCGATGAGCCGATCGAGGGCGTCCTCCGCAATGGCATCGGCCTGATCACGAGCGTTCGTTTCGGCTGGGACTTCGCCCCGCGGTGGGGCGTCGAAAGTCGCTTCGCGTGGGCCCGCACTTCGCTTGGCAGTCCGGCGCCGGGTGAATTGGCCAGTCACGAAAACTTCTGGATCTGGGATGCATTGTTCTGTTTTTATCCCTTTCCCGAGACGATGTGGCGCCCCTTTTTATTCGCCGGCGCCGGCATGACCGACGTTCGCTACATTGACCAGGTCGGCCGCGACCTGCATCAGTCGTTGTTTCACATTCCTGTCGGCTTTGGCATTAAACGGCAGATCTACGGCCGACACGCTTTCCGCATCGACGTCAACGACAATCTACTGTTCAACGACTCGCGGCCGCGCGATCTGGTTCACAATGTCTCCGTCATGGCCGGATTCGAACTGCGTTTCGGCGGTGGCTGGAACTGGGTGCACGGCGGCGGCCGGAGCGAGTAACCCAGCTTCTCTGCTGCCAAATACAGGCACGTTGGGATCACGCAAAGCATGAAAGACGCTGTTCTGGTCACTGGAGGAAGCGGGTTCATCGGAACCTGGGTATTGCGCGAATTACTGGTTCGCGGCGAGCAGCCTGTCGTCTTCGATCTGCAGCCCGCCCCCGATCGCTGGCAACGCGTGTTGGGCTCGCGCGCGGCGGAGATTTCGTTCGAATCAGGTTCCTTGCTTGATGGAGAACGCTTGCACGCCGTTTGCGTATCGCGGGACATCACGCGCATCATCCATTTGGCAGCGCTGTTGACGCCGGCTTGCCAGCACGATCCATGGCTCGGCTTCCAGGTGAATGTGATCGGAAGCATGTCGCTGTTCGAGTTGGCCCGCGTCTTGGCGCCGAACCTCGCCGGCTTTTCGTACGCTAGCTCGTTCGCCGTGTATGGCCCCGAATCGGACGACGCTCCGGAGACCGGAGGCGCCATGCAGAACCGGCCGACGTCGTTTTACGGCGCCTTCAAGCAGTCGGTCGATCTGATTGCCGAACAATATTGGCGGCACTTTCAGATTGCTTCGGTCGGCATCCGGCCGCATGTGGTCTATGGGCCGGAGCGCGAGCAAGGGTTGACCGCCGGCCCGTCGCTGGCTGCGCGCGCCGCGGCCCGGGGAGAGCGCTACGCCATCGGATACCGCGGGCGCGTGGGTTACGACTACGTGGAAGACGTCGCTCGGGCCTTCGTACGCGCCGCCTGCGAGACGCCTGCTGGTCACCACCTTATCGACTTGTCGGGCGAAATTGTCGCAAGCGAAGACTTCGTGCAAATCATCGACGCCGTGGTTCCCGGCGCCGGATCGCTGCTCTCAGTCGATGGTCCCGCCATCCCTTCCAATATTCCGCCGCAACGAAACGACATCGCTCGCTTGTTCGGCGATTGGCGGACAACTTCGTTATCGGAAGGAGTGCGCCGCACCATCGATTATTATCGTGCTCGCGATGTGTCGCCGCGCGAAGCGAATGGCTCGACGCCGGGTCCATCCTCTCTTTAGGATTGAAATCAAGGCGCGCAGGCGGGAAGCAAGGCGCTGCTCGCCGCGGTTAGCATCAATCCGCGACTAGCCTCGACGCCAGCGCGAGCGAATTGAGACGCGTGGCTGCCGAATCGGCGCGCGACATAAACACGACCGGACACCTTGCTCCGCACAGCACGCCGCCGAACCGGCAGGCGGCCGTGTACATGATGGCCTTGATTGTCAAATTGGCCGACACCAGATTGGGAAAAAGCATAATGTCGGCGGCGCCTGCGACAGGCCCGCCAATCCGCTTCTTTTCCGAAGCGTCTGTGGCAAAGGCCAGATCAAAGGACAGCGGACCTTGCACCAAGCAACCGGGAATTTCTCCGGCGGCGCCGCGACGCGCGATTTCCGCCGCTTCCAGAGTCTCGGGCATGCTCTGGGTCGTCGATTCTGTGGCAGCCATCAGTGCGACGCGCGGCGTTTCGGCGCCGAGTGCCCGCGCCAGTTCGACAGCGCTGTAGAGAATATCGAGTTTCTGAGCTAAGTTCGGCTGGATGCAGATGCCGGTGTCCGCCATGAGGAAGCGCCGACTGGCGGAAGGCAATTCCATCAGAGGGATCTGGCAGATGACGCGCTCGGTGCGCAAACCTGAATTGGAATCGAGCACCGCGCGCATCAGCGCCGGCGTGGCGATCTGCCCTTTCATCAACAGCTTCGCGCGTCCGCTCTTCACGGCGGCGACCGCGGCGGCGGCCGGTTCCTCGGCATCGACCAGCGTGAATCCTGCGAGCGAGACGCGGTTTTCGTCCGCTACGCGGCGCACGTCGCCTGCCACCCCGCAGACAATCGGCTCCGCCCAACCGCGATCGCACGCCGAGCGCAAAGCCTCGAGCACGGTGTGGTCGGCTCCCCCCGCCACCGCCACCCGGATGGCACGGCGTTCTGAGTCGGCCTGTCGATAAAGTTCGTCAAAGCCCGCCAAGGGCATGGCACAGGTCCCTGCTGACTTTCGTGTTCCAGCGAGCGGCGCCGTCGCGCAAGCTCACCGCCCTTCCCAGTGCGGCAACCGTTTGCCAAGAAATGCCGAAATGCCTTCCTGAGCGTCGTGGCAAACAGCGTTTTCGGTCATCGTCCGAGTCGCTTGCCGATAGGCCTCCGTCTCTGCCAGCGACAACTGTTCATAAAATGACGCTTTGCCCAATCGCATCACCAAGGGGCTGGCGGCGAGAATGTCGTCGACGAATTCCTGTACGGCGCTGTCCAACTCGCCCGCGGGCACGACCCGATTGACCAGCCCCAGTTCGTAGGCGCGCGCCGCGGAAATCGGCTTTCCGGTAAGCAGCATCTCCATGGCGAACCTGGGCGGGATCGCCCGCACCAGCGGCACCATCGGCGTCGTGCAGAACAAACCGATCTTCACGCCCGGCGTGGCGAACATCGCTTCCGCGTCGGCGACCACCAGATCGCAGGCCGCGACCAGTTGGCAGCCGGCGGCAGTTGCGAGCCCTTGCACTCGCGCAATGACCGGCTGCGGTAAGCGCCGCAATTTTTGCATGACGGCCGAACAGCGACCGAAGATTGCTTGATATTCAGCTTCCGAACGGCCGACCATTTCTTTCAAGTCGTGCCCCGAACTGAATACCGTCCCATTGGCTGTCAGCACCACGACGCGCGCCGCAGGATCGCCCGCAATCTGATCCAACACCGCCCCCAACCGCTCAAGCAGCTCCTCGCTCAGCGCGTTTCGTTTCATCGGGCGGTTCAACGTCAGGCGCACCACGCCGCCATGCGACTCGTGCAACAATTCGTGCGAGGTTTCTTCCGATGTCGCGCTCATGGCATTGGACTCCGTCGATGAATCTGCAGCTCCGGGTTTGTCCCTTGCTGCGCTCGTTAGTCTACTCTGCGCGCTGAACGGTCGAAAGCGGTTGCGCTCTCGCAGGACATTTACACCTCAATCCGCTTCCAGCCGCCGTGCAAAAAACGAGCGGTCACTAGAAGCGAGCGGACATAGATGTCGGCGGCCATGGCGTACCAGGCGCCGGCGACGCCCCAGTCGAGGGTTTGCGTCAGCCAGTAGGCGAGCGGAATGCGGACGGCGAGCATGCCGACCAGGCTGAAGGCCAGCGGCCAGCGAGTGTCACCCGCACCGCGTAGCGCGCCGGTCAGCACCATGTTGATGGCCAAGGCAGGCAGCGCCATGGCCACGATCCGCAGCAACGCGGCGGTCTGCACGGCGATGCCTTCTTCTTCGGCAGAGAGGAACAGCCAGGCCAGCGGTTCGGCGGCGACAAAGAATAACAGGGCCACGCTCGACATGAGCCCGCCGCCCGCCAGGCACGCCACCAGCACGCTGTGCGTCGCCTGGCGATGGTTCTTCGCGCCCAAGTGTTGTCCCGACAAAGTGGTGGCCGCCACCTGGAAGGCTGTGCCAGGCAGGTAAGCCAGCGATTCGATATTGATCGCCACGCCGTGCGCGGCGGCGGCTAAGGAGCCAAGCTGATTAACAATGCGTTTGAACCAGAACTGGCAGGCGATGATCGTCATCACATCGGCCCCGGCGGGAATGCCCACCCGCAATAGCCGGCGCATCAAGTCAATGTCGGGGCGGAGCATGCTCCAGCGCAGCTTCAGACCCGCACGGCCGCGCAGCAGTCGCACGCCCATCGTCAAACCGCCGACCGCATAGCCCGCCGCCGTGCCAATCGCCACGCCATCCCAACCCAATTCGGGCAACGGCCCCCAACCGCAAGCCAGTCCCCAACTCGCCAACACGTTGACGATATTCATGGCAATCATGGCGACAAAACCCGAAACCGTATCGCCGGCCCCGCGCAAACAGGCATTGCCGGCCGAGAGCACCATCATCAGCGGCAGCACCGGCAAAAGAATGCGCAGGTAGCGCGTCGCCAGCGCCGCGGGCTCCGCAGGCAACCCCATGAGAGCGATCAACGGATTGAGGAAAATCAAGCCGAACAGCGTCACACCCGCTGCCAGGCTAACCCCCAGCAAGAATGCCTGATTCGTGACACGGCATGCCGTCTCGCGGTCCCCCGCGCCAATAAAACGGGCGATCAGCGCGGTGGCGCCGCTGTCGATGGCCACGAACAGATTGGTCAAAAGCCACATGACATAGGCGATCTGGCTCATCGCCGCCAGGTGCAACGGCGATAGCCGACGACCCGTCAATACCGTGTCGGAGATCTGCACCAGCATCAGCAGCAATTGCTCGCCCAGCGTGGGTGCGGCGAGCCGCAACATGGCGCGCAACGTCGAACCGCGCGCTACCGCCGGCGACTCGGTCTCGTCGGCTTGGCGGCGAAGCAACATGGCGACTGCAAGAGCGGGGCGGTCAGGCCGAAAGACGCTGTTCGCGCCGCGGATTGGGTTCGAAGACCTGTGAAAAACGCCCAGCCGCGTTCGGCTTGAGCGAGCGGAACGCGCCGCTCGGATCACGAATGATCAATTCGCCCCCGCGGATTTCCACATGCGAGGCGTCGACTCCCTCGAGCACCACGCCGACAGGCGCCGCCAGTTCGATGTCGAACTCGACCAGCATCCGGCGATGGACGGCGAATGCGCTGCGACCGATTTGCCAGCGATTATTGGCACGGGGAAATACAGGGGGCGCGAAATGCACGTCGCCGTCCTCCCCGTCGTGCGGCGAGAGCAGCTCTGAGCGGCCCGTCGCATAGTCGTGGCGTAAATTGGCGGCGGCTTTCCCCGTGGCATGATCGACGGTCGAAAGGGTGAAACTCGAGGCGTCGAAGTCGACGAGCCGGCTGTGGTTTCGACCGTCGCGCGTCACTTCTCCCGTCACGCCGGTATGGACGAACGTGCATTGGTTCACTCGCGATACCGAGTCGGGATAGTGCTGGCCCAAATGGTTGTGCGCGGAAAACCAAAGCTTGATCTGAGGGTTGTCTTGCACCAGCTTAATGAAACGCTCAGGTCGATCCGTGTGGTTCATCCAAGCATTCGGACATTTCAGGTGAATGCTTTGCAGCACGCGCAGACCCGAGCCAATGATCGGCGCGTGAGAAAAAACGAACGTCGGCCGATTGCGGTGCTCAGCGAGCGTCGCACGCAGCCAGGAGATCTGCATCTCATCGATGTAAACTTCGTGGCAACAGCCGATATTGGCGCGGAAGCGCGTCGAAGACAGGCAGATCGCCAGCGCGTCGCCTAAATCCACGGTCCGATACGGACGATCGCGACCGAAGGCTTCGCACCAGGCGGCAACCGATTGAGCGTCTGACTGATAATCAGGTCCTTCCAGGTCGTGATTGCCCATCAGGGTGTGAAACGGAAGGTCGAAACCGGACAGGAACTCAAGCCCCTCCATAAACGACTGCCAGGTGCCGCAATGGCTATAGCCGCCCTGATCCCCTAGTTGAAAAACGACATCGGGCCGGTGGGCGAGCAATTGCTTACGGGCGGCGCCATATCGATCATGTTGGGGAAGCTCATAGTGCAAATCTCCCAGCACCGCTAACCGCTGACCTGAACTCGAATTCGCCATCTCGCATCCTGTGGTTTAAGCTCTTCTAACCGCCCATGCAGGGCGGCCCGCCGACTATCTAGCGATTTTAGGCCGAAGCCCTCTTCCGCGGAAAGGCCGAAAATGCGAGGCTGGCGTGAGAAATGGGCGAGTTTACGGCCCGTTTTCTGGCGAACGTCGCTCGCCTGCCTCGGGAGCGGCCTCGCGAAGGAGGCAACTCGGGCCGCAAGCATGGTTCAGTCGCTCCCACCGCAAGGAGAGCGATCGGCCCGGCAAGGTTCGCGAACCGGCAATTCGCCGCTATGCACGGCGGCGTTTGCTAAAACAGCGATTCAGAGCACGACCTCCCATGAAAGTTCGAGCCATCCATCACGTCGCTCTGCAGACGGCTCGCTTCGAGCAGGCGCTCGCTTTCTACGTCGAGGTCTTGGGGGCGGAGTTGCTCACACGGCGGCAATTCAAGCGGCGCGAGATGGCCTGGCTCAAGGTCGGCTATGTAAGGCTGGAGCTGTTTAGCAATCGGCAGGGCGAAACGCTCAACGCGTGGAGCGATTTTGCTTGCGGCCCCGTGCACTTGGCCTTCGAAGTCGACGACCTGGACGCCTTTCTCTCCGAAGCCCTCGCGCGGGGAGCGCGGTTTCACCCTTCGCATCCCGGGCCTTTCACGCCGCCGGTTCCTGGCGCCGGCCCGATTGCCTATTTGCTCGGCCCCGATGGCGAGGAGGTCGAGATCCGCGCCGCCGGCGACGACACTGCTGCGTAACTCCTGACGGCCCGAGATCGCCGACCGGCTCAATCCGCAAATTGAGGCGGCGTCGCCTGTTCGCGTTAACATAACCAATCAAAGCAGCGTGCAGCGAATTCTTGCGAGTTTATCATGAATTCAAAGGACGGCGGGAGGGACGCGTTATTTGAAGGCCAATTCAGATTCGCTAAACTAGCGCAGCACCACCGAAGTTCCGTTCGCTCGGAAATCCTGCCCATGTTCTCTGCCATTGATCTGTCGTTTGCCGCAAGACGCGCGGCGCCAATGCTGCTGATACTCGCCGCGCTGCTCGGCAGCGCCTCAGATGCGGCCGCGCCCGACAGCAGCCCGTGGGAAAAAGAAATCAGGGCTTTT
>JAICIG010000309.1 GCA_025924495.1 Pirellulales bacterium | reverse complement strand
TACCTAAAAAACGCGCTAACCAAGCAGGCGCCGCCCCATCGATACGCTTGGAATCCGGCAGGTTTTCCGTGGGCTCTTGGGGCTGCTAAAGTACCGGCAAACCGGAGTTCTATGGTGTTTTCCTGTGCTACGGGCCCCCTAGCCCCCTTCGGCTTTAAATAAGGTGCAACAAGCTTTCCGCCGAGTTACAGGCCGTTGTTAGAAACTACATTTTTTAGACTAAAATATTTGACATTCTAAAAACATAAGGAACAGCCTTTGCTAGCGGTGCTTGCATACTGGTTAGGCCATGAAATCTGCCCGCAGGGCACGGGGGCCAAAGCCAAACAGGCCGATCACAGGCATTCAACCGACAGGGCGCATCTGGGCTACCGCTGGGGCGCGATATTTTTTTTTGCCTTGGCGACAACTGCCTCGGCGGGCGATTCAGAGCTCAACAGCGAGGACGTCGCCGTCTTTTTCCCCACCTCGGGCCACCGGCTTTCCGACCGAGAGGAATGGACCTTGCCCGTGCACGGCTGGATTTACCAGCCTGAGGAGAATTCGGCCGTCCGCGCCGTGGCGTTGGACGGCCTGCGGCGGTTATTGGACCTGGAGCCTGATGCCGACGAGTTGCCCCTTTTTAAGCAGCGCGCCTGGCCTTTTGTCGTCGATAACGAGGGAGGTCGAGAGCTTTCGGTTCGCTTGGGCAACCGTTATTTCTTTCTGGAAAAGTCGGAGTCCAATGGCCATTGTCATGGCGAACTGCGGCTGCCGGCCGCCCAAGCCGCTGTGCTGCTGCAGGCCCCGGAGGCGGAACGCCGCTGGCTTGCCTATTCCGCGTTGACCGGCGATGGCGACGACCGAGAATTTGTCGGAAAAGTGCAGCTGCTGGAAGCTCGGGGCACTTCGATCATTTCGGACATCGACGACACGATACGGGTCTCGAACGTCGGCCAGCGCCGTGAATTGATAGAAGGCACCTTCTTACGGCGCTTTGTGGCCGCGCCCGGCATGCCGAAACTGTACCGCCGCTGGGCGGCCGAGGGCGCCGCCTTTCACTATGTCTCTGCCGGGCCCTGGCAATTATTCGCCCCGCTCGAACAGTTCCGCATCGCCGAGGATTTTCCGGCCGGGTCATTCGACATGCAGTTATTCCGCTGGAAAGACCGCACCGTGCTTAATCTCATTAGCCCGCCCGACGAACTGAAGCGGCCGGCGATTGAGACCCTGCTCGCTCGCTTTCCCGAGCGCAAGTTCATTTGCGTTGGCGATTCAGGGCAAAGCGATCCAGAACTCTACGGCGGCTTGGCTAGGCGGCACGCTGGGCAAATCTTACGGATTTTTATCCGCAATGTCACCGACGAATCGGCGGAAGCTCCGCGGTTTCGTCAGGCTTTTGCCGGGCTTCCCCGCGACCGCTGGCACGTGTTTAAATCCCCGCAGGAACTTGACGCAGTAAAAGTCGGCGCCCTGGCCGCCCCGCAGGAATGACGTCGTGCTTGCATGAGTGCGGCCGTCTTAAGCCGCGCCATGATTCTCCTGCCGTGCGAGCTGCCGATAGTATTTCAACCCGGGCACGAAAAAACATGCCGCGGAAACAATACCGAAGAGCGTGATGCTGTACGGAATATGCAGCCGGTCGAGACCCGCCATCGCCAGCGCCGTGAGAAACAAGGCGGCGGCCTGCACGTAGAATTCGCCCGTCAGAATGCCGGCCTTGGCGACGAACACCGTCCCGCTGGAAATCGCCAGCACGGGCGATAAGGTCAGGACGGGCAGCCCGAGCAGCATTTCGACCAAAAACAGAACGGCGATACTGATCACGCTCGAGGCCCAGATGTGCGCGATCTGCCGCTCGACGAACGTCACCGGTCCGGCTCGGCGACGCAGAGCCCAGAAGATGGCCGCCCAGGTCCCCATGCCCGCCGTCCAGAGTACGAAATAGGGGCCGGGTGAGGTAATGTCGCGCCACTGAAACCAGTTCGTTACCAGCGAGATCGCCAGCAGCGCCAGGCTGTGCCACATCCACAACAGGCCCCAATGCTCGAGCACGGTGGCATGATGGGTCTCGCGAAACCAACGAGCAATGACCTGGCTGAAAACTCCGGAGCGGGCGCTGATCGGCTCGTCCGTCAGATAGGCGCGGAGATCGTCTCCCAGCGCCTTGGCCGAGGCGTAACGCAAGGCGGGCGGCTTTTGCAAGCACTTCAGCGCGATCATTTCCAGATCGCGATCCGCGCGCGGGTTCAGCAGCCGCGGCGGCAGCGGATCTTGTTCCAGAACCAACAGCACGGTGTCGACCGGCGTCGCCGCCTGGAAGGGAGGCCGGCCCGTCAACATTTGGTATAGGATCGTTCCCAGGCTATACACGTCGCTAGCTGGACTCAGCTGTCCGCGATTACCTGCCGCTTGCTCCGGCGCCATGTAACAAGGAGTGCCCAGGATCGCGCCGGAACGAGTCAATTGGTTGTCGCCCTCCACGCGTTTGGCCAAGCCGAAATCGGTGACGTGGGGTCGTCCGTCGCTGTCGATCAGAATGTTCGAGGGTTTTAGGTCGCGATGCAATATGCCGCGCTCATGGGCGAACTGGATCGCATTGCAAATCGGCGCCAGCAGCGCCGCGGCTTCGCGCGGCGGAATTGGCCCTTCGGCCAGACGGCTGGCCAAGGTGACTCCTTCCACGTACTTCATGGCGAAGTACGGCTGGCCGTCATACTCGCCGACTTCGTACACCGGCACGATGCCCGGATGGTCGAGCCGAGCGGCCGATTCCGCCTCGGAGCGGAAGCGGGCCAAATCGGCGGTCGAGGCGAGTTCGCCGCGCAGAATCATTTTGACTGCCACCACGCGGTCTAAAGTGCGCTGGCGCGCCTGATAGACAATGCCCATGCCGCCCCGGCCGAGCTCTCGCTCCAATTCAAAATCGCCAAATAGCCGCGGCAAGTCGCCAGCGTTCCCTGAGAGACCGGCTGTGGGCAAAACGACGGTGATCTCCGAGACCGAACGTTGCGACAACCCGGCCGCAATGCCTTCGGCCAACTGCACAGCCGCCCACAGTTCGCGTAATTCCGCGGACAAGTCGGCGTGTTGTCGAGCGAGCGATTCAAGGTCCGGAATCCGGCCATCGCGCAGCTCGTCGGTCATTTGCGCCAAGAGATTCGCCAATCGCTCTTCGCGCGCCTCCGCCAGTTCCTCTGCTGACAAGCGCGCGTCGGTTGGCGGAATGTGGCTCATGCGGGTCGCTGGCAGGCTGGCGGTAGTTCGTATCTCGCGAGCAACGGAGAGACCACAGGCAGACGGCATTCATGCTTCTGTCGCCTGCCGGCGCGCTACCCGGCTTGTTCCTCGTCCAACATAGCTCTCAAACGCCGCAGGGCGCGCAGATATCGCATGCCAGCGGCCGGCTCGCTCAGGCCAAGAACTTGTGCCGTTTCCTGGTTCGATAGTTGCTCAAAGTGTCGTAACAATATTACCTCGCGATCATTCTCTTCCAGCAGTTCGATCGCGGCCTGGAAACGCCGGGCTAGTTCGTGCTGAGTCGCTGCCGCCGCCGGAGTCAGTTCGCGATCCCAGAGCTGGGCGGCGAGATCCATCGTCGAGTGATCGAGCGCGGCCGGTGCGATTAGCGACTGCTCGCGATCGACGCTGCGGCGCGCCGCAACGCGATGGCGTCGATGTGCGTCGATCAGCCGGTCGCGCGCAATGTGGCGCAGCCACAGTTGAAAAGGCATCTGCGGGTTTGCCAGATATTCCTGCAAGCGGCGGCTGGCCTCGACCAGCACGTCTTGCACGACGTCGCTGGCGTCGATGCGCTGTTGCACGGCCCGATCCATTCGCAGCGCCACCATCCGTCGCAATGCCTCGCGGTGACGATCGAGCAGACCGTTCACCGCCGCGGCGTCGCCGGCGCGGGCCTGGTCGAGCAATTCGCGAGTTTGATCAGCGTCGGGCCACATCGGGATCGTAGAGCAAGGGAAAGAATTTGCCGTCCATTTTCTGGCCAGTCGCGACCGGCGGCACGCCCGCCAAGAGCGGCTCGTCGGAAGCCGAATGCACGCCGTCGCGGAACACGTTAATCACCGCCGCCCGGCGCGGCCCGTCGGTGCGGTTTTCATAGGAGCCATGAACCATCAAGGGATGATGGAATGCGCACTCTCCTCGTTTGAGCTCGATCGCCACGGGCTTGAATGCCCGGCGTTGCTCGGGCGACAACACCATTTCGATGGCGTGCATGTCGCCTGCCAGCCCCGTAATCGGCAGCAACTGCCAACGGTGGCTTCCCGGAATGTACTGCAAGCAGCCGTTGTCGTATGTGGCGTCGTCCAATCCGATCCAGCACGTCAGGTGGGCCATCGGCTGCGTGCGCGTCCAGTACGAGTAATCCTGATGCCAGGCCACCACGCCGCCGTGATGCGCGGGCTTGCAAAATAGTTGGTCGTGCCAGAATCGCACGGCGCCGCCAAGCAATTGGGCAGCCGGCACAGTAAATGCCGGGTTCCACAAGATGTCATGAAACCCGGGCGCGATTCGCCAGGCGCCGAGCGCATGGAACAGCACCTTGCTGCGGTCGACGGACTCGTTGGAGTTGTACTCGTAAAACAGCTCGTGGCCGGGATGAGCGGGATTGGTCAGCTCGTGCAACTCTTCCCTCAGGCGATCGACCTGCGCGTCGGAAAGCACGCGAATGCCGGCCAGATAGCCTTGCTCGTGAAAGAACGCGATCTGCTTCTGGCTCAGTTCGTGTTTTCGCCACTGCTCCGGTGCATGGGGCAATTCGAATAAATCGGAAACGAGCTCGTGGCGCTCGGCGAGATCGGCGACCATCCTGCAATGTCTCTCCTTGGAATCAATCAACTTCGCTCGAATGCCTAATGGCATTCGGCGGAACTTCAATTTTCCCTCTGCTAGCCGTTGAGGGCAAGGGTCGATCTACGGCAACTTGCAGCGGCCTTGGCCGTAAGTTTGTGGCCAAGGGAACAGTTGTGTAGGATCGTGCGGGCGTTAGCGGCGACAACCGCCAAACGCCGCTAAGAGAGTCTTGCCGCCGAGGAGCCATTTCGATGAACGCGCTGCTGTTGAGTTTGCTGGCCTTGGAGCTTGCCGCGATGCCGCCCGACGAGATCGTCGCCAAATTCGAAGATAAGGTCCATACCTACAGCGGCGGCGAATACAAACAGGAGCCCTTCCATTACCGCTTGCTGAAGCCAGCAACGGTCAAGCCGGGGGAAAAGTATCCGGTCGTCTTATTTCTGCATGGCGCCGGCGAGCGCGGCACAGATAATCGGCTGCAGTTGCTCTACCTGCCCGAGCAGATGGCCAAGGCTGAGAACCTCGAGAATTTCCCCTGCTTTCTGATTGCGCCGCAGTGTCGGGCGGACAAGAAATGGTCGGAGGTCGATTGGACGCTGGAGAAGTCAAGCTTGCCCGAGAAACCGAGCGATCAATTGCTGGCGGCGATGGGTATGCTGGACGACGTGCTGAAGGAATACCCAGCCGATTCGCAGCGCGTGTACCTCACGGGGCTGTCGATGGGGGGCTACGGCTGCTGGGATGCCGCGATGCGCTGGCCTGATCGGTTCGCCGCGCTGGCGCCCGTTTGTGGCGGCGGAGACGAGACGTTGGCCGACCGCTTAGCGAATCTGCCGGTCTGGGCCGCGCACGGCGATGCCGACAACGTGGTGCCCGTAGCACGCTCGCGCAACATGATCGCGGCGATCAAGAAAGCCGGCGGACATCCGATTTATACGGAACTGAAAGGCGTCGGCCACAACAGTTGGACCCCTGCCTACGCCGATCCCAACGGTTTAGTTCCCTGGCTATTCGAGCAGTCGCGGGAGCAAGCAAAACCAGCAGACAAGGACGATTCCGCGAAGAAGTGAGCGCTTCTCGGCATGGAACTCGACCGGATGCGAGAGCAGTCGCCGTTAGTGCATTTTCTCCCGTTTGCATTAATCGGCGTGCCGGTTTCCGTTATTCCTCGCCCGACAGCGCATCATCCGTCGTCACCCTTTCCCAACGCGGCATATCGTCCGGCTGTGAATCTCGCGGCAGCTCGCTCACGCTTGCTGCCGCAAGCGCCTCGTGCGATCGGCGCAGCAGTGCGCGGTAGCGATTTCGCTGGCCGCTGGCGACCCACACCAGAAATACGTTGCCGCCCAAAGAAGCAAACAGTCCGACCAACGTCGTCGGGCTGTGCTTGCCAATCGAACTCTCGGCGGCGGGCGGCTTTGGATCGGACGGCGATTCCGGTTCCTCTGCCGCCGCTGGCGATTCCTTTGCCGATTCGGCCGGCTTATTCGCTGCCGACTTCCCAGCGGGCTCTTCGCGGACGGGAACCTCGGGAAATTCAATCTCGCGCGTTTTTGGCGGCTTAATCTCGCTCGAATGCCTGGGGGGAAACTCGCTAGCGCGCGATTGGCTTAACTGCGGTTTGACCAGCGGTTTGCTGGTGCTGTGAGCGTCGGCAGGCCCGGATTCCTGCGGCGCCGAAACTTCGCGCCGGCGCGGCGGCTCGGCAGGTGGCTGTGGCTTCTCCTGCGCCAGAAGCGCCGGGCTGGCGATGGGACCAGGCAGCGGAATGCCCGCCTTTTCATAGTTCGACGGATAAGGGCTCTCGATCGGCATCGCGGAGAGCTCCGGCGCCTCAAGTTCGCCCGGCAAGCTGTCCCTTTCCAAAGGTTCGTCGTATCCGACACGCGACGCCTCGGCAGCTTCTGCTTGACCTAGGCCGTCTGTGGTTTGCTCAACCTCGTTAGGCAGCGGTTCGCCGTGATGGGGTAATTCGCCGGTCCCGACCACAATTCGGTAACGCCGGATGTTCCGGGCCGACGCGGGCAGCGCGCTGGTCAGCCCCTTGCCATCTTGCAGCGAGTCAAGCATTTGGGGCTCGATTTGAATGATGTATTCAACGCCGCCGTTGGCGAGCGGCTGCCAGCCGTAGTCGACGCCCAGCATGGCGGCGGAAAGGCACACGAGTATGCCCGTCATGACGCAACTCCCATAGCGGCAAGGAAATCAAGCAGCCCCAAAGCCATCCTAGCCCGGCGACTGGCCGCTCTTCAAGAGAGAGCGGCTGGGGGTGGGTCCTGACTTAACCGGCGGAATTCGGGCAAGCAGCGCCCAAGAAACAGTCGACCAGACTCTAATCGCTCGGGAAGACAATGTTGTGCGGCTTCGGGTCGAGGTAATAAATCTGATAGCTCTCCAGTTCGGCCATCAGCGCCTTGACCCTTGGCCAGTTGCGCCCAAACTGCTCCTTACCGTCGATTTCGTTTTGTCTCAAAACGTCTTCAGGGAAGTTTGGGGGCCTGTCGATTTTCACTTTGGCGAAATCAATGATGTAGGGCGCTTTTTGCATGAAGTCCATCTCGACGACCATTAGATCGTCGTCGCAGCCGGTCATTGCGGGAATCCAGAAGCCGGCGACCTTTTCGGTGACCCCATATTCCGCCAGCCGTTTGTACGAATCGCGCTCGTTGGTATAGCCACGATCTCAGTGGCATGCCTTGACCGCCGTGCCGCGGTTCGTGGCCCACACTGCTCCGTCGGTTCCATCGCCAAGAAACCGGAAGCTATTTACGTCCCCGCCGGTTAAGATAAGATACCGGCGAGCACGAATCTCTAATTCACGGTTTCTCATGGGAACTTTTCACAAGGACGGGTACTCTGCCGATGTGGCGGGATTCTTCGTCTTTGGTGGCGAACGATTTCGCCTGGCGAAGACGAACGCCTGCACGTTTGCGGTCGCCGATCCGTGTGAATTGTCGCCGGGGGCCGAAGGCGACTTGATAACAATTGTCGACGGTATCGAAGACTCCCGCCGAGTTGTACTGCCAGAAGGCGTGTGTCGTGGGCAAACCATTGTCGAGTACGTGGTGGCGGCGCCGTTCTAGGCGTTTTGGCTGCGCTGCGGTTATCAAAAGTGTTGCTGTTCGATTGCAGTTTCCTCGCGACTGCGGCCTAGCGGTCGGCGTGTTCTTCTGTCGCGACCGCCTTTGCCTTGAGCGGCGACAAGCTTCCACAAGTCAGGTTGGCCGATGATCATCGGGCTAGATTGATCTGACTCTGGCTCAACCTTTTCCCTGGCTTGCTTCAATAAGGACCCAGCGGCATTATATTCGGCTTTTCCCCATGGCGAACCAGATCAAGAATAAGCGCCACCGCTCCATCGGCAAGAAATGGGCTGAACATTGCAATCAAGAACATGCAATGAAGTCGTATCGCTCTCAGCTTCCACTTGCCTGGAATGAAGGGCAACTCCAAACGCCCTACGTACACGCACCCTTAGCGAACCTTGATCCACTCCATGACGTCCCCCTCTGCCGCTGACGAACCTCCGCCGCCGACCCGCCTGCCCCGCAATGTCTGGCTGCTCGGTTTCACGAGCCTGCTGAACGACACGGCCAGCGAGATGATCGCGCCCCTGCTGCCGCAATTCATCATTGAAGTGCTGGGGGGCAACAAGGCGTCGGTAGGGTTAATCGAAGGGGTGGCCGACTCGCTCTCGAGCGTGCTCAAACTGTTTTCGGGCGGATGGTCCGATCGCATCGGCCGCCGCAAGGGGTTGGTGGTGTTCGGCTATGCCATGGCGGCAATGTCGCGACCGCTGTTGGCCTTTGCGACAGCGCCCTGGCACGCGTTGGCGGTGCGATTGGGCGACCGCTTCGGCAAAGGGGTTCGTTCGGCGCCGCGCGACGCCATGATCGCCGACTCGACCGACAAGAGCATCCGCGGCCGCGCCTTCGGCTTTCACCGCGCCATGGATCACGTCGGCGCCGCCGTCGGACCGCTGTTGGCCACCATTTTCTTATGGTGGGCGTCGTCGGGCGGCCAGGCATTTTCTCAGCACGCCGGCGGAGTGCTGACGAAGCAGGGGGGCTGGAACAGCGATCACTTGCGGTGGCTGTTCCTGCTGACGCTGATCCCCGGCCTGTGCGTCGTGGCGCTCGCGGCTTTCGGACTGAAAGAAGAGCGCGTGCATGTACCGGCCGGGCGACGACTCGATTTGAGCCTGAAGCAATATCCTGGCGCGTTCAAGGTTTATCTGCTAGCGCTATTGCTCTTCACGCTTGGCAATTCGAGCGACATGTTCCTGCTCGTGCGCGCCAGGGAACTCGGCGTCGACACGCGATTGCTGCCCATGCTGTGGCTGGCATTTCACGTGGCTAAGAGCATTGGCAATGTGCTCGGGGGCCGAGCGGTCGACAAGTTCGGACCGAAGCCGTTGCTGCTGGCGGGCTGGCTATGGTACGCCGTCGTCTACTTTGCGTTTGCCTTCGCCAGCTCGGCCTGGCAGATCTGGGCCTTGTTTCTGTTGTATGCCATTTACTATGCGCTGGCCGAGCCGAGCGAAAAGACCATGGTCACGCATCTCGTCGGCTCCGAGCGAGCCGGTCTGGCTTACGGGTGGTTCAATCTGTTGATCGGCATCGGCGCCTTGCCCGCCAGCTTGATCTTCGGCGAGCTCTACGAACGCTTTAACGCGCAGGCGGCTTTTGGCCTGGGCGCGGCGCTCGCGCTTGGCTCCATGGTTTTGCTGCTATTCGTTCGCGAGCCAGAGGCAAGTAGGTAGGTAGTAGATGGCAGGTAG
>JAICIG010000308.1 GCA_025924495.1 Pirellulales bacterium | reverse complement strand
GATGGGCATCGATGCCGCGCCGCTTTGCGAGTTGCTCCAGGCGCTCGGCGTGCGAGTCGGCGACGAGGGCCTCTCGGTCGTCGTCGTCGATCACTACATGAGAAACCAGCTCGCCGCATGTAACGAAGCTGCGCTCCAGAGTGAGCGCCCGTGGTTGCTGGTTAAGCCGCTCGGTCGGCAATTGTGGTTGGGTCCGCTGTTTCGGCCTGGCGCGACGGGATGTTGGAGATGTCTGGCAGAACGCCTTCGCGCCAATAGCGCCGTGGAAAGTTATTTGCTCCAGCGTCAGACGCTGGCCGATCAGACGGTGGCGGATCGGGCCGCGACCCCCGCTAGCGCACAAACGGCTTGGGGCTTAGCGGCCAGCGCAATCGCATCGTGGCTAGTTCGCGGCGAACTGCCCGAATGCGACGGAAAGATCCGCACGTTCGATCTGGCGACTTGGGAAACGCAAACGCACATGCTGGTCCGCTTGCCCTACTGCCCGGCGTGCAGCCATCCCCAGAACGGAGACGCCCGGCATTTTCGTCCCCTGGTGCTCCAGCCGCGCCAACGGAGCTGCACGCGCGACGGGGGCAGCCGGGCGATCAGCCCCGAGGCGACGCTCGAGCGCTATGGGCGCCATGTGAGCCCGATTACGGGCGCCGTCTCGATGCTCGAGCGCGCGTGTCCTAGCGCCGACGGCGCCATGCATGTCTATCTTGCCGGGCACAATCTGGCCCGGCGACACCACAACCTGGCGCAATTGCGCGGCGACTTGCGCAACATGGCTGCTGGCAAAGGCGTTACCGATGCACAGGCCAAGGCCAGCGGGCTGTGTGAAGGACTCGAACGTCATTCGGGCGTCTTTCGCGGCGATGAACCGCGCCGCACGGCGCGCATGATCGATCTCGGCGAAGCGGCCATCGACCCGCGCAGTTGCCAGTTATTCAGCCAGAAACAGTATCGCGAGCGCGAAATCTGGAACTCGAAGAAATCGTCGTACCATTTCGTCCCCTTGCCATTCGATCCGGAAGCGGAAGTCGAATGGTCGCCCCTTTGGTCGCTCAGCCGCCAAGAGCCGCGTTACCTGCCGACAGCCTTTTGCTACTACGACTACGAGCAGCCAAAGCTGCAGACGTATTGTGTTGCGTGCTCAAACGGCTGCGCGGCCGGTAACACGATCGAAGAAGCGATTCTGCAGGGCTTTCTGGAACTCGTTGAGCGCGACAGCGTCGCACTTTGGTGGTACAACCGAGTCCGCCGCCCCGGCGTTGATTTAGACAGTTTCGACGAGCCCTATTTAGTCCAGCTTCGCGACTTTCTAGCGACGCGCGGTCGCGAGGTTCACGTGTTGGATCTCACCGCCGATTTGAAAATCCCTGTCTTCGCCGCCTGGTCCCGTCGTACGGACGCGCCGGAGGAGCAGATCGTCATGGGCTTTGGAGCTCACTTGGATGCGCGGATATCACTGTTGCGCGCCGTAACCGAGATGAATCAGATGCTGAGTTATCTGCTGGAGGCGCCGGCGGAAAAAATCTATAGCGACCAGGTTACCGATCCGGAAACGGTGGACTGGCTCAAAACGGCGACTGCGGCGAATCAGCCTTATCTGCTGCCGACGGCAGGCTCGCCATTGCGCAAAGCTGCCGATTATCGTTCGTCGCGCAGCGACGATATCGCCGAAGAAATTCGCGTTTGCCAGACGGCGGTCGAACGCCAAGGCCTGGAGATGCTGGTGCTCGATCAGACGCGGCCTGAGATCGGCCTGCCCGTCGTCAAAGTCGTCGTGCCGGGCTTGCGGCATTTTTGGGCTCGCCTAGCGCCAGGTCGGCTTTACGACACGCCCGTAAAGTTAGGCTGGCTGAAAGGGCCGTTGGCGGAAGGCGAACTCAATCCAATTCCGATGTTCTTGTAGGATACCGAGGCGAAGCGTGCCTGCATCACTGCGGCTGTCGTGGCAAGAGGGCGTCTCGCGCTCGGCGCAAGACGGCCGGATCGTTTTCAAAAAGGCGGGCGCTCAACTCGCGCTGAGCGACGCGGCGCCGGAAATTAACGACGCTCTCGAACGGCTGGCGCCGCCGGGCGAAGACGAAGAGCGGCTGGCCGACGCGGTGCTCCACCGCGGAACGGCCCAGACGTTTGCTCGCTGGCAGTACTTCTTGGAGCAGTTATCGCAGCGAGGATTCGTTCGCAAGACTTTGTATGTCGATGACGCTCCGCTGGCGACCTGGTTGCCCTTTCGCGGCTCGGTAGCGTTTTCGACGCGAGACCTCGCTTTGCCGACGCCAAGCACGCTTTCGTCGGCCCGCGCGCCGAGCGCCGCATATGTGCTCTCTCGATTCGCCTGCTTGCGCCGCAACGGTCGCGAACTGCAGCTCGAATCGCCGCTCTCGCCGGGCCGCGTGGTGCTGCACGATGGCCGGGCCGCCGCCGCGCTGGCAGCACTGGCCGTGCCATCCACGGTGCATGTTGTGGCGGAACGCGTTGCCGACCTGGCCCCCGAAGCCGCGTCGTCGCTCATAGACTTTCTTCTGAGCGCCGGCATGGTGCAAGATGTCGACTCTCACGGAGCGAGCCCCGAGGACCAGCATTCGGCGCTGCAATCGTGGGAGTTTCACGATTTACTGTTTCATACTCGCAGCCGCCGCGGACGAACCGAGGCGCAATTTGGCGGCACCTATCGATTGGCGGATCGCCTGCCGCCGCCGCCGGCTGTGAAGCCGTTCCTAGGCGAATCAATCAGGCTCGAGCGGCCCGATGTCGAGCGGCTCCAGCGTGACGACCCGCCGTTGGCGAAGGTCCAGGAACAGAGACGGTCGATTCGCACGTACGCCAAGGAGCCAATCGATGTGCGGCAACTCGGCGAATTCCTGTTTCGCGTCGCCCGCGTGAAGGATCGCCGGCAAAGCGAAATCCCCACCAGCTGCATGCAAATCGATTTTGCAACGCGTCCTTACCCGTCGGGCGGAGCGCTGTACGAGTTGGAGTTCTATGCGGTCGTGAATTCGTGCGCGCAACTCGCGCCGGGCCTCTATCGTTATGAACCCGAAGGCCACGCTTTAGCAAAGTTGGACAGACGAATCGAGGATCTCGAGCGGTTGCTCCACTGCGCCGCCATCTCGACTGGCGTCGACGAGCAGCAATTGCAGGTGCTCATCGTCCTGGCGGCGCGCTTCCCGCGGATTGCCTGGAAGTACGAGTCGATTGCTTATGCATTAATTCTGAAGCATGTAGGCGTGGTCATGCAAACAATGTATCTGGCGGCCACCGCCATGGGTCTGGCGCCTTGCGCGGTCGGTTGCGGCGACGCCGATCTTTTTGCTAGGGCGGCGAAGTTGAACTACTACGAGGAGACATCGGTCGGAGAGTTCCTGTTGGGTAGTCGGCCGGCCAGCGAAATCTGACGCTTTTCTGGCTTGGCTGGTAGACTCCCCGGGGCAGGCGCTATCGCAAGCGATCGTTTCTCATGTCGACTCTCGGCCGCGAAGCGCCTGAAGAGTCGCCGCCATCGTCTATGGCTCTTATCGGCGACTTTCTTTCCAACGGATGGTTTGCGGGCCGTCGATGCAATGACTGGCTCGCTGTTTTTGGTTTCCGCTCGCGCGAGCGGGAAGAGAGGTTTCTAACCCTGCTTATTAATGGGAGATCGAACATGCGCACAATCTTAAAATGCACTTTTGCGTTCGCGATCGCGGTCGCCTGGGCACTGCCGGTGGTTGCCGCAGAAAAGTTGGTGCCCGAAGAGGGCGCCGTCGAGGTCATGCTGTTGCGACAAAAGTCGGTGCGAAAGGAACTGAAGCTTACCGACGAGGAAGCCAGGAAGATCGATGCGTTCACAGAAAAACAGTGGGACAAAGCGCGCGAGATCAGCAAGCTCAGCGAAGAGGAACGCGACAAGAAGTTTGCCGAGATGACGAAGGAAAACGAACGCTTCATTGACGAGACGCTCACCAAACAGCAGCGAGAGCGGCTCAACCAGATCACGCTGCAATTGGCCGGCCTGCTGTGGGTCAAGCGTGCGCATGTCGCCTCTCAACTCGGCTTGACCGAAGAGCAGAAACAGCTCGCTCCGCGGCTGCAGAAAGAAGCTCGCGCAGAAGTCGAGGAAGCGCTGCAGGCGACGAGCGCCGAGGAAAGAAAGGAAAAGATGCGAGAGCTGCGCGAAACCAGCCGGAAGCGATTGATGAGCCTGTTGACGGAGAAACAAAAGGCGAAATGGAAAGAAATGACTGGCGCGCCGTTCCAGGGCGAGATCGAATTCCAGGCGTCGGCGCCCGGAGCGACCAATCGGTAGATCGCCTTTGGCGGACTTTCCGCCGCGAACGCCTTGATCGCCGAGCCGACGGCGGCACCGAGGCGTGTGAGCTTTCCAGGCCGAGCAGAGTAAGAAACCGGCGGAATTCTTGCTCCTGCTCGGCGGCCGGCCGCGGATGCAGCCGGCGCGTAGCGCGAATTGGAACTCGCAGCAGATTACAGACAAGACGTTTTGAGCTAGAGGCTGCGGAGCTGCCGCCGTTCAACCGACCGGAGTCAGACAGTCAGTCCGATGCGGCTTGCGATAGCAGGCCAAGGATTTCATCGCGGCGAGCCGGCTTGCCCAAATGGAAGTCGATGCCTGCCTCGACAGATTTCCGCCGATCGTCTCGCGTTTGATATGCCGTCACGGCAATAATCTTGAGCGGCGAACTGCCCGCATCGCTGCGCAGCGAGCGAGCCAGTTCCCAGCCATCCATATCGGGTAAACCGATGTCTAATAACACCACATCGGGCTGATAAGTGGGCATGGCCTGAAGCGCTTGAAACCCCGTCAGACATACCCGCACATCATAACCTGCCGAGCTAGTCCACTTAGCCAGCATTTCCGCCGTGTCGCGGTAATCCTCGATAACCAAGACGCGCAAGGCTTTCATGCCGCTAACCATAAGAATTGCGTCGCAACTGCCTCAGCGTACGATGACGTCCTCGTAGTCTTCCAGCAGTTGCCGGACCGTGGGAGGCTGGCTGCGCTCTTCGACGCGAAACCAAAAAAACTCTTCGTTGGGGCTCGGTGCGCAAATACCCTCGCTGATGCGGCAACCGTGCGACTCCAGACGCTGTTTGATTTTCAGCGCATCTGCTTCGGTTTGTTCTTCGCCCCCGCGGCGGCACATGAACCCCAGCTTGATGCCGTCTGTGCCCAAAGGGACGTAATTGACAAAAATATGCGGAAGTCGGTCCATACGTTCAAAAAAAAAGCCGCGCCGAGCGACTCGACGTGGCTTTCATAGCTCAACATCAAAAGACGTGGGGCTCGGCAGATCCCGCGCCGAGCGAATTGTCTAAGCTAAAAGTTTAGCTCAATTACGACGCTCAAACAAGCCGCACCCCCCACTCTGGCGAACGTCGCATGAGGTCTGTAATGCAAATACTGCGGCAGTCTGTGTAGGCTGAATTCTAGTGCGGTTCAGGGATTAATGGACCACCAAGATTTGTCGTGTTCCTTAGGCAACGCTAAGATCTTTCGCGTCGGAAGGCGGAACATAGCACAAACGTGCGGGCGCGGCAGAATTTACATGGGCGACGTTCAGTGGCTCTCGGTTCGTGGTCGCGATGCGCCTGTGCGGCGGTGTACGCAGCGGCGGTTGGCATTGTGCGTATTGCTGCTGGCCTTTTGTTTTGGAGGTCTCCGGAACTCAGCTCGCGGCGAGCCGACTGAGTGGAAGGCAGGCGTGGCCAAGGCAGTCATTACTCCAGAGAGCGGAGTCTGGCTCGCGGGCTACGGCTCCAAGCGACCCCCTGACGGCAAGCTGCACGACTTGTGGATGAAGGCGCTTGCTCTGGAAGCTGCGAATGGACGCCGGGCGGTGCTCATTACAAGCGACTTTCAGGGCGTGCCGAAAGGCATGAGCGACCCCATCTTCGAAGAGCTCGAGCGAAAGTATGAGCTACATCGCGATCAAGTCATGCTGACCTTCTCGCACAACCACTGTGGCCCGCGCTTGGGAGACGATCTGGTTGACTATTATCCGGTCGAGCCCGAGCAAGTGGAGCTGGTCAGCCGATACACGGCGGAGATGCAAACGCGGCTGGTGGCGATGGTCGGCGACGCGCTGGCCCGTCTGGCGCCGGCCCGCTTGCAGACCGGCGAGGGAAAGGCAACCTTCGCCGTCAATCGCCGCAATAATCCGGAAGCTGAAGTGCCAAAGCTGCTGGCATCCGGAACGCCGCTTAAGGGGCCGGTCGACCACGCGGTTCCCGTTCTGACCGTCACGAGCGAAGACGGCAAGCTCGAAGCAGTGCTGTTCGGCTATGCCTGTCATCCGACCACGCTCAGTTTTACTACCTGGTGCGGCGACTATCCGGGCTTCGCGCAACTTGAAATCGAACAGAGTCATCCGGGCGCTATGGCGATGTTCGTGAACACCTGCGGTGGAGACCAGAATCCGCTGCCGCGTCGCAGCGTCGAATTATGCCAACGCTATGGTCACATGCTCGCCGCGGCGGTGGAGCAGACATTGGAGCAGCCGCTCAGGCCCGTTTCGTCGCGGCTGCAAACCGCTTTTGAGTATGTCGACCTGCCATATTTGAGAGTCGTTTCGCGAGAAGACCTGCACGATGCGCTCCAGGGCGGCAACGCCATCCGGGCGCGTTGGGCGGCTCGCATGCTCGAAAAGCTCGACAAAGGCGAGAAGTTTCCATTGTCCTATCCGTACCCGGTGCATGCCTGGCGGCTCGGCGGGCAGATGTTGGTCATTGGCGTTGGCGCCGAAACCGTCGTCGACTATGCACTCCGGTTTAAGCGCGAATTCGGCCCCGGCACTTGGGTTTGCGGCTATACCGACGACATGATCGCTTACATCCCCTCTCGCCGCGTCTGGGAGGAAGGCGGTTATGAAGGGGGCTCGAATCTCTACGAATATGGCCGGCCTGCCTTCCGTTGGGCAGGCGATATCGAAGATCGCATCGCCGTCACCGTTCACAAGCTGGTAAAACACCTCAGCGAGTGAGCGAAGGGCAGCGGCGGATGTGCTGAAGGATGGCGGCGAAACCAACGTTAGACGGCGCCTGCGGATCGTCGAATCGCGGCGTCAGACCGCCCCGTCGTGCTTCCGGTCCAGTTACCTCGCTGAGTTCGAGCCGGCCGATCTGTTATACCGCCAGGAGCGCTGCCGAACGTGTTTGAAAACAGAAGCCAGCCGCTGGCGACTCGCCGAATTTTTTTAGTCCGGGTGCTCAACAGTTTCCTGATGACGATCGTCGTGATCGGCTGCTCGCTAGGCATCGGCACGCTCGGCTATCACTTTTTCGGCAGCTTGCCGTGGATCGACGCACTGCTGAACGCCGCCATGATCCTGACGGGCATGGGACCGGTCGATCCCATGAAATCGACCGGCGGAAAACTGTTTGCCACATTCTATTGCTTATTTAGCGGCATTGTATTCCTGTCGCTGACGGCGATCATTTTGGCCCCGATCTATCACCGCTTCATGCATCAATTTCATCTCGATGAAGAAGAGGACGTGCAACAGGATCATGCCACTTCTTAGTGACCGAGCGCCGCGGTGAACGGGAGTCCGACCGCGGTGGTCTCGCGGATGCGACCTAACAACTCACTTCGCATCACCGAGACCTCTCGCGGAGCGCTGATCCCCAAGCGAGTCGAATTGCCTTGGACTTCGAGCACGGTAATCCGGATGCCATCGCCAATCACGATCGTCTCCCCCTTCTTCCTTGATAACGCAAGCATGATCCAATCCTCCTTTGAATAGTACGACTCAACGTGCAATGTCTTGCCGTCTTGCCGGCCTTGCGGGCGAGGGCGGCAAACGATCATATTTCGCCAACACGAACGGCAGGATCTCGCCGATCACCCGTAGCCTCTGTTCTTCCCGCTGTCGCTCACTCAGCCGGCTTTCGGTGCAAACTACTTGAAAGCGTAATTGCATGGTCGCGCCTCGTTCCTGTCGGGGGCCAATTTAGTCCGAATACTGTACGGATGTCAACCTTGATTTGTTCAGGACGAATTTCGCGCAAGGCAAAGGGGGCGCCGATGCAAATCGAGCAAAGAAATAGATGCATAACGGAGCTAGGCGGCAGGTTGCCCCAACGACCTATGCGGCGGACAATCGGACCGAAGAGGCGGGGGCCCGGAAAGTCCTGAGTAATTCCCTTGCCACTCCACGAGGGCTGTCATGATGAACTTCGAGCGTTGTCGGTCGCGCGACAAGTCAGGCGTGTTCTACCGATGGCGGTCGTGGTTGCGTTGGAGCTTGCTCGCCGCCAGTTGCCTGCTGTTTTCTCGCGGTTCGCTGGCTGGTGAAATCACGCTCGTTATCGACTCGCCGCTCTCGCCGCCGGTTTGGGCCTTGCTCGAGCGCGAACTGTTACGGGCCAACGAACGAGCTTGCGAAGAGTTCTTCGCCCGCTATTTCGACGATCGCGGTTATCTCGAATGCGTCGAACGCTGGGGCGGCGACGACGGGCCCGACGACGCGATCGAGAATGTCAACGACTGGCCGCTGCTGCACGCGCTCGGTGCGTCCGACTCGATCCTCGCTCTCTACAAAAAGGCCTGGGAAGGACACCTGCGACAATACACGCTGGCGCGCACGAAGGAGGTCGAATTTGCCCGCGACGGGATGTACTACAAGGAATTTCCGGTCAAGTTCGACTGGCTGCATAACGGCGAGGGGCTCACCGTATTTAATCTGCAAGGCCTGTCCGATTCCGCAGATGTTCGCTTCCAACAGCGCGTTCGCCGCTTTGCCGGCTTCTACATGAATGAAGATCCGGGCGCGGCCAATTACGATGCTCAGCACAAGATCATTCGCAGCCTGTTCAACGGCAGCCGCGGACCGCTGTTGCGCAAGGCCACGGCGCTCGATTGGGCCGGCGACCCGATCGAAGTGGAGGGCCGTTTTCGTCCTGGGCACGGCGAGCAGAGTTATGCCCAGATGCTCGAGCACTTCAAGGACTATAACGACATTCTGGGCGATCACCCGCAGAATTTGCTCGCTACTTCGCTTGTACTGAACGCTTACATGCTCTCGCATGAGAAGAAGTATCGCGATTGGCTCCTGGAATATGTCGATGCCTGGGCGCAGCGCGCCGCGGCCAACGATAACATCCTGCCGAGCAACATCGGTCGCGATGGCAAGATCGGCGGCGAGTGCGGCGGCCGCTGGTATGGCGGCGTGTACGGTTGGGGTTTCACGGTTTTCGACCCTGCGACGAGAAAGCCGATCAATCGCAACACGGTTCACCTGGGCATCACCGGGTTCGGAAATGCGCTCTTGTTGACCGGCGACCAGCGGTATGTGGATGTCTGGCGAAAGCAGATCAAGGCCGTCAATTCACACGCCAAAGAGATCGACGGACGCGTAATGTATCCGCGGATGCATGGCGACCGAGGTTGGTACGCTTATGAACCGACGCCGTACTCGCTCGGCGCGCTGGCCGTTTATTACTGGTCAATGGATCCTGCCGATCTGGTCCGAGTGCCGCACTCAGGCTGGATCGACTACCTGCAAGGGGACCGACCCGACTATCCGGCCAAGGCGCTCGAGCGCGATTTGGAGACGATTCGAACCAAAGTGGCCGGACAGCGGGCCGATGCGACGACGCCCGACACTC
>JAICIG010000307.1 GCA_025924495.1 Pirellulales bacterium | reverse complement strand
GATGATCGCCGGCACATCGTAGGTATCGCCATCGACGGGGACGCACCCTTTGAGCACGCTGAAGGGAACCCCTTCTGCCTTTAAGTAGCGATCGTCGATGCACATCAGCGCGGCGAGCTGCGCGCCGGCGGAATGGCCCATGACGAAGATTCGCTTCGCATCGCCCCCGTACTCGGCGATATGCTTGTGGACCCAGCCCAGCGACTTCGCCACGTCGCGAAAGATCGTCTCCATCTCCACTTTCGGCAGCAGGCGATAGTTCGTGGAGACGAATACGAATTCCCGGTCGACAAACGCCTGCGGTTTGACCTGCACGCTCGTTTTGTCCCCGGTTTGCCAGCCGCCGCCATGAATCCAAAACACGACGGGATGATCTTTGCCCTCGGCCGGAGCGTAAATATCGAGCGTTTGCCGCTCGTTCTTCGGCTCAGCATAGGCCACGTCGCGGTGGATTTTCGGCTCGGCAGCCTGGCTGCTTGAGGTCACAATCGAGGCGCCGAGCAATAGAAACGCAGCAAGAGTTTTCATGGCGGTTCGTCTCCGTGGTTGATCGTCAAGCAGCAACACGCCCGTCGGGCGGCGCCTATTCTAACCGGAAAAACAACGCGGCGCCGGCCCCTTCACCTTTTCAACCAGGCGACGAACAGGCTGACGATGCCGGCTTGCAAGAAGCCGGCGGCGGCGCCGGTGATGGCGGCGCTGCGAAGGACGCGGCGGAACCAGCCGCGATAGAACAGGGTGGACCGTCCGCCATCGTATTGCGGCACGCCCGGCGGCTCGACAAACCACTCGCTCGGATGGCGTTTGCGAACTTCCTGGTCGATGTGCAAGTGAAACAACGCCACCGCCTGCGGCGGCCGGCCTCTGCCGCGCGATTCGAGAAACCTCGCCCAATCGTAGAAGTGTGCGGCCGCCGACTCGAGCGAATGCGGATAGCCATTTTCGCGCAGCCAGTCGAGATAGCGGCCGATCAGCCCGCGCGTATGTTCGTTGGAACCGGCGTACTCCTGGATCGCTGCATCCAAAGGCAACGGCGGCGCTTCGCGTGCGGCGATCGCTTGCCAGCTCAGTCGCGTGGTCCAGAGCCGCGTCGTAGCCAGCACGAACGACGTGCCGAGCGCTTGTCCTGCGCTTTGCGCGGCGCCGGTCACCGCACTTTGGGCGGCCGTCGCCAATAGTCCGTTGAGCACAATCGAAGCCAGCACGGTCAACGTGCAGACGACCAACACGAAGGCGAACAACGCCGAGAGCAAAGCCCAGCCATCGGCCGGCCATCCGCCGCCATCTCCACCAGCTCCGCCGCCTCCCAACGCCAACTGCAGCGGCCCGGCCAGGGCCAGCACATGATCGCCCCACTCATACGGTGCGGCCGCGCCTAACGCGCCCACGAGCAATCCCGCACACAGGCCCGCGGCGATGTTTAAGGTTACCGCCGTGGCGTTGACGCGCGCGGCGGAGACAACATCCGGAGACGCGGCCGCGCTGACCAGTTCGTCGACGATCTGCCGTTGGGTCTTGCGATGCACTCGCAGCCAACCGATCGCCAGTCCGGCTGCCGCGCCGCAGGCCATGTTCGCGGCGACATCGCCTCCCAGCGTTGACCACGAAAAGTTCGCCAGGCCCGACAACAAGGCTAGCACGGTCGGATAACCGGAGACCAGCAGCGAGACCGCCAGCACGATGACGGCCAGGCCGCCGAAGCCAACGAGCAGATCCATGCCGGACGCGTTCATGTATTCCGGCTGCTTCGGCGCGGAACTATTCGCAGACCGGTAGCTCATCCGTGACCTCCCGACGTAGCCTGAACGCCGCCCGCTTGCGGTAGCGCTAGAGGACAAAGCTTCGAAGCGCCTGGCGCAGATCGTAGCACGGCGGGCCGCTTGGCGACCATGCCAATGCCGTGGATTGTTCTGCGAACCGCACTATCTGGTTGGCCATTCTGACATCAAACGGCTGCTTTGCTCCCCGCGAACCGAATCCTTCAAGATCAAGGACCAACCCACAACGTCAACGCTTGCTGTTGGCGAGAGTTGATGAACCGAATGAAGGCATTCAGCGGGCGGCGATGGTCGAACCGTTAACCCGATAACGCTCGCCGAGAAGACCTGCGACAAACAGGACGCAGGCAAAAAGATAGATTAATCCCGCCTCGCGCAGATCTCGGCTCGGCGGCGCGGTAGTCGAAATGGAGATCGCATCCAAGACCCAGCGTGGGGAGGCGAAAAGCAGCAATACCGACGGGCAAGCCCAGCATCCCTGATACGCCCAGCGTCTGGAACTGAAATACCAGCCCAGCACCGTAATAACTGTGGGCGCCAGCCAGGGTAGCGCCGACCGCGGAAAAATCGAATTCGCTAAGACCTCGTCATAACCGCAAAGACTGAAGACCATCAGCCACAACACAACCGTAATGCCGATCGCGCTCGCCCAAGGCGCCGCACCGGTGGCGGCGAAACGCAGCAGATAGACGATGGCGCCGCCCCATCCGCAGTTCTCGATGAGTCGCCCCAAGGCAATGAGAAAACCGGCCCCGACGAGCAGCGGCAAGAGCAAAACTGCCTTGACGCCGGCCACGGCGAAGAGCGCCGCCACGGCAGTCATCACGACGAACAACGCAGCCAGGCTAAACCGCTGCGAGGGATTTTCAGCATCGCCCCATTTGCCGACGATCATGGCCGATCTCCCGCACACGTTCCCTAAAGCACCGAAAAATCGCGCGACAACGTCACAAGCACTCGGTTTCAGCTGGGCATCTTCCCGCACCGAAGCAACTCGTAACGAGGATACTCCCCGTCCATTCAGTATACTGGCATGGTCTCTTGCCAACGGCAAGGCGGCTGTTGAGCTATTTCGAAAGAAGGATATAGGACTGATTTCAAAGACGTTCGGCAAACGGGGCGATTGCATGAACCAACAACACGGGCTTGTCCACCGTTGCTCCCCGCCTGAGGCCAAAATCGCCCTGTTTCGCTCGTTGTTCCGCGGGCGCGAAGACATCTATCCTCTTCGTTTCGAGAGCCGCACGACGGGCAAGTCGGGGTATCAACCCGCTTGCGCCAACGAATGGGCGCCGGGGGTGTGCGAGAAGCCGAGGATCAAGTGCGCCGCCTGTCTGCACCAACGCTTCTTGCCTGTGACTGATGACGCGATTCGCTGGCATCTTTCCGGCTGCGACGACGCAGGACGCGACTTCGTCCTGGGAGTCTATCCGTTGATGCGGGATGAAACCTGTTTCTTCCTGGCGGCCGATCTGGACAAGGCGCAGTGGCAAGACGATGCGCAAGCCATCCTCGAAACTTGCTTCCGGATGAATCTGCCGGCAGCATTGGAACGTTCGCGTTCGGGCAACGGCGGTCACATTTGGCTGTTCTTCGAACAGGCGATTCCCGCCGCATTGGCGCGAAAGCTCGGCGCGCACCTGCTGACGGAAACGATGGAACGTCGCCCCGACATCGGGCTTGATTCCTACGATCGCTTCTTCCCCAATCAGGACACGCTTCCTCGAGGCGGCTTCGGCAACCTGATTGCTCTGCCGCTGCAAAGACGACCACGAGAGATTGGCAACAGCGTCTTTCTCGACGACGACCATCTGCCGTATGCCGACCAGTGGGCGTTTCTTTCGAGCGTTCGCAAGATCAATCAAGCGTGTGCGGAACGGATCGTGTCCCAAGCGGAAAAGCAAGGCCGCATTGTTGGCGTGCGCCTCGCTCCGCAAGACGACGATGCCGCCCCTTGGTTATTACCGCCTTCGCGACGTCGAACCGAGGCGCCGCTCGCCGGGCCGCTGCCCGATCGTCTCGAACTCGTCCTCGCCGATCAACTTTACGTCCCGAAAGCCGAACTGCCGCCGGAACTCTACAACCGGTTGGTCCAGCTGGCGGCTTTTCAAAATCCTGATTTCTACAAGGCGCAGGCAATGCGTCTGTCAACCTACGATAAGCCTCGCATTATTGCCTGCGCCGAAGACCACGCCCAGCACGTCGGCCTGCCGCGTGGCTGCTTGGAAGACGTGCAGGCGCTGTTGCGCGAACTAGGCATCGAAGCAGCGGTGAAAGACGAACGTAATGCAGGCCAACCGTTGGATGTAACGTTTCAGGGTGAACTGCGCCCCGAACAAATGGCGGCCGCCGCAGATCTGTTGGGCCACGACTTCGGGGTGCTGTCCGCTACGACCGCCTTCGGCAAGACCGTCGTCGCCGCCTGGCTGATCGCAAAGCGAGGCGTGAATACGCTCGTCCTCGTTCACCGTCGCCAACTGCTCGAACAATGGGTCGAGCGATTATCGGCGTTTCTGGCGCTGCCGCCCAAGGCAATCGGCAGAATTGGCGGCGGCCGCAACAAGCCGACGGGCGCTATCGATGTGGCCATTATCCAGAGCCTGTCGAAGAAGGGGGTCGTATGTGACTTGGTTGGAGGCTACGGAAATCTCATCGTCGACGAGTGCCATCATCTGTCCGCGCATAGCTTCGAGCAAGTGGTCCGCCGCTCGAAGGCGAGGTTTGTGACCGGATTGTCGGCCACTGTCGCACGTAAAGACGGCCGTCATCCGATCATCTTCATGCAGTGCGGGCCGATCCGGCACCGCGTCGATGCCAAGACGCAAGCCGCGACGCGACCGTTCGAACACCTGGTCCATGTTCGTCCTACCGGCTTTCGTCCCGCCACAAGCGCTGCCGCGGACGTACGGGTTCAGTTTCAACAGCTTTACTCGGAACTGATCACGGATCAGGCGCGTAATCGAATGATCTGCGAAGATGTGCTGGCTGCCGTGTGCGAAGGCCGCTCTCCCTTGGTGTTGACCGAACGTAACGAACACCTAGATTATTTGGCCGAGCAATTGTCGGCCGCCATCGAGCATTTAATCGTCCTTCACCGAGGCGAGGGAAAGAGACACGCTGATGCCGCAATCGCCCGCCTCGCGGCTGTTCCGGAACATGAGCCCCGAGCGCTGCTCGCTACGGGGCGATTGGTCGGCGAAGGGTTCGACGATGCACGTCTCGATACGCTGTTCCTGACTTTGCCGGTGTCGTGGCGAGGCACGATCGCACAGTATGCAGGCCGCTTGCACCGTCTGCACGATCGCAAGCGCGAGGTGCGCGTGATCGACTACGCCGATCTATGCGTGCCGATGTTGGCCCGGATGTTCGATCGGCGCTGCCGCAGCTACGAGGCTCTGGGCTATAAGATTCTGCTCCCCGCCAGCGCCGTGCCAGGGTGGCCCGTCGAGGCGCCCCTACCCGTCGATCCTCAGTGGAAAACCGCTTACGCGGCCAGTGTTCGACGGCTCGTGCGAGACGGGGTCGACGCGCCTTTGGCGCATTTGTTCGTCGACCTGTCGAACCCCGCCGCGACCGACGCCGAAGGGACGAACCGGGCTCGGAGTGCGACCGAGGCCTTTCTGTTCCGCCGTTTGGAGACATTACCCGACACTTCGGGCCGCTTTCGCTTGAACGCCGAACTGCCGATTCCGTTCGACGGCGCGGGCCGGATGGAAGTCGATCTGCTCTGCGCCGAGCCGCGCGTGGCCGTCGAACTCGACGGTGCTCAACATCTCGACGGCGAAGAGGCCTATCGCCGTGACCGGCGCAAAGACCTGCTCTTGCAGGAGAACGGATACTTCGTGCTGCGGTTCCTCGCCGCCGACGTGGGCCAAAACCTTGACACAGTCCTCGACACGATCCACCGCGCTCTTGCGCACTGCGGGCGGTCATAGCGACTCGCTAACTCGGCGTAGCGAGCAAAATGCTCCGCGCTTGTCATCCGACCGCTTGCAGTCCGTCAGTTCCTCGAACCATACGCAATCCCCAATCACACGATCTCACTTGCTTTCATCCAAGTCATCGTCGTCGAGATCGTCGTCATCGAATTCATCGTCGTCAAAGTCGATGCCTTCCCATGCGGGACAGTCGTGCGGGGTTTGAGCGTCATTGAACAGTTCCTCGCAGTCCAGGCACCAGAACTGTCCGCAGTCAAGGCAGCGGCCGAGGGTGGGATCTTCAATCTCCGGGTCGCCCTCACAATCGCCTGTGTTCGAACTGCCGCATTTAGGGCAGTCGCCCACCATGATTCGATTGACGAATTCTTCAGCCGTCGCGCTCTGGCTGAAGGCGTCGAGCAGCTCGCTGATCGCCTCGGGCCCCATGGCTTCCAGCACGCCGGCGACGGCCGCCTCTTCCTCTGCCGTTGGCTGCTCCATCATCTCCACCTCGCAATGCGGACAAAACTTGGCAGAATCGGGGAACTCTTGTCGACAATTCCAGCAGATCATGATCGAAGGGCCTTGAATGCTAGGATACGTTCGGCTTGAGATGTACATTCTCCCGCTGCAACGGTACAGACCATGCAGGGCGGAACTCGGGCAAACTCAGTCGGCGTCGGCTGCAGCCTGGAAAGGCTGGTGAACTGGCCTATATCCTACCCAAACGTACCCATTTGCGGAAATTCTTCGGCAAGCGATCCGCCTCTCGGAAAAGGACGAGACGCCGCGCGACTAGCGGTCCTCAACGTGCAGCCCATCGTTGCGAACGGCCAGGCGATTGAGAATCTCAATGTCGGTATTGTTGCCGAGCGCGCTCAGATGGCCGTCGGTAAACACAAACTGGCAAACCGTAGGGTGATAACTGCCGAACTTGCAATGCCACGGTCCGTCGAGATCGTCGGGCCCCTGACCGAGATTGAATTTCGGATTGCCGGCGATTCGCGAGAAGTTACGAGGAAAGTCGCCATTGTAGATCGCGCCGTCTCCCCACGAAGGGCCGCTCTGTCCGAACTTGCTCAGCGGCACGTGTTTCTCGCCGATCAGGAAGGTGTGGCTCGTGCCGTCGAGAAAATCGGCCAGCCGCGTTTGCGGCGTCGAATTCACGATCTGATTATTGACGAGTTGCGAGTTGGCCTGGCACATCGCTCCGCGGCATAGCGGGTCGTCGACGATTGCTCCGGCGAATTGACCGCCGTTGCAGGCGTAGTCGCCTAAAGCGCCTGGATGCGGCTGGGCGTCGGGTTGTCCGGTGCTGGAGATCTCGAACTGGCTGCTGAGCATCGCGGAGCGGCGGCTCGGACACAAATAGATCGCCGCCGAGGTTGTCTGAGCCGCGGTTGTTTGCACGTAATACGTGTTCGAAATATTCCACATCGCGAACAGATTGCTCTGTTCAACGTAGGGCATGATTTGTACGAACCAGGTCGCGTGTTGCGGTCCCAACCGGCTGGAAGGCAGCGTCTTGTTGACATCCGCGAATTTGTGCACCGCCAGCCCCATTTGCTTCAGATGGTTGGCGCACTCGCTGCGTCTAGCCGACTCGCGGGCGGCCTGCACCGCAGGCAACAGCAAAGCCACGAGGATTCCGATGATTGCGATCACCACCAGCAACTCGACTAACGTGAATCCTCGGCGCATGGTTGAGAGTCTTGACTGCATGTGGATGGCCTTATGTTAAGAGTAACCGCGCGAACGCTAGAAATTGCGCTGCAGCGAGAATCAATCTGAAAGAACGACGGCGGGGAGTGGGGTAACTGTCACGCAGCTAAAAAGCGGCGCGCCGTCACGTGAAGCCGGCGTGGAAAGAGACCGCCGGAAAACGAGCGGAAGCCGGCGATAGCAAAAAATGGTTCACGACAGTGCGGCAGGGATGCATTTTGTCAGCCTTAACGCGTGAAGCAGTCTAGCTCTTTAAAGAACCTATAGTCAATCGGCGGCAGTCGCAATTAATCGTCGGTTGGCGTTGGCAGGCAACGCGTCGCAGTTTGAGCTCGCCCAGCCTTCAGCGATTTCAGGCCTACGGCCCGCTGCACATTCGCGGCGGGCATCGGCGGGCATCAGCAGAGAGAAATGTGAATCGCAGCGGTCCAGAAACCGCTTTCCCGTCTTTCTGGCGGTTGCTAAGGACCCGGTGTAAAATCGAAAAGCGTCTTGCCGTCGATTCAGTGTCTTGCAAGAGATACTCTGCCAGAGGAACGTTCTATGGCTCGCGCGTCCTTGGGTCTGGCCTTTCTGCTGGCATGCTGCATTTCTCGATTGGCCGTGGGCGAAGAGCCAATCGCGCCCTCCTCGGCGACGCCCGAGCAGGTGGAGCAGGCGGTCGAGCGCGCCATCGGCTACTTGCAAAAGGAAAGCGCCACCTGGTTGAGCACGCGCAAATGCGCCGCCTGCCATCACGCGCCGCTGCCGCTGTGGGCGCTCGGCCAAGCTGACCGGCAGGGCTATGCGATCGACAACAAATACCTGACCGAGACGTTTGAATCACTGCTGGGCAGTAACGACAAACTGCTGGCCACAAGAATCTTTCCCAATCCGGCCGATCCGCCCGACCCGCGCCCCCAGGGTCGCGGGCTGAACATGGGGCTGCCGATGCTGGCCGTCGCGGCACGGTCGCTCCCCTCGCTGACCGAGGGACAAAAGCAAAGCCTGCAACTGATCGGGGACGAAATCATCAAGAAGCAGCAGCCCGACGGATCGTGGGAGTTCTTTGCCACTCTGCGCCGGCCGCCGATCAACGAAGGTCAGACTACCGACGTCGCCTGGATCATCATGGCGCTTGAAGATCTTTCCGGTCCCGAGGCGCCGGCGCCACAGCGCGCGGCGCTCGAGAAAGCGATCGCCTGGCTCGATGCTGCCAAACTGTCCGACCTCCATCAAGAGAAGGTTCTGAAGCTGCTGCTCGCCGCTCGCGCCGGCAAGTCTCGCGGCGAGTTGCAACCGATGATCGACGAGTTGCTCTCGCTGCAACGCGCCGATGGCGGCTGGAGCCAGACCGTGCCTGAACCGAGGAGCGACGCCTTTGCCACTGGCCAGACGATTTATGTTTTGTCGCTCGCCGGTTACACGGCCGAACAACCTGCAATCAGACGCGCAATCGATTTCCTCATCGCCACGCAAACGCCGGAGGGTAGTTGGCCGATGCTTTCTCGATCGACTCCCAACGGCGAGCCCGGCAGCGCGAAACTGTTAACTCCCATCACCTGCGCTGCCAGTTCTTGGGCCGTGCTCGGCCTGACGAGACTTGTGCCGAAGGGGCCTTAAAGCCGCTGGATGTAACCATCCGCTGAACCTCATCTTTTTCAGTCGCCCGCGCGGACGGGAACCTCAATCTCACACATCCTCGCATCACTCGGCGCCCGACTCGCTGAGCAAGTAAATGCTTGCCAATCGAATTTAGCGGTATTACGCTTTAATCGACAGGCCTTCCGCGCCTTGAGGCGGCGCGGCGGGTCTCCCGTCTCTCACATTTCGTGAAATCCGGTCGACAGAGAAGGAGCATGCCCATGTCCCGTTTTCGCGGGTCCGCAGTCGTTTGTTGTTGGTTGCTTATCTTCTGCTTGCCCAACTGCCTGGCTCAAGAGGCTCATCCCAAGCCGAACGCCGCCGAGGCCAAGATTTTCGCGGCGCTCCGTGAGCCGACCAAGTTCGACTTCGTCGATCAGCCGTTAAGCGACGTCGCCGAATACCTGACAGAGCATCACAAGATTCCGATTCAACTCGACACCAAGGCCCTGACCAACGCAGGTCTCGGCTCCGATACGCCGGTTACGGCCAGTTTTGACGGGATTTCGCTGCGCTCGGCGTTGCGGTTGATGTTCCAGGAAGTCGATCTTACCTATGTCGTCCATAACGAGG
>JAICIG010000306.1 GCA_025924495.1 Pirellulales bacterium | reverse complement strand
TGGCCGTCAAGGAGCACCGAAGTCCAGCCACGATTGCCGCCGCCGTAGCACTTTCTGCAACCCTCTCCATTGCATTTTTTCTCGCCATTTCTCCGTTGTGCACGTGAGGTGGCGACGACCGCCGCTCAGAATCTCTTGCCCACTTTCGCCGCAGAGCAGTAGGTTGATGCCGTTCGCTTCGCCCCGTGAGATTCAGCCAATGGGCCGCTTCAACTATTCGCTCCGCACGCTGCTCGCCACCGTCGCCGCCCTTGGGATCGGTGCGGCCTTGTGGATGGCGGAGCCGTCGTGGCAAATAGGGCTCGTCGAGACCCTGTTCCTAATTTGCGTTCCCGCTTCGGCGGTGATTTTGAGCGTCAACTCAAGTGGCAAAGCGAGGGCATGGTGGGTAGGGATTGCCGCGGGGTGCATCTTTGGAATTAATTTGTATTTGCCGTCCGACGCCGGTGTGGTGAACGTCTTTACCCTGTACGCAAATCCTAATCCCGCTGCTACTCCGCTTGCTCGCTTGCAAGCGATTGCGAAATCATTGTCGTCGGAGTTTCAGGTACTTCTCTTGCTGTGGAGCTTTGCCCCTGTCGTCGGCCTGCTTTGCGTCTTCACGCACTGGCTCTTGATCCGCCCGCCCCAAGGTCCGCAGGACTGAACCAATGGGCCGAATGGCAAACCGTCGCCGCTGGCTTCAGTTTTCGTTACGAACTGCGTTCGTCGTGCTCACGCTGTTCGCCGTCTGGTTAGGTTGGTGGGTAGAACGAGCCCGCGACAAACGAGATGCTGTCCAGGCCGTCTTAGCGATAGGTGGCAGGATAAATTATGCGTACGGTCCTCGTAAAAAGGGTTTTACGCTTTCCGAAGTACGAGATATGCAGGCGAAATGGCAGCGAACGGCATGGCTTCGCCTGAGCTTTGGCGAGGACTTTCTGTACAACATCGATACCGTCAATCTGCGTCAATGCCGTTATAGCGACCGCGAAATACTGAAATTGATTCCGCAACTCCAGCGACTACAGCCGCTCCGAGCGGTGCGGCTTTCCAGGACTATCGATGTAGATACTCAGCGGCAATTGGCAGCCGCGTTGCCCGACTGCAAGGTGATGCGGTAATCAGCCCTCGTTTTCGGCCGAGAATCCTCAAAATGACATCCCGTCGCCGCTATCTCACCTTCAGCCTACGAACTGCGTTCGTCATTATGACAGCCTTAGCCGTCTGGCTCCGCGTCGTCGTCCATCGAGCCCGCGAGCAACGGAAAGCGGTGAAGGCAATTGAAGCGTTGGGCGGATCGGCATTTTATAATTGGGAATTCGCAGTATACAAAGGAAAGGGTGCTTTAAGTTCGCCGTCGCGGCCGGATTGGCCGGCTTGGCTATGGCAGAACATGGACGACGACTATTTTCAGGCGGTCCAGAGGTGCAGTTTTCAATGCAGGAATTGCGACCAGTGACAAGATGGCTAAGAGCCGTCGCATCACGGCGTCGTTTCCGCCGACCGGCGACCCAGCGATAGGGGCGGATGTTTTCTGTAAGATCAGCAAGAAAGGCAAAGATCATTTGAAGGAAGCATTACCGAATTGTGATGCGGAGTTTGTCCAGCTTCACCTGCGGCCGCCTTCTGCTTCAAGTCAGACTCCGAATCCCGCCCCACATCTTGCCCCCTGCTCTGGTAAAACCAGTCGGCCATGATGATTTCCCTTTCCCAAAAATGAATTCCAGCCTCTTAAACAGCAAAAGCCCGGAAAATCCGGGCTCGTAAAATCGCTCGGAAATCCCGGGAAATGTTTTTTAGCCTCCGGATTCTTTTTCCGTATGAAATCCAACGCCGCCGCCAGTTCTTCCTCCCGGGTCAGCCGTTGGAAGTGTTCCCGAGGCTTTTGTCCATATCGCAATTCTGGCCCGATCGGTCGATAGGGTGTGAAAGAAATTGGAGGTTCAGTTTCCTCGACTACCGTCGCCGGATCGATTTCCGCCTTAATGTCCCTGAATAACCGATAATCCCATGGCCTGACCTCCGATTTCCAAACCAGCGTTTAATCGTCAATGACGCCAGACCGGTAATCATGGATGGGTTTCCCGGAGCACTCCTACTTTGTGCGGACCCACCTGTTGGTGCTGATAGTCGAACCGCCCGGGAGGTTCTAAAGCGGTCCGACCCCGTTGGCGACCACAGCGGCTTCACGGCGCCTGACCAATCGGCACGCGGATTGCCTTTAACCCGTGACGTGGGTCCGACGACAAATCGTTCAACAGGAGAATTACGATGGCCACGATGCAGCACGGCTCGACAGAAACCACGCATCATGCCGATCAGCTTACGATGGGTACGCAGCTCGTCTGCAAAAAGTGCGGGATGAAGCTGGAAGTGACGGCTCCTTGCCATTGCAAGTCGGGAGTACATTTGGAGTGTTGCGGCCAGCCCCTGTCGGTCGAAGGGACGGGCACGCCGCCGGCGCCGGGTGGCGCGAAGATGTCGTAGCCGCGCCGCGAGCAGAGCTAACGCCCAGGCGTTGGACCAGCTTCTGCATTGAGTAGCGTTGCGATCGCGGAGGTCAGTTCGGCAGGGTCGATAGGTTTGCGCAAGTAAGCTTGAAAGCCGGCTTGAATCACGCAAGCCTGGTCCTGGGCGCGCGCGAAGGCCGTCAGGGCCACGGCGGGAATGTGCCGATTGACGTTTTCAAGTGCGCGGACTTGGCGGATGAGGTGATAACCGTCTCCGTCTGGCATGCCGATGTCACTGACCAGAACGTCGGGCTGTTGCGCGCCGAGCGTCTCGATTGCCTGGTTGGCGGATGAGGCCGTCACGACTTTGGCGCCCCGGCCTTTGAGAATGCGCTCCAGCACGCCCAGCGTATCGGGGTCGTCGTCGACGACCAGGGCGGAACGCCCGGTCAAATCGCCGGCCGCATTGTCGGGAACCTCGGCGAACATTTCTTCCAGCAGCCTCGCCGCTGGCGATGCTGCGGCGGCGAGGTTCGGCAAGATTACCGTTACGGTCGCGCCGTGACCTGTGCCGGCACTTTCGATCGACACCTGCCCGCCATGCAGCTCCACGAGATGGCGCACGATCGCCAGGCCAAGTCCGAGGCCGCCGTGGCGGCGCGTCGTTGACGAATCTGCCTGGCGGAAGCGATCGAACACAAAGGGCAAAAGGTCCGGCGCGATCCCCTCGCCGTTATCGGCAATGCGAATTACGGCATTGTTTCCCGCTCGCGACGTTTGCACGCTGATGGCGCCGCCCACGGGCGTGAACTTCACGGCGTTCGAGAGCAGGTTCCAGGCGACCTGCTGCAGCCGCGCGGCGTCGCCTAGCACGAATGCGGCGTCGTCCGCATAGCTCCGCTCGATCTTGATTGACTTGGAGTCGGCCAGCGGAGCGGTCGAAGCGATGGCTGCCTCGATGACCTTCTTCACATCGACGGCCTGCGACTCGATCCGCAGTTTGCCGGACACGATCCTCGAGACATCGAGGAGATCTTCAATCAACCGCGTCTGCAACCGGGCATTGCGAGCGATCGTCTCGATGGCTCGCCCCGTTTCTTCGGGGCCAAGCTGATCCGTTTTGAGCAACGCCGCCCAGCCGACAATGGCTGTTAGCGGCGTCCTTAGTTCATGCGATAAGGTGGCCAGGAACTCGTCCTTCATCCGGTTGGCGAATTCGGCCTGTTCCTGAGCGTGTTGTCGTTGGATGACCTCCATGCGCAGCGCCTGGTTGGCCGAGGCCAACTCTTCGGTGCGAGCTGAAACTCGCGCCTCCAAATCTCGTTGGGCGGCTCGGAGTTCCGCCTCGACCCGTCTGCGTTCATCGACCTCGCGTTGCAATGCTTCCGGGCTGCGCAGCGCCAGGGCCTGGGGAATGATCGGCGCCAGGGCGAACACCGTGGTCCATGAAACGATGGCCGTAAACAACTTGATCACGCCTGCCAGCCGGTAGGCCGGCCACCAGAAGATGACGGCCTCCATCAAATGAGTCGACCCGCAGGCCAGGATGAACGCCACGAATAACCAGAACACGGTGCGGAAAGGCAGGTCTTTCCGCTGCTGCATGAAATAAATCAGCACACAGGGAATGGTGATGTAGGCCGACCACACGCCGAGATCGGAAACGATGTGCAGCAGTCCGTGCCCTGTCGTCCACTGCCCGCAATGCCAACGCGCGGGAAAGTCGGTGGTATCAAGGAGATTGCCAAGGAAGTCGAACATATTCATCGCGGCGAGAGAGGCGTCCCGCCTCACTTTTTGCAGGAGTTTTTGTAACCGCTCCCTATTGGGCCCTTCGACATAGTTCGATTTGCCGGCGAATCGTTCGCCTGTTCCTACCGGCCAGCTCCGAGCGATGCGCGAAACGATCCGTTGCAGGATGATTAACCGCAACGCCGGTCGCAGCTTAGGCGATGATTCTTGGATCTCTTTCAAAGTGCGCCAAGACCAATAAATGCGACATCTGTCTGGCGCAGTGGTCCTCGGTCGGGCATGGGGCCAGCCCGAGGATATCGGAAATGTCGCCCATTGGGCGCGCGGACGTGAATAAGGAAGGTATCGGGCAATGCAGGCCGCGCAGTGATCCGCTGAGCGACAAGCGACCAGGAAGTCGCGGATATGCAAGCGCCAGCGACGGCGTCGACCGCTTACCGTCGCGTTAAAGCATCGCGACCACGGCGCGCTAGGGGCGGCACGCTTTATGCTGGCGTCGTAATTCTGGGGGACGAATCAATCAATTCGCATACCGCGCTGCGAACCTTATCGCAAGGAGAAACAACGGTGGCCAAGAAGACAGAGGTTGAACAGTCGTGGGGACTCTGTAAAGACTGCAAGTGGTGGCAGATTGAACCCGACGCCAGGATCGCCAAAACGACGCTGGGGCTGTGCATTGACGAAGAGTTGCAGGCATTCCGTCTGAGCGTCACTGGCTCGAGTGGCTGCAATCGGTTTATGCCCGGCGAGCCCGCCCGGGCCAAGGGCTCCGGCGCGCAGCCTCCCAAGGCCAAGCCGACGCGCTAGGCTGCAGAGCGCGCTGACCATCGCCGGGCGCCCGAGCGGCATTATGCCGGTCGACCGTTGCCGCTGCTTGCATGGGCGATCAAGTTGGCCCCTTGCTCGGGCAGCGGCGCGGCTTTGGCTTGAGCACGCAGTTGCGCCGCCTCGCTTCCCAAGTCCCCCTCGGCCCGTGCCGCAGCGTCCTGGGGCGGACACGTCGCTGTTGTGCAGCGGCCGTCGGCCGTCGCTTGTTCAGCCGGTTTGTGATCGCCATCTGCTTCGTCGCGGCGGATGGCAAGGCCTTTGGGAAACGCGATCTGTTGAATGCCGTCGGGCGATAGCATTTTCGCTTTTTGCAAAGCATCTTTTACCAGCCGGATTGCCGACGAACGCACCTTCAAATCGCTGTATTCCGTCGCATCGACCCAGAAATAGGCCTTGAGATTGATCGAGCCGCCCGTCAGTTCGTCAACTAATACGACGGGTTCCGGGTCTTTGAGGATTGCTGAATGCTCGCGCAGCACTTTGGCTGCGAGGTCTTGGGCGGTTTCGATCGGATCGAGCAGCCCCAGGTTGACGACGAATTCCTGGCGCATTTTCGGATTGGCAGTGAAGTTGTGAATCGTCGTTTTATAAATCGTCGAATTCGGAACCTGAATGTATGTGCCGTCGTACGCGATCAAGATCGTTCCCCGCGTGGTCACCCGCTGGACAAAGCCTTGTTTGTCTTCAACGCGGATCAAATCGCCGACCCGAAACGGATGTTGAACGCTGATCAGAATGCCGGCCAGAAAATTCTCCAGGATGTCGCGAAACGCAATGCCGAGCACAAGCCCGGCCAGGCCGGTGCCTCCCGCGACGGTCAGTGCGACGCGCGCTAAACCGGAAAGCTCCAGCACCAGGTACAGCCCGAGCAAGAAGACCGGAATGGCAACCGCCTTCGATCCGACCTCGGCTAACAAGGCATTGCCCAATCGCCGCTCGAGCACGCGCAGCGTCAGGCGTTGCGTCAGCTTGGCGGCGAACCACGACAGCAAGAGCACGATGGCCGCGACGCCGAACAAAGGCGACAATCTGATGCCGCCTTTCAGCAGGCTCTCAATTTCGGTGACCGCCGGCCGCATGTCGAAGAGCGGGGCTTCGTCGAGTTGAATGTGATTGACGACCGCCACGACGTCTTCCGTCTTCGAAGCCAGTTCGCCGGCCCAAGCCTTGTGATCTTTGTTATCCGTGTGCCCGCCCAGAATCACTACGCCCTGGTCGACGCGAACCGTCGGGTCGTCAAACCAGGTGGTGGCCTTCATGATTCGCAACAGCCGGCGGCCGATCTGTTCGTCTTGAGCCACCGGCTCGACGTCGACCTTCTCGGGTGCGGCTGGCGGATTAGCATCCGGCTTGGTCGCACTGGGCGCACCCGGCGCTTGCAGCAACGCCGACAGGAAGGAAAGCTCGACCGCGAAGGCTAAAGCAAATTGAGGAAGCATGCCCTGCTCCGAAAGGGAATAAAGTGTTTCAAGCGGGCTCGCTTTGCAATTTCCGGACCGGAACTACGGCGGAGGCGATCATCGAGCGAATGGAAATGTCGGCTATAATTCTTGATCTTTGCCCAACAAGGAGCTTGCCTTTGCGGTCTCCCTCTTGCCTTGCGCCGCTTTGCCGGATCCGCTCGCTGGTTGCTGGCGCGGCGTTGCTGTCAATGACTTCCTGCGCGCCGCAGGCGGGAATGCCAGAGCGCGCTACGGCTGTTCGCGCCGATCGTACTGCGGTTAATGCCGCGGCAACGGCGGACAATGCCGCCATTCAAGAGTTGCTCGACGCGATGCTCAACCGTCTGGAAGTCATGCACGAAGTGGCCCGTTACAAATGGAACGCACGGCAGCCGATTAACGATCCAGAACGAGAGCGACGGTTGCTGGAGGCGCTCGAGCGCCGCGGGGAGCCATTCGGCTTGCCGGCCGATGAGACGCGGCAGTTGATGCAGGCCCAGATCGACGCAGGCAAGCTGATTCAGCAGGCCGCTTGGGACGAGTGGCAGCGCGTCGAACGCGAGCCGTTTTCTGACGCGGCAGATCTGCAGACCGAATTGCGGCCGAGGATTGACCGAATCAGCGAGCAATTGCTCGAAGCCTATGCGAAACTGCGCCCCAAACTGTCGGAGTCGGTCGCTCGCGAGTCGCTGCGGAGACAGGCCGAACGGGCGTTTCGCGAGGCGGGCTTCGACGACCAGATTCAAGCAGCCGCACTGCGCGGCTGGCTCGATCGAGATCGCAAGCCCGCCGAATCGGACGGCGTGCGCTAAGGGGCGCCAAAAAATCCAGGCAAGCCGGCGGCATCACGCCAAAGACGCCATGCCGCCGGCTCATGAACTGCATATGGTCGGCAGTTCGTGGGACAGAGCCCTGCTCTTGGACTTCACCCGGTGCATATCGCAATCGCTAGTTCGCGGTTCAGGCAAGTTTGGTTGTCAGGGCGCCGGTTGAAACAACCCCGGTGACGATCCAAACCGGCCGGCCGTTGATGTACTCCTAGCCGCTCTGATCGAGCGAGTGACCGAAAACATTCGCGGTCTTGGCCAGGTGGTCGACTCCGCCGCCCCCCTGGAAGCCGAACTTGTCTCCCCACAGGCAATCGATGCTTACATATGTGATGATGACGATCGGGAAACGCCCTTCGTTTCCCTCTGACTCGGACAGCGTAAAAACCGCCCGAACGCTACAGCTCGTGCATCGCGTGGCTGCGAGTCTTTGCTTCCGCTCTTCCCCCTGGCCGACAGGTCGACGCAAGCTGCCTAATCGCCAAAGGTTCAGGAAACGAATTGCCTGCGAATTGGTTGCCGCGACGTCAAGCGGCAGCGGCCGCCGAACCGAAAATACTTGACATGCAATTGAATGATATGTAAACTATATGCGGGCGAGAGCAACGAGCAGGAAAAGCATGGACTCGAATCGTCAACTCCAGAGCGAACTCAAGAAGAAGCGTCCTTTTGAGTCACTTGAACAGGAAGTGCTGCTGAATCTGGCTCGCAGCGGCGACCAGGCGCAGATCCGCTTCACGCGGCTGTTTCGCGAGTACGGCCTGACGCCGTCGCAATATAATGTGCTTCGTATCTTGCGCGGCGAAGGCAAGCCCCTGCCGATCTTGGAGATTGCCGGCCGCACGATCACGGTCGTGCCCGGCATAACCGGCCTCGTCGATCGGCTGGAGCAAGCGGGCATGGCGACCCGCGTCCGCTGTGAGGAAGATCGGCGCGTCGTTTATGTATCTATCACGCCGAAAGCTTTGAAAGTATTGGAGCAACTTGACGAACCGATTCAGGCGTTGCACCAACAACTGGCGGGCCATTTGTCGAAGGCAGAATTGAAGGAGTTGAATCGCTTGCTCGAGCGACTGCGCGCCCCGTGGTCTGCCGAGCCGAGCTAGCCGAGTAGTTTTTTTAGGCAAGTAGTTGATATGTCAAGTAAATCCGGCGGCCCTGCCGAAGGGCCGACCGGAAACAATTCCAGGAGATTAATGATCATGTTTCGAATTCGACCTTCGCAATCGCGCGGCCATTTCAATCACGGCTGGCTCGATACATACCATACCTTTTCGTTCGGCGATTACTTCGATTCCGAGCATGTGAATTTCCGCGCGCTGCGCGTCATGAACGAAGATCGCATTGCACCGGGGCAAGGCTTCGGATTGCATGGACATCGCGATATGGAGATCGTCACCTACGTACTTTCAGGAGCGCTGGCGCATCGCGACAGCCTGGGCAACGGAGAAGCATTGCATCCCGGCGAGTTCCAGCACATGAGCGCCGGGACCGGTATCCGCCACAGCGAATTCAACCCGAGTGAATCGGAGGCCGTGCATCTTTACCAGATCTGGTTGCTGCCGGAGAAAAACGGTTTGCCGCCCAGCTACGGACAGCGCGCTTTCGACGCGCCGGGACGCCAGCGCAAGTGGCAGTTGACCGCCTCGCCTGACGGCCGCGACGGCTCGCTGGTGATTCGACAAGATGCCGAGATTTATCTCGCGACGCTCGAACGCGGCGAGGACCTGAGTTTTTCCTTGCCGGCAGGCCGCCACGCCTGGTTGCAGGTCTTGCGCGGCGGGGTGCAACTCAACGGTCAGCCGCTCCAGGAGGGCGACGGCGTTGCGATCAGTGAAGAACCCGCATTGTCGGTGCGTGCCGACACTGCTGCGGAGGTGATGTTGTTCAATCTTGCTTGAAGGAGCCTATGCCATGCCTAGCGCAATACAAGGACTTCTGTCGGTCATCGGCCGCGTGCTGTTGTCGACCATTTTCATTATGGCCGCGGCCGGAAACAAGATTCCGCACTTCAACGACATAGTGGTATCAATGGCAAAGGTCGGAATTCCCGCGCCGCAGTTGATGCTGGTTGGGGCAATCGTGTTCCTGCTCGTAGGCGGCGTGTCGGTCGTGGTCGGTCTGTATGCCCGGTTCGGCGCCTTATTGTTGCTTGTGTTTCTGGTCCTGGCCAGCTACTACTTCCACGGCTTCTGGCGGCTGGAAGACGCCCAGGCGCAGCAGGAGCAGACGATCCAGTTCATGAAGAACCTGTCGATGATGGGGGCGATGCTCCTGGTCATCGCCAACGGCCCGGGGCCGTATAGCCTCGACGCGCGCCGGGTTGCCCGGGACGAGGTGGCCGTCG
>JAICIG010000305.1 GCA_025924495.1 Pirellulales bacterium | reverse complement strand
TTCAGAGCGAGCGTCGGCGTATTGTTTCGCAATCCACGTTGACGGCTGCTCGACCAGCCGCCAAGCTCTAGGCTGTGGTAGGGCAGTCGAATCGGTTCGCTGGCCCGTTAACTCCGAGCGCCGAGCTTTTTCGTGAGCTACGATTCAATAGGCGCGTACGCCCCGATGGGGGCGACTAACGCCCCTTGAGCCAGTTAATTCGCTGCAGTCGGCAGGCCGACGAGGTTATCGATCGCGAGCGTCGATGCAAAAACGGTCCCAGCGACGGCAAGACGTCCGAAGCGCTGCATGGAGACGAGAAATGAACTCGCTGCCAGTATCCCCTGCCGAAGAGCTCATCGAGATTTTCGATTCACAGGGCGAAACGTATCGCACGGCATTTCAAACCTTTCTCGATCACACCGACCAGAAGGAACATGCTCGCAAGCGACTGGTTCGCCTGGTCGAAGCCTTGCCCGCTCGCCGGTCGTTCATTGATGCAGGGGCCGGCAACGGAAAGGTCACGGCGTGGTTCATCGACTATTTCGAGCGCACGATTGCCATCGAACCGAATCCGCACTTGCGCGACGAACTTCGGCGGGTCTGCTCTTCGGCCGAAATTCTGGCGGATGGAATTCTGGCGGCGCGACCCGCAGCCGCCGGCGACCTGGTGCTCTGCTCGCACGTCTTTTATTACCTCGATCAGTCTGACTGGCTGCCGACGTTGACGAGATTGGCGTCGTGGCTCTCGCCGCAAGGAGCGCTGGCGGTTGTCATTCAGAACCACCAGTCCGACTGCATGCGAATGCTGAACCACTTTTATGGGCGGCGGTTCAATCTCGCCGAGCTTGCCGCCGCTTTCCGCGACGCCGCGGGGGATCGATACGAAGTGGAACTGGAAACGATCCCCGCGACCATCGAGACGGCAGAACTCGCTACCGCCGGCCTGATCGCCGAGTTCATGCTCAACCTGCTGCCGCTCTGCCGCCCGACTGAACCTATGACGGCAGGCGCACTGCCTGCGCCGCCGCGGCCGGAGGTCGCGCAATATCTTCGCAAACATTTTGCCCAGCCCGCAGGCGGATTTCGCTTTTCCTGCGATCAGGACTTCTTAATTGTTCGGCAGCACAATTGATCTTGCGTTCGTTTGAAGCTGGGCTGGCCGCGCACTGGTTGCGGCCTTCAGGCGCCCAGGCTACTTTGATTGCGCAAGCAGTCCTGGTCTCGCGGTCTCGCGAGGCAGCTCGCAGCGAACTGATGCAACCTGGCGGAATAACAATCTCGGAGGATACAACGATGTGGATGCGCAAGGTCTGTGGGGCGGCGGCGATAACGGCTCTGGCGTTCGCGGCGACGAGCTGGCTGCGGAGCCGTCGTCAGAAAAAATCCCGCACATTGGCCCGACCGGCGAAATCGTCAAGTTGCATAGCGGCTTCAAATTCACGGAAGGCCCGGCGGCCGATGCGGAGGGGAACGTCTACTTCAGTGACATTCCCAACGAGCGCATTCACAAGATCGACGCCGCGGGCAAGCTTTCCATCTTTCGCGAGCCGTCGAACCGCACCAACGGCACGATGTTCAATGCCGCCGGCGAACTGGTCTGCTGCGAGATGGCAGGCCGCGTGACGGCGGTGGCTCGCGACGGCAAGACAGTGCGAGTGTTGGCCGACAATTACCAAGGCAAGCAATTCAACGCACCGAACGACCTGGTCGTCGACCGCACCGGAGGCGTCTATTTTACCGACCCGCATTTCGGTGCGCCCCAGCCTTTGCCCCAAGGAGTGACGGCGGTTTACTACATTGCGACTGACGGCAAGGTCAGCCGCCTGATCGACGACCTCAAGGCGCCCAACGGCGTAATCCTCTCGCCCGACGAAAAAACGCTCTACGTCGTGCCTAGCATGCAAGAAGAAATGATGGCGTACCCGGTCGAGGGCCACGGCAAGCTTGGCGAAGGCCGCGTCTTCTGCCAATTGAAGCAGCCCGAAGGGAAGCACGGGACCGGCGGCGACGGGCTGACCATCGACACGAAGGGCAATCTCTACATCACCTCAGGCCTGGGCCTGCAGGTATTCGATCCGCACGGCAAGGCGCTCGGTATCATCGCTTTTCCCGAGCAGCCGGCCAACGTGACCTTCGGCGGCAAGGACCGCAAGACGCTGTACGTCACCGCCCGCACTTCGGTCTACACGGCGCCGATGGAGGCCGTTGGCCACGTCTTCCCGGCAGGGAAGAGCGGAAAGTAGGGATCGAGGGTTAAATAACCTCCGAAACTGCGGAAAAATCGCCGCTAGATGATTCTCTACCGGAGTTTCGAGCAGTTGTGCATAGGGACTTATTTGTCCCTTGGTGCGCAAAGGCGACCGGCAAAGAGATATAACGATGAGCGAGCGGATCTGCACTGGCATGCTTGCCACACAGCTTTAGCTGGTGGTAAGAGAGCCATTCATGAACCGTCGTGCAGCCGGCTTTAGCCGGCGTCCACTTGAAGAGGGCGCAGTCCATGTCGAGTCATGTCTTCCACGAGATGACGATAATGGCATGCCGATGGCCAACGCCTGAAGGCCTGCACAAGTCGGCTGAAGCCGACTGAAGACAACAAATGTTCTTGCTCGAATACCACCAGCTAAAGCTTGGTGGCAGACAGGAAGAAAAGCTGGCCACTGAATTACGGCCCGCTGGGGATCGGGAAATACTTAATCCCCGTTGCTAGCCTGTATTTGGCCGCGTTACCGCTCGCCAAGCGAGCTTGCCGATTCTAACGAAATTGCAAGCGAGCGCCGCAGTGTTGCCATTTTGCGCTAGGGCGACCATACTCGAACAAGTGCGATTCAGGGCAATAGATAGTTGCACGAACAGAACGGATTCGAACTTATTCTGGGGATCGAGTTGGCGACGGACGGCGAGGCTGCGGAGAGGCCCACGTCGGCCGCCGGCATGTTCGCTCGAACGCGGATGTTTGCTTCATTAAACCGGTCGACCTTCAACGTGAAGCATGACGGACGCGGCTTCTAAGACTAGCGAGGCGCCCGCTGAGGCGGACCTGTCGGGCCGTCAGTTGGGCGACTTCCGCCTGCTGCGCCGGTTGGGGCGCGGCGCCATGGCCGAAGTCTATCTGGCCGAGCAGGGCTCGCTGCGCCGGCAGGTGGCCATCAAGGTGCTCAAGAGCCAACTGGCTACCGACGAGACCTACGTGCGGCGTTTCCACAACGAGGCGCAGGCGGCCGCATCGCTGATTCACGCCAACATCGTGCAGATTTACGATGTGGGCAGCGTCGAGGGCATTCACTACATCGCCCAAGAATACGTGCAAGGGCAGAACCTGCAGGAGCTGATGGTCCGGCGCGGCCCGCCCCCGTTGAAACAGGCGGTGGGCATCATGTGCCAGGTCGCCGCGGCGCTCTATAAGGCCTCGACCGCCGGCATCGTGCACCGCGACATCAAGCCGGAAAACATCATGTTGGCCCGGACCGGCGAGGTGAAAGTGGCCGATTTCGGCCTGGCGCGTTTGTCGGGCGATGCCGCGAATCTGACGCAGGTCGGCATCACGATGGGCACGCCGCTGTATATGAGTCCGGAACAGGTCGAGGGACGTTCGCTCGATCCGCGCAGCGACATCTACTCGTTCGGCATCACCTGTTACCAGATGCTGGCGGGAAAACCGCCCTTCAGCGGCGATACGGCCCTGAGCGTCGCGGTGCAGCATTTGCGCTCGCAGGCGGAACCGCTGGAGAATCTTCGTCCCGACCTTCCCGCGGCCCTCTGCCGCATCGTTCATAAGATGTTGTCGAAGGATCCCGCCCAGCGCTACGCCAACGCGCGGGAGTTGCTCGCCGAGCTGCGCGGACTGCAAGTTCCGGGCAGCGACGAGGGAGCGGAAGACTTCGCGGAACTCGACGGATTCGACTATGCGGCGTCGGGCTGTCAGGCGGCCACGCAACGTTTGCAGACCATCATGGGCGCCTCTGCGCTGTCGGCCGCCAGGCAACAGCGGCGCAAGCTGTGGATGATGGCGGCGCTCGTGGGCGCGTTTGTCGTGGGCGGCGCGGCCAGTTGGTTGACACGCCCCAAGTTCCTGCTCACCGGCGCGCATCAGACACACGTCACTCGCATGAAGTCGGCCCACGACCAGCTCGTCTTCGCCAAGATCAGCGGCAGCGAAGATTGGCTCAAGAGCGTCGAGAAGTTCTGGCCTGGCGCCGAGCATGAAATTCGCCTCGCCAGGCAAGATCTGGCGAGGCGCTACCTGTATCAAGACCGCCCGGCGGAAGCGATGGAGTTGTTCCGGCAATTCTCCGAATCGGACGATCCCGAGTTGCGGGCGTTCGGGCTGGCCGGACAAAGCGTCAGTCTTGCTCGGCAAAAAAGATATCAAGAATCGACCGCATTGTTGGCCGAACTCTGGCCGCTGCATGACAAGCTCGACCCCGCCATGCGCGGACTGATCCTGGCCACGCTCAAGAAAGATCAGCAAGCGAGCCTTCGCGCGCAGAGCCGCGAAGCGGAGGAGATGCTCGAGCGCTGGCGCGAATCGGAGCTTGACCTGCCGGGCGACGAGGGCTGAGCAGAATTGCTGAGCTGATTGGAGGGCAAAGTCGCCAGCGAATGAGGCGGTTGACAGGCCGCCGGTCGTCGGGTAATTCTTAGTACTCTACTACGCACGAGCGCCTGCTCGAGTGAGCAAGGGGCTTGCCTGCCCGCATCGTCTAGTGGCCTAGGACGCTGGGTTCTCAGCCCAGTAACCGGGGTTCAAATCCCCGTGCGGGTACCTTCTGCCGAACCTCACGGTTCGACACAAAGCCGGAAAAAATGAAAGGGTTTGCGTCCACTCGACGCAAGCCCTTTTCTGCTGGCATTTCGCCGCCGGATGTTCTCCTAGGTAGACGATATCTGGGCAATAGACCCTAGAAGCCTCGTGATCCGACTCGCCAGTGTTGCGGCTGGTATGGGCGCACGGCGAAGCAGAAGACCGCGGGTTGCGCCGGCTGATTGAGAGGCAGTCAGCGCCAGCTCGCGGTTGCTCGCCCGCCATTGGGATTCTTCTTTCTGCAAAACCCTAAAAGCGATAGCCTGACGGCATGGAGAAGCCGCCCTACAATGCCGCGCCGAAGAGCCAGCTTGCCCGAGCCTTCTCAACGTTAAGCGAAATTCTGAACACTGATATTCGCGATTTGTTCAAAGAAGGACGGACGATCGACGAGGTCTTTATTGGAGAACTGTCAGGCGTGCTCCGAAAGTCGGGTTTCCCTCAGGACCATGTGGACGCGGTTGTTGAGGCTCTCATGGTGCATTGGGGGCGAGTTCTGAATTACCGTGAAACACTGGGCGTTGTGAAGACCGAAGTACGGACTTACATGATTGAATAGGCCGGCGTCGTGGCTTAGCTCTCGCCCAGCCCGAAAGGCTTGAACCAATGGGCCGGATGCAATTCAGTATTCGCACGCGGATCGCCGCCGTCGGAATCGGTACGGCCTTGTGGACGGCGGGGCCATTATCGACGAGGGGGCCAACCTCCTAGTCCATGCCCGAAGCCTGCTGCCTGAGCCTAAGTTGCCCTCGCCCCTCGAGCAACTGCCGTCGACTGGACGGTCTGCGGCAGCCGCGCTGAGCAGCGGATTGTCGTCAAGGCGCCGAATCAATCCGAGGCTTGGCGGCGGGCCGCCGAATTGGCGATGCGGATTGGTCAACGCAATTGAAATGGCCGAGGGAACGAGCCTTGACTCGATGGGCGTTTCCCTCGCTGCGACTTTGATGTCGAGGGCTGCCGCGTGTGGCGCGTATCGCTCGCGCTCCAAGTCACTTCATGCAGCCGCTGAAATCAAAGACTTCCTCTCCGGTGCTTCCGTCCCAACAGCGAATGACGCCCTCGGATTGACAGGCCGGATCGGCGCTGCCGGTAACGATCCGCCGGCCGTTCGGGCTGTAAACCAGCGCCGTCAGCTTATAGTGATGCCCGCCGATCACGCGAGCGAGCTCCTGCCCGGACTCTGCATCCCAGATGCAGGCGGCGTTGTTCAATTCCCCGCCTCCGGTCGCCAGCGTCTGTCCGTCGGGCGCATAGGCGACCCACGAGCCTGGCAACTGCCGGACGAGCCTCCCTTCCTCCAGGTCCCACATCTCGCAATAGTCGTGGCCAATCAGCAAACGTCGGCCGTCTGGAGAAAAACTGAGACTGACGGGCATGCCAGCGAACGGTCCGCCGACGTCCTTCGAGGCAGGCTTCTCCACGGACTCGTCGCTCGATTCGGGCAGGTCCCAGACCTTGACCTTCCAATCCGACCCAGCGGTCGCCAATCGTTTGCCGTCTGCGGTAAAGGCTAGCGCCTGCACCCACGCGGTATGCCCCGGCCAATAACCCCACTTGGGCCTTTCACCTGATTCGACGTCCCAGACCGTCACGCCGCCGTCGATCATGCCGGCTGCAATGCGTTTTCCATCGGGCGAGAACCGCACGTGGTAGGCGGGTTCCTTGGAGGCCGCCGGCAAGGTGCGGATAGTTTTCTCGGCCGCTATGTCCCAGAGCACGACCGAGCCGGTCGTGTCCTGGTCTTCTTCGTCCATCAGAATGATTGCCAATTGTTTGCCGTCCGGGGATATGTCGACGTCGCGCATCAGCTGATCGTCGATGGTCGTCGGCAACTCGATGACGGTTTTTGCCCCGTCGGACAGCTTCCAACCTTGCAAGCCCGAGAACGTGCCGAAGCCGACGAGCAGCCCGGCCTGGGGCGCGAAGCGGATTTGCTCGACGTCGGCGATCAGCCAGCGCTCGCCTGGCGCCGCCCGCTCGCCGCCGGCCAGGGCCAGCCGCACGTCACTGAGCGTGACGTGGAAATCGCCGAATACGTCGACGAGGACGTCGTCGCCCAGTTGCTTCAGTAACTGGCGCGCCACATCATCGCGTCCGCTCAGCCAGGCGATGCACGCCTGGCAGGTGTCGAGTCGCCGCCGGGCGTCGTCGTCTTCGGCACGGGGCCGCGAGCCGGCCAGCAGCGTCAAATAATCGTCGTAGACGTCGATCGCCTGACAGGCCTCGCGAGGATCGCGCACTTCGGACAACACGTCGCAAACGGCCTTATGAAACTGCCAGGGGACCTCCGTGTCGAATCGCTTTGTCTCGAGGCATTCGTGGCCGAACTTTAACATGTCTTCGTAGCTGCCGCCCCAGCGAGGACGATACGCCCACAACACGGCCCGATAGGCGTCGGGCAGGTCGAAATCGGCGTCGACGGCTCGGTCAAACCAGAACCTGACGTCTTCCCCCGCCACCCCGCCGACGGCCATTGTTACGGCGATCTGGTCGAGAGCCGCCTCGGGCAGATCGGGACGCTCTTGCCAGGCCTGCAATTGCAGCGAATAAGCCTTGGTCAGGTGCGCTCCGAATCCGCGCCAGCCTTTATCCGTTACCGTGTCGGCGTAACCGCCGCCTCGCTCTTCCCAGCCGCGAGCCACGTGGACGCGGGCCAGCAGCATCTGCGTCAGCCAGCGATCGGCGCCAGGCTCGGCGGCCAACTTGCGGAAGAACAGCTCCGCATGCCTGCTGAGCGGGCCGTTCAAGTCGGCGGCGATTCGCTTCAGCTGGCGGCGGCGTTCCTCGTCGGTCAAATCGCCGGAAACGATCTTCACCATCCGCCCCGTCAACCGCTCTACGATCGGCGCCGCCTCGTCAGTCTGCTTGGGAAAGGCGCGGTTCCAAGCCTCGACGTATCGCGTCTCAATCCGATAAGCGACCTCTGGCGCGTAATCGGCATCCAGCTGATCCATGGCGGGCTTCAAGACGTCGACCGTTTCATAGATCATTCTGCCCGCATCCAGATCCAGCGAGCGAGCGATGACATAGCGGATCAGCGGATCGTCGCAGCCGGCCTCAAGCAGCTCTCGCGCTCGAGCGACAAGTTCGCGCGAGGGCGGCTGCTTCGACTTCGGCTTGGCAAAATCCCGCAACAGCGTCATCGCGCGATCATCCCAGCGCGGGTCGTGTTTGCCGTGATCTCGCCAAGCATCGACGTACAGCGATTCAATCCACGCGTTATAGCGCTGGCTGCGCTCGGCGGCGGTCGGAGACTTCGAATCGGCGGGCAAGGCGGTGTGCGGGCTCTTGAGCCAAAGCCGGCGAACCTCTGCGACGATCTTGTCGACGTGTGCGATTTCCTCTTTCGTCAGCTCCGTGGACAGGGGATTGGCGGCATCAGCGATGGGCTTTAAGGCAGGGGATGATTTCTCGGCCGCTTTGGCGCCTGAGGCTGGCTCGGCTGCTGGTTCCTCGCCATGGGTGGAACAAGCCAGAGCCGACAAGATAGTCGCCGTCCGAATAGCCTGCCAAATTAGCGCACGTGCGGCAGCGCGAAGGTCAGACCTCCAAGCTGCTGAGTGGACTCGGAAACCCCTGTAAACGCCGCCGAACGAATCGAGCATCTTGTCCTCCCCTGGCAAGAGTTGAGCGAGTGGCCCGCAGGCCATTTCATGATGCTTCGATTTTAACTCGAAGTGCGGCGATGGCGAACCGATCCGACAACCGAAAGATTGCAAGCATCCGTAATGCTGGTTGCAAAGACCCATGCTCGATTTGCATGGAGGCGCCAATGGCCGAGCAATCGTCAAAGCTTCACGAAATCCCCGAGGCTTTATGGGAAGGGATTAATCTGGCGATTCCCAGATACAAGAGGAGGCGCAAGGGCGAGCGCAAGCGATTGCCGATGAGAAACGTCGTGGGCGGTATTCTGCATGTAATCGCGGGTCCCGCCGGGTGACGGGAGGAGCATGCCGCGCCCGCGATGCCGCAGGGCGCCTTGCAGCCGAAGTTTGCAGCCGGCTGCAATCGGATTGACTTCGCAACTCTCAGCAGTAGATTGACAGGCAAGGAGCGACTCATTTCGGCCATTTTCGTCAGGCCGCTCCGTGGAACAGGCGTTTAGAGACGGCAGTATTTGCTGCCAGAGAGACGGCGGGATGCTGCGCCCGGCCGTGCCGCAGCTCGCGCTTCTCGCGTCGAGGCACTCTTTTAGGAGTCGGGCCATGAACCGCGCTGTTTGGTGCTCATGCTTAGTAGTGTTGTTGACTGTGGCCGACCGTGGGGCGGCACAAGTGAAACCAAAGGGAGCCAAAGAGACTGGCGCCGGACGATCACGCGCCGCACAGGCCGGCGATTTCCTCAGCGAGGTGCAAAAGGCAAATGCCGCTCGCACCGCTCCCCAGAATAAATTCCGGCCGGGAAATGTCTCGCCCCGCACCCTTGAGGTCGATGCGATTACCAAGACGGCCGAAGGGTTTTCAATCAAAATGCCCAGCGGCACGCCTGTTTCCACGCCGGCGGTAAGCGGCAGCCGGCTCTTCAGCGGCGGCGGCTTTAGCTGCAAGGAATTCTATTGCTTTGATGCTCGCAGCGGAAAACTCGTTTGGGGCGTCGATCTCGATGACGACGGTCCTAGTTCGCCTATCGTTGAAGACGGTACTGTGATCTTCAACACGGAGTCGTGCACGATCTTTGCTTTGGATGGCGAAACCGGCAAATTGCTATGGTCCCATTGGCTTGGCGACCCGCTGATGTCGATGCCAGCAGCCGGGGGCGGTCGTGTTTTTACGGCTTATCCGATTGCGGGCGATGAAAAGCCTGCCAAGGGAGACTTCAACTACGCCTTGGCTGCGTTCGATTTGAAGTCGGGAAAGGTCTTGTGGCAGAG
>JAICIG010000304.1 GCA_025924495.1 Pirellulales bacterium | reverse complement strand
GCCCGCCGACACTGCACAAGGAACCGCTGGTCTTCGAGTACGTGAAGCCGGCGCAGCGGAGCTACAAGTAATGAAGCTGACCTTGAGAATCTGGCGGCAGGCCTCGCCACGCGCCGCGGGAGCTTTGGTCCCTTACGCGGTCGACGACGTCAGCCGTGACATGTCATTTCTGGAAGTGCTCGACGTGCTCAACGAGCGGCTAATCCAGCGAGGCGAACGGCCGGTGGCGTTCGACCACGATTGCCGCGAAGGAATTTGCGGCAGTTGTGGGTTTATGATCGGCGGTGTGGCGCATGGGCCGCTGCGGTTGACGACCGCGTGCCAGCTGTTCATGCGTCATTTCTCCGATGGCGAGACGATCATCGTCGAGCCGTTCCGCGCCAAGGCGTTTCCCGTCGTACGCGACCTGATCGTCGATCGCAGCGCGCTCGATCAGATCATCGAGGCGGGCGGCTTCATCTCGGCGCGGACCGGCAGTGCGCCGGAAGCCAATTCGATCTTGGTGGGGAAAGAAACGGCCGACCGTGCGATGGATGCGGCCGCGTGCATCGGCTGCGGCGCCTGCGCGGCGGCCTGCCCCAATGCTTCGGCGATGCTCTTTACCGCGGCGAAAATCTCGCATCTGGGCTTATTGCCGCAAGGACAGCCGGAGCGCCGTCAGAGGGCGTTACGAATGGTCAATGCCATGCGCGATCTCGACTTCGGCAGTTGCACCAATCATGGAGAGTGCGAGGCGGTCTGCCCGAAAGGAATCAGCCTCGACTTTATCGCTCGGCTGAACCGCGATTACCTACGCGCCTCCGTCTCGGCAACGGTCGAACCGGTCAAAAATGTGTAGCATGCCCGATGGCATCCGCGCCGGCGCTTATGTCGCCGCGGCGCTCAACGCGGCCTCCCGGCGGATAGCGCGAGGAAAGAGAAAACGGTTTTCCTCATAGATGTTTTGGTGCAGGTTCATTTCCAGATCCCAGAAGCCGTCCAGCAGCGATTGAAACGTCTGGCAGGCATCGGACGGTCCGACGAAGCCGTGCGTCAATTCGCGAATCTGACGCAACCGACCATCGATTGCATCGTGATCGCGCTCGAGCGAGGCGATCGATTGCGAGACGTGCGGCGGCGCCGCCGAGGGGGCAAGTTGATCCAGCTCGCGGATCGCCGGAAAAAGTTCTTCTTGCTCTTGCTTCAGGTGCTGCTCGAGCATCTGTCGGAAATTTGCGAAGGTTTGCTCAACCTCGGCCATTTCCGGGTGGCTGGCCGCATATGTTTCGGCGACCTTCTCCAGCAAGCCGGCCAACCGTGGCAATTCGCGCTGGTAGAATGCATGATGAGTCTCTGCAATGTGCTGACACAATTCCTTCAGCGGCGCATGGCTCCAGTCGGCCCCGAGCTCGCAACGGGCGGGCCGGGCCGCACGATTCAGTTCTCCGCTGACGATCACCGGATCAAGGTTCCGCGTCTGGCAGATTTCGCTCAGCGAAAAGTCCGCCTCGCGACAGAGATCGATCCCATGCCTCGTGAGAATTCGCGATAAACCGGGGCGATACGCGAGCCATTCGCGTAACGTGCTGTTAATGTCGGGCTGTGACAACATGGTTAGCTCCTCGCTTCAAGAAGGATGCGGATCGCCGGGACGTTGACCGACGACTTGATCGAAATCCAATCCCCGGCGCGCCGCCATCTCGCGGCCAACGGCCTCGAGCTGGGCGGCCGATAGGGCGGCTCCGGCGGCAGGGAATACTTCGGCGTCTTCGACGGCAATGTGCTCGCGGTAAATGGCGCTCAACGCTTGGAGCAACTCGTTCAGTCGCCGTGCCGCCGCGGCGTCGAGAGTTCCTTCAGATAGCCAGCGAGAGGCCAGCGCGCTGGCCTCCGCGTGAAAGGCGTCAGCCCGCTGGTGGTCGGCTTCCAGCCGGCGAATTTGTTCTAGCGCCCGTTCGGCCCGCTCGCCTGCCGCGGCACGCAAGCGAGGAAAGAGCGATTCCTCTTCATCCGCCGTATGCCGGGGCGCCGCGGTCGAAAAATACGTCATGGCCGCCGCCAGGGCTGCCCGGTCGGGCTCCTCGAGGGCGCGGCCTTGCCGCGAGGACGCAATACGAATCATGTCGGCGAGAAATCGCTCGATCCGTCGATGGCACTCGCTCAATAGCGTCAGCGGCTGATCAAAACTGCTGTCCTGCGGCGGGCCCAGATTGACGAACACGCGGACCAAGAGCCTAGCCTCCTGCAATGTATCAGCGGCGGCCGCCGCTTACACAGTGCATGCGTCCGGGCGGCGAACTGCACTGCACCGTAGCGACTCCCATACTTCTAATTATATGCGCCGGAAAACCCCTTAAATCGGCAGCCGCGCCGGTCCCGTTTGCTTCGGCACGATTCGAGGGTCGCTCGACGCGCCGCCCCAGTACGCTTACGGCAGCGCGCTACGATGCGCGCCCGGCCCGCCAAGCGCCGTGGCGCGTAGATACGACAAACTGTCGGGGTGCTCGTGCGGGCTGGTTCGCGCGCTCGGCTAGGGGGAAAGCCTGTTAGCGACGCCGCCGGCGGGCGGTGGGGGAGTATTGCCGTACTCGTCGGTGTTGATGATCTCGATCTGGATATCACGCTGGGTCGAGCCCGCGCGCATCTCCTCCAGTAAACTCTCGAGTTCGAGCGGATTGGGGGCCCTCTGCAAGTATTGCTGGTAGAAACCGTTGATCAGAGCCTTGTGATCTTCGTCGCTCTCGGTAAAGCTAAGCACCACTTGCTGCTCGGTTTCGACATGATTCTGCAACTGGGTGTCCCAGAAACCGAGGCCCTGGACGTCGGCGGGGCGATTCAACAGCCGCTGGTAAAGCGCTTGTACCCAATCGGCATTCGTACCGCCGGCCGATTGGAAGAACTCGGGCGAACTGATCATCCCGGCGATTACATTTTCGGGGCCGCCATCGCGTTTCCACACCTGATCGCGCCAGTAGGCCAACCCAGCCGACTCGGCGGGCCGCAGCAAAAAGTCTTGATAATACTGCGTGATAATCGGATCGAGCCGTTCGTTGCTCTCGAAAATGCCTTGAGCAACCGCGCCGTATGCGTCGCCGCTTTGAATTCGATTCGTCCAATATAACAGTCCGGCGTCTTCGGGGCCGCGATGGAGCACTTGCTCATACAGTTTTTCGATAATGCTCGCCTGATAAGAGAGAATACGCACGGTAACCACGCTGCTTTGTGCCAAGCCATCGCTCGCCCTGTACGTGAACTGGTCCATCCCCGCGAAATCGGCGCGCTTGACATAAGTAAACGAACCGTCGGCGTGCAAACTCAACGTGCCGTGCGATGGACCGCTGACGAGTTGGGCCGAAAGCGTGTAGCCGTTCGGTCCCGAGTCGTTCGCCAGCACGCCCGCGGTAGCAGCCAGATTGCTGGAACTGTCGCTCAGCACGAACGTATCCGCTACGGCGACAGGCGGGCTGTCGACGATAATCTGCAGGCTTTGCGGGGCCGACGTATCATGTCCGTCGTTAGCCGTGCCGCCATTATCCTTGAGCACCAACGTAATGGTCGCCGTGCCTGAAACGCCCGTCGCCGGCGTGAAGCTCAGAGCGCCTGTGAGCGGATCGACGGCGGGAGCGACGAGGAACATCGACGTATTGGTGTCGCTGGTCACTTGGAAGCTGAGCGTCTGGCTCGCTTCGTTTGCCGGTCCGGCCAGAATGCTTTTGGCCCAACCGTAGACGGTGACAGGGCCCGAATTCTGTTGGACTCGTTGGTCGACGCCCTTGATGAAGCTTGGCGGCTGGTTCACTGCATTCACAGTGACGGTGAACCGATCGTCGATCGCCAGGCCCGCGCCGTCGGTGGCTCGCAGGTCGAGATGCGCCGTGCCGAAGGCGTTGGGGGACAGGTGCACCGTCACCTTGCCGTCGGCCAGGCTGGCGTCAAGCAATGCGGCATTGTCATTGCCGGCCAGCGACAAGGTCAGATGATCGCCGTTGGGTATGTCGACATCGTCGAAAACTCCCGCGACGCCGAATACCAGGTCTGCCGCGTTCTCGTCGAGCGTCTGATTGGAGATCGGCGCCGCGACCGTCGGAGCATGGTTGACCGGGTTGATGACGACCTGGAACGTCTGCGCGGCCGAAGTATCAATGCCGCCGTTGGCCGTGCCGCCATCGTCGTGCAAGGCGACAGTGACCCGGGCCGTACCCTCTTTGTACAAGGCGGGGGTGAAGGTCAGATTTCCCGCCGCATCAATCGCCGGGCCGGAGGAGAACAGGCTCGGGTTGTCGGCCGTCACCAGGAAATTCAGCGATTGCCCCGATTCGTTCGCTCCGTCGCTGATATTTGTGGCCCACGCCGCGACGGTTTGCGGCCCATCGTCCTCGTTGACCGTTTGCTTGGGGCCGATCGTGAAGCTGGGAGGTTGATTGACTCGATTAACCGTAATGGTGAATGTCTCCTGCGCCGATGTATCGGCGCCGCCGTTGGCCGTGCCGGCATTGTCATGTAGTTGGACGGTCACCGTCGCCACGCCCGTTGCATTCGGAGCCGGCGTAAAGGACAGCGTGCCGCTCGGATCGATCGCCGGCTGCACGGAGAACAGGGCTGCATTGTCGGCGTTGACCACAAAGTTGAGCGTCTGCCCGGTCTCGAATGCTCCTTGGCTGATGTTCGTCGCCCAGCCAGCCATGGTTTGCGCGCCGGCGTTTTCAAAGACGCTCTGGTTGGGGCCGGCATCGAAGCTGGGCGCCCGATTAACGACGTTGACGGCGATTGTAAACGTTTGAGCTTCCGAGGTATCGACGCCGCCGTTGGCCGTGCCGCCGTCGTCGTGCAGGCGCACCGTCAGATGGGCGAGGCCCGAGGCGTGCGCGGCGGGCGCGTAACTCAGGGCGCCGCTCGAGTCGATGCTGGGCTGCACCGAGAACAAAGTTGGATTGTCGCTGGCGACCAGGAAATTCAGCGATTGCCCCGATTCATTGGGGCCGGCGCTGATATTCGTGGCCCACGTCGCGACCGATTGCGTGCCGACGTCTTCGTTGATCGATTGATTGGCGCCGGCAGTAAAGCTCGGGGCGTCATTCACCGGATTGATGGTAATTGTGAAGGTCTGAGCGGCCGATGTATCGATGCCGCCATTGAGCGTGCCGCCATTGTCGTGGAGCATAACGGTCACATGCGCCATGCCGTTGGCATTGGCGGCGGGCGCGTAGGTCAAGTTGCCGGTGCTGGGATCAATTGCCGGTCCGGCGGAAAACAAACCAGCGTTATCGCTACTAATCAGGAAGTTCAGCGTCTGGCCGGCTTCGTTTGGTCCATCGCTGATGGCAGCGGCCCAACCGATTGCCGATTGCGGGCCGGCGTCTTCGTTGACTGTTTGATCGCCGCCCGCCCTAAAGCTGGGGGCGTCGTTGACCGGATTTACGGTGATGGTGAAGGTTTGAGCGGCTGAAGTATCGACGCCGCCATTGGCCGTGCCCCCATCATCATGCAATCGCACCGCCACGTGTGCCACGCCGCTGGCATTGGCCGCGGGCGTGTAGGTCAGAGTTCCCGTGAGTGGATCGATGGCGGGAACCGCCGAAAACAGGCTGGCGTTATCGCTGCTGATCTGGAAATTCAGCGTCTGCCCGGCTTCGTCGGCGGGTCCTTTGCTCAGATCGGTCGCCCAGGCGAGAACGCTTTGTGGACCAGCGTCTTCGTTGACGATTTGATTGCTTCCGGCGGTGAAGCTGGGAGCATCATTGACCGGGTTGATGGTGATCGAGAACGACTGAGCCGCCGAAGTATCGACTCCTCCATTGGCCGTGCCCCCATCGTCGTGCAGTTGCACGGTCACATGCGCAACGCCGTTGGCATTGGCCGCGGGCGTGTAGGTCAACTTGCCTGTGCCGGGATCAATTGACGGCCCGGCGGAGAACAACCCCGCGTTGTCGCTGCTGATCAGGAAGTTCAGCGCTTGGCCGGTTTCGTTCGGTCCATCGCTGATCGCGGTGGCCCACCCGCTTACGGTTTGCGGGCCGGCGTCTTCGTTAACCGTTTGGTCGCCCCGGCCGCTGAAGCTCGGCGCATCATTGACCGGGCTGACGGTAATGGTGAACGCCTGAGCGACCGAAGTATCGACGCCGCCATTGTCCGTGCCCCCATCGTCATGCAGTTGCACGGTTACATGCGCCACGCCATTGGCATTGGCCGCAGGCGTGTAACTCAAGTCGCCGGTAGTCGGATCGATGGCGGGCTGCGAGGAGAACAACGCCGGGTTATCGGAGTTGATCAAAAAGTCCAATGTCTGGCCAATTTCGTTGGGCGGCCCTTTGCTTAGGTTGGTCGCCCAGGCGGCGATGCTCTGCGGACCGGCGTCCTCGTTGACCGTCTGATCGCCGCCGGCGGTGAAGCTGGGGGCGTCGTTGACCGGATTCACCGTAATGGTGAAGGTTTGGGCGGCCGAAGTATCGACGCCGCCATTGAGCGTGCCGCCGTCGTCGTGCAGACGCACGGTGACAATTGCCAGACCATTGGCATCGGCCGCTGGCGTGTAAGTCAAGTCGCCTGTGATTGGATCAATGACGGGTTGCGAAGCGAACAAAGCGGAGTTGTCGTTGCTAACCAGAAAGCTTAGCGTCTGCCCGGTCTCATTTGGTCCGTCGCTGATATTTGCGGCCCAGCCCGGCGCCGTTTGTGGACCGGCGTCTTCATCGACCGTTTGATCTCCGCCGGCGGTGAAGCTGGGGGCGTCGTTGACCGGAATGACGGTAATCGTGAAGGTCTGAGCAGCCGAGGTATCGACGCCGCCGTTGAGCGTGCCGCCGTTGTCGTGCAGTTGCACGGTCACATGCGCAACGCCGTTGGCATTGGCCGCGGGCGTATAGGTCAAGTTGCCGGTAATCGGATCGATCGATGGCCCGGCGGAGAACAACCCGGGATCGTCGCTACTGATCAGGAAATTTAGCGTCTGGCTGGCTTCGTTGGGGCCGGCGCTAATTGCCGTGGCCCAACCAACAGCGATTTGAGGTCCAGCGTCTTCGTTGACTGTTTGATCGCCGCCGACCACGAAACTCGGGGCGTCGTTGACCGGATTGACGGTAATTGTGAAGGTCTGAGCGGCTGAAGTATTGACGCCGCCGTTAAGCGTGCCGCCATTATCGTGCAGCACTACGGTAACGTGTGCCAGACCGTATGCATTAGGCGCAGGCGCATAGGTCAGAGTTCCGGTCGCGTCGATGGCTGGTTGCGAAGAGAACAGGGAACTGTTGTCCGAGCTGACCTGAAAATCTAGGGTCTGGCCGGATTCATTCGGCGGACCAGCACTGATATTCGTCGCCCAGCCCGCAATCGCCTGGGCGCCGCTGTCTTCATTCACAAACTGGGCCGCGCCGGCGTTGAAACCCGGCGGCTGATTGACTGGCGTAATGTTGATGGTGAAAGTCTGCGAGGCGGACGTGTCATTGCCGCCGCCTGAGGTTCCTCCGTTGTTGCGCACCGCAACCGTCACATGAGCGACGCCCGCGGCATTGGCAGCCGGCACGTAAGTCAGCGTTCCCGTGACAGGATTGATCGAGGGTTTCACCGAAAACAGCGCGCTGTTGTCGTTGGTCACGATTGCGGTCAGGGTTTCGTTGGTTTCGACCGTGGGACCGGCGGCAAGGATCGAGATGAAGCCCGGCGCCGTTTGTGGGCCGGCATTTTCCAAGATTTGCTGCGGCGCCCCCGCAATGGCGAAACTGGGAGGCGAATTGATCAGCGGCGAAGTCGCAGCTGGCGCCAATTTCAGCGCAAAAATGTCCTGTTCGCCCGAAGCCCCAACGTTGAAGACGCCTGGCGAGGGGCTAAAGTTCGCCGGACCTTCCGAAACTCCCGTGACATAGACATTGCTCTCGGCGTCGACGGCAATGGCCGTACCTTCATCTTCGCCCGACCCGCCGAACTGCTGTGCGCTGACGAAGTTGCCGTTCCTGTCAAGTTCCGAGACGTAGATGTCATAACTTGCGCCGATCGCCTTCAGGTTGACGGCGGGCGTTCCTGCGGGGTTGAAGTTGAGCGTTGAGGCAAATTCGCCTGTCGTGTACACATTGCCTTGCAGGTCGACGGCAATGCCGAGTCCTTCGACGTCGTAGCCGCCGGAACCGGGCAACAAAGCCTTTCCCCATACGAAGCTGCCGTTGTTGTCGAGCTTCGAAATGAAGGTGGCGTTCGTGCCAATTGCAGTCAGGTCCGTGCCGTTGGTTGGATCGAGTTGGAGTTGTCCGTCGAACACTCCGGTTGTGTAGACATTCCCCGATGCGTCGACGGCTATCCGATTCAGCGGGAGAATGTCGCCGACGGAAGGACCGCTGCTTGACGTACTGTGGAATTCAACGGCCCAAGCGACGCCGCCGTCGGCGCCGTTGAATTTCGCCACGAAATCAGTCTGCGAAGAGCCGCCGGGTAGCGTGAAACCGCCGAGTTGTAACGTGTTATCGAAGCTCCCGGTGACGATTGCGTTGCCCGACGGGTCGACGGCGACCGAGTCCGCCCCGTCATCGCTGGAACCCGAACCTTTGGTTCCATAGCTCTTAGCCCAGAGAGGCGCGCCGTTGCCGTCGTATTTGACGATGAAAATATCCGTATGGCCAACGCTCGTCAGAGTCGTGGGATTTGGCGACGTGGCAAAAGTGCCCGTGCCGGCGAACGCGCCCACCACGTACGCATCGCCCAGCGGATCGACGGCCATTCCGACGGAATTGTCCGATGTTCCGCCGATTACAGATTTTGCCCACAGCGTGTTGCCTTGGTTATCGAGCTTCCACAGAAACGCCGTATTGGAAGAGGCGGCCAGCACGGTCGACCCGAAAGTCGTCTGCCCGGTCATCGAACCGGAGACATAGACGTCGCCGAACGCGTCGAGTTGAATCCTCGGATCATATTGCCAGAGCGCACTTACCGCCCGCCGCACCCAAAGCAGCGCCCCGCTGGGCGAGTACTTTGCGACGAAATCGTTGTTGGCGCCGGTAGAAAGCGTCACGGCGCCCGGTCCAGAGCCGAACACCGAAGTGCCGTCGAAGCTGCCGGCAACATAGAAGTTGCCCGCGGCATCGGCAATGATTGAGCTGCCCTCGGTGAAACCGATCGTCTTAACGCCGAATGCTAACCCGAATGTGGGCGCCGAAGGACTCACTTGGAAGCCAGCATTGGCGACCGCAGTTTGGCCCGCCGCCAACGTAATCGCTGCACTGCGGCCGGTGGCGGGCGCCACGTTGCTATTCAAGGTCGGATCGCCGCCGGCACTCTGCGTCGTTAACGTGTCGCCGAGGGGCGTGTAGACTTGAACGTAGTAACTAACGCTGTTTGTCAGGCCTTTGAAACTGTATAAACCGAGCGAATCGGAAACGGTTGTGGCCGCCAGAACGCCGCTGCCCGGCGTGCCCTGATAGAGCGCGACCGACACGCCGGCGAGGCCCGGTTCGCCGGCTTGGCGGATGCCGTCGGAGTTCTGATCATTCCAGACGACGCCTGCGATCGCTTGCTGCGGGTAGTTTAGGCCCCAGACAAAACCATCCCACAAGCCGTGGGCTGATACGTTGAAGAGTCCCGGCCCCGGATTGAAATCCATCGTGTTGGAAAACGAACCCGCCACGTAAACTTTGCCCCCTCCGGTCGTGGCGATTCCCCAGCCAAAATCGCTGCCGGTCTCGCCGGCAATGGCATCCCAGGCAAAGTTTCCCT
>JAICIG010000303.1 GCA_025924495.1 Pirellulales bacterium | reverse complement strand
CCTCGCGGACCGGCTAGAGACGCCTGGCGGCATCACGAAATTGAAACGGCTGCTCCGCGAGAGCTTCCCCCCGGAATACCGAGCCGCCGGCTAAAATCCGTGTCAAAACGCGCAACACCAAAACTGGCGCTTCGGGTTAGTATGGCCGATGAATAATCCCCGCTCGGCACACGCGCCCTTCGTTCGCTTTGCCCGAAGTTGGCCAAGTTGGCCAAGATCACCGCTCAAAGTTGGCCACCTTCGTACGGTTTGCTGGGGAATGCGGAGGGCGCAACCTTGCTTACCTGCTCCACGCCACCTGCCCCACGCCTTGGTCATGCCGGGGCCCCGCTCAAGCTCCAATCCGGTTCGTCAGCAGCGTGCATTCTGCCGGCCTGCAGACTAACCGCCCGCTGGCTTGGTGCGGTCCATACCTTGCGAAGCACGGGATGGCGTCTGGCTGCGATCCCCCTTTCACCCCCGCCCTGGCGGCTTTACACTACTCGTGCCCGCCCAGTAGCGGAGCATGCATCCAATTTGCCTGCGATTCCCGCCGCAGCCCCCCCAATAAATAAGCGTCCTTCTGTCTACTTCAGAATCGTTTGTTCGGAGTCGTTTTCGCATGGCTAAGAAGTCCGGCACGTACCGTTTCAGCTTTGGTCCCTGGAATATTTCGATGGGGGCCGACCCGTTTGGTCCGCCGGTCCGCAAGGAGGTTCCGTTCGCCAAGAAGCTGCGCGAGTACCGCAAGCTCGGCTTCACCCACGTGCAATTGCACGATGACGACGTTGTGCCGGCCGATTGGGACGTCCCCCAGACTGCCCGCGGCGTGGCCAAAGTGAAGAAAATGCTGGACGATGAAGGGCTCAAGGGCGAGTTCATCGCGCCGCGGTTGTGGGAGGATCCCCGCACCGTCGATGGCGCCTACACGGCCAATAACGCCGCGGCCCGCCGCTATGCTCGCGATCGCACGCGCCGCTCGATCGACATTGCCAACATGCTCGGCATCGACCTGATGGTGCTTTGGCCGGCGCGCGAAGGAACGTACATTCGCGAGGCCAAAGACGCCCAGGCCGCCATCGGCTTGATGGTTGACGCCATCGATGACATGCTCGATTACGATCCGAAGATTCGCATCGTTGGCGAGATGAAGCCCAACGAGCCGACCGACCAGGCCTACTGTCCCACGGTCGGCCACTTCATGGGGCTCTGTTACCGCACGGCCGATCCCTCGCGCGTGGGCGTGCTCATTGAAAGCGCCCACAGCATTCTCGCCGGGCTCGATCCGGCCGACGATATGGCTTATGCCTTATGGCACGGCAAGCTGTGGGGCGTGCACCTCAACGACCAGAACGGCTTGAAGTACGACCAGGACAAAACCTTCGGCGGCGCCGATCTGCGGCGCGCTTTCAACCAGGTCTGGGTGCTTGATCGGGCCGGCTATTACGATCTTGGCATCGTCGGGCTCGACGTCAAAGCCATGCGGACCACGAAGCAGGCCGACGAGACCAAGCATCTGGCCAACAGCCTGAAGATGTTCAACCACCTGCTCAAGGCCGCCCGCGCCGTCGACACGAACAAGGTCGAAGCTTTCCGCCAGGCCCGCGATTATGAAGGCCTGGAACTGTACATCCTCGAGCACCTGATGGGAGTGTGAAGGGGAAGTAGGCAGTAGACAGTAAACGGCATACAGGACTGACATTTCATGCCGCTTTCCGTTTCTTGCCCGTATCCGCCATTGCTCCCCGCGTTCTTTCCCTGTCTGCTGTCTACTGTTTGCTGTCTACCACCTGCCCATGTCCATTGAAGTCATTCGCAACGATTTCCCCCGCGGGCAGTTCAAAGCGGCGCTGTTCGATTTCGACGGCACGTTGTCGCTGATCCGGCGCAACTGGCAGCAGGTGATGATTCCGATGATGGTCGACGTGCTGGCGGGCACGCGAACGTCGGAAACTCGCGAGCAACTGTTCGTGCATGTCGAAGAGTACGTGATGCGGCTCAACGGCAAACAGACCATCTATCAGATGATGCAGTTGGCCGAAGAAGTCAAGGCCCGCGGCGGTTCGCCGCGCGAGCCTCTCGAGTACAAGCATCAATACCACGATCTGCTGTGGGCCCAGATCGGCGAGCGCGTCGCCGGGCTCAAAGAGCAATCGATCACGCCGGAAGAATTGACCGTACCCGGCTCGCATCGGCTGCTGGAACAATTCACGGCCCGCGGCCTGACCTTGTACCTCGCCAGCGGCACCGACTTGAAGTACGTGCAAGACGAACTGCGAGCCTTGGAACTTGATCGGTTCTTCGGCCCGCACGTGTACGGCGCCCTCGATAATCACCAGGCCTTCTCCAAGGCCATGATTATCGAGCGGATCATTGCAGATACGGGCGTGGCCGGCCATGAACTCGTGGCCTTTGGCGACGGCTACGTCGAAATTGAAGAGACGCGCCGTGTCGGCGGCGTCGCCATCGGCGTTGCCAGCGAAGAAGAAACTCGCGAGGGCGTCAACGCCTGGAAGCGCAACCGCCTGCTCCGCGCCGGCGCCGACATCATCATCGGCGACTATCAAGAGCAGAATGAATTGCTCGAGATCCTTGGGTTATAGAAACTAGCGCACTGCATTCAACCGTGCAACAGAAAATACAGAACTTCGCACTGGGCGCCATGCCTTCGTCGGCGATTCGCCGATGTAGGCATGCGAGTCAATAACCACGGCACATGCTTACACGCTCGCCAAGGCTCACGTGAAAGCATGCCACCCTCAGCTTCTCAACACTCCCCATGCTCCCGCAATTCGATCGCAGCAAACTGATCATCAAGCCGCTTGCCCAGCGGAAGCACGATATCCAGCATGAGAGCCTGCTGGGGCTCGATCACCAGCCGGCGCCCTTAGGCGAGGCGGAAATGCAATCGCTGACGACGCTCGGCCAGCGGCTGGTCGCGGCTCGCCAAGCCGGCGGCGCGCGCTTAATGCTGATGGGCGCTCACGTGATCCGCGCCGGCGTCGGCCGTCAGTTGATCGACATGATGGAACGCGGGCTGATCACGCACATCGGCATGAACGGCGCCGGACCAATCCACGATTACGAATTGGCCAAGATCGGCGCCACCTGCGAAAGCGTCGCCCGCTACATCCGCAGCGGCGAGTTCGGTCTCTGGCATGAGACAGGCGAGATGAACGATATCGTCGCGCGTGGCGCTAAAGAGGGCCTGGGGTTGGGCGAGGCGCTTGGCCGCGAGATTCTCGAAGGGGACTTTCCGCATAAAGATACCAGCGTGCTGGCGGCCGGCTATCGGCTAGGCGTGCCGGTCACGGCGCACATTGGCATTGGCTACGACATTCTGCACGAGCATCCGAATTTCGATCCGGCCGCCTACGGCGTCGCCAGCTATCGCGATTTTCTTAGCGTGTGCGATACCGTGTCGAAGCTGGAGCACGGCGTGTTCTTGTGTTTCGGCACGGCCGTGATGGGCCCCGAGGTTTATCTCAAAGCCTTGTCGATGGCTCGCAATGTGGCGCATCAAGAAGGGCGCAAGATCTGTCACTTCACCACGGCAGCCTTCGACCTGATTTCGATCTCGGGCGATACCGAGCGCGAAGCACCCAAGTCGAATCCGCAGTATTACTACCGCCCCTGGAAGACGATTTTGGTTCGCACCGTGGCGGACGGCGGCGAAAGCTTCTACGTTTGCGGCGATCATCGCGCTACCGTGCCCCATTTGCGCCTGGCAGCTTTGACGGCGGAGGCGCAAGCGTGATCACGCGCGAGCGGCTCGAAACACTGCTGGCGGCATTCGGCCGACTGAAAATCGGCCTGGTCGGAGACCTGTTTCTCGACCGTTACTTGGACATCGATCCGGAGCTCGAAGAGCTTTCGATCGAAACGGGCCTCGAGGCCTATCAGGTGACGCGAGTCCGCAACAGCCCGGGCGCCCTCGGCACGGTGATGAACAACCTGGCGGCGCTCGGCGTCGGCCGGCTCATTCCGGCAACCGTACTGGGAGACGATGGTCAGGCCTATGACTTGTGCAAAGCGCTCGAAGCGCTGCCGGTCGACGTCGGTCATGTGCTGCGCGATCCTGCTCGTCTGACTCCTACTTATACCAAGCCGATGAAGCGCGACGCCAACGGCGTCTGGCGCGAACTGAATCGCCTCGATTTGCGCAATCGCGCCCGGATGAGCCAGGCCACGGTCGATCGTTTGCTGCGACACATCACTGAAGTTTTTCAATCGTCCGACGGGCTGATTGTGCTCGACCAGGTCAATGAAGAAGACTGGGGCGTGGTCACTGGCGAGGTGCGCGAACACCTGGCGGGACTGAGCCGCGCGCAGCCCGGCAAGCTCGTCTTCGTCGATAGCCGCGCGCGGATCGCTCGCTTTCAATTCGGCATACTCAAACCCAATGTCGGGGAATGTCTAGCCAGTCTCGGCCGCACCCCAAGCGGCGCCGCAGCTCCCGTTGAGCTGGAGCTTGCCAAGCAAGCAGCAATGCATTTGTCGACACTTACTGGCTGCCCGCTCTTCTGTACGCTGGGCGAGCGCGGCATGCTAGCTGTCGGATTTGTCGCCGCCGGACAGGCGCCCGCGGCCGTCGAGGTTCCCGGTTATCCAGTGGAGGGGCCGATCGACGTGGTCGGCGCGGGCGATAGCGCCACGGCCGGGATCGTCGCCTCGCTTCTAGCGGGGGCGAGACCGGTCGAAGCGGCGGCCGTGGGCAATCTAGTTGCCTCGATTACCGTGCAACAACTCGGCACCACCGGCGTCGCCAGCCCCGCGCAGCTCTTGGCCCGCTGGCAGCAGGCTTACGCGCTGTGATCGCGATAAACGTCGCGTCTATCAAGCCGCGCTTAACCGATCTATTTTCGCCAGTGGATCAGGCGTTTTGCGCAAACGGCGAGCCCCAAGGCGATTGCAGCCGCCGCGTCTGCTGCGAAGGCAAAATATGCGGCAGAGACGTCCCCCAAAGCGGGTCATGGGGCGCGTTGACGAATAGCCCGAGGAGTCTTACGATCTCGGTGTAGAGACATCTGTCCGCGCCTGCTTTTCGATGGCCGGAAGGCGGGCGTCAACACCACTTCTATTTCAACATGGAAAGGGGGAATGCTCCATGCCATTGTTTGAAATCGAGACGGAGTCGCACATCATTATCACTTGGGCCGAGGATCAGGACGCCGCTGCGGCAGTCGTCAATGATGCTTATCCTGGCGAACGCGTGATGCGATTGACGAAGCGTCCTCGAGATACCTGGGTTATTTCCAAAAGCGCGCTGGGCATCTCCGGCAAGCTCGACATCTGCCACACGGCTCGCGATTGCCTGTCGAAAGCCGCTGGCGACAAAGTGCATGCCATCCGGCTGTATATGCACGAGACCGGCTCCGATCTAGAGCGGGCCCGCAAAGTGATCGAATCGAACATGGTGATGGGCTGGTAGCGGCCGCGCGATTTCTGCTCGATCTTTCTCTTACACGCCTCCGGCGACGTTTCTCTCTTAAACAGAAACGTCGCCGCCGGCGCGGGGCTTGGGCGAGGCCTCTCTTTCACTGAGGTCGCCTCCTCTTCGACGTTCAGCAGGGCGTATCAGAAAACGCGCCATCGATCGCCCAAAGACTATTTCACGGCCGCGCCTCGATACAGATATCCGTGCGTGCGAGGCGTGTGCTCCAGATAGAACTCGGTCGCCTCGACGTCTGAAAATGGCGCGCTCGAGACGAGCTGCCGAATGTCGCGATCCAATCGACAATTGGCCGCCAGACGCCGTTGCAGCTCATTTAGCCGCCGCTGCCATCGCCGCACCTTGGCGTCCGGACTGAGACCGTGTTCCAGAAACAAGAATCTGCCGCCGGACTTTAGCACACGGTAGATTTCGGCGAGCGCTCGGCTGGCGTCCTCAATACTGCACAACGTGAATGTGCTGACGACGCAATCGAAGGTCGCCGCGTCGAAAGGAAGTTGCTCGCTGCTTTGGCGCTGCTGCTCCACGTGGATGCCTGATTGCTCGATGCGCCGTTTCGCCGTGCGGAGCATGCCGGGATTGGGATCGACGGTGACGATCTCGCGAACATCCTGGGGATAGCTCGCCAGATTCAGACCCGTGCCCAAGCCGATCTCCAGGATTCTTCCGCCGGCCCCCGCCAGCAATTCCCGACGATGCCCGGCCACCCGCTCGTTGTTCAGCGTCAGGTCGCAAAGGCAGGGAAAGATCCAGCGCGAGTAAAGGCCCACGAATCGATTTCTCCTTGGCCGCCCCGAACCTGGGAGGCTGCGCTCACGTTTTGAACTTGCTGTTCTTCGTTGCGTCAATTAACCGCGTTTACGGCTTGTGCGCCACGAAGCCGACCACCGCATCGGCCAGCGGGTGATCTCCGTAGCTTCGGACCGTTTCTGCCCGGAAGCCGATCTCCTTCAGGACCGCGCTGACGCTCGCTTCGTCGAAAAGTTGCTGGCGGTGCGTTTCTTCGCTGCGGCGATAAGCGTCTCCAAGCTTGCGGAAAGTCACGATACGGCGGACCAGTTGCTGCTGCAAATCGTCGTGCTGAAACTCCACCAGGCAAGTCCAGTCGTCCCCCTCGCGGAACGCCTGCTTGAGTCCTCGATTTCGCCCGGGCTCGGCCACGTCGAAGATCAGCATTCCGCCGGGCGAAAGAGCGGTGAAGATTCGTTGACACGTCTGCTGCAACGAGCCGAGCGAATTGTCGGCGTCAAACAGGTAATTGAAAACCTCGCCGAGCGCCGTCACCGCCTGGCAAGGCGGAATCGAAAACTGCAAGAACGACCCAAGGTGCAATTCTGCTTCCGGCGCCCGGCGCCGAGCGATCTCGATCATCGCTCCAGAGAGATCGACGCCGACGACCTGATATCCGGCCTTGAGCAGTTCGCCGGCCCAGATGCCGCTGCCGCACCCGAGGTCGACCACGCGCCCGCGTTCGATTCCGGCCTGGCGCAGCAATGCCAACAGGCCAGGCGCCGAGTCACGGGCGAATCCGCCATAGCCTTGGTCGTGGACGTAGGCGAGATCGCTTTTGTACGCCTCAATGTTGGACATGACTGGGTTAGGAAGCGATTTATTTTGCGGATACTATTTCTGCGGGGACCCGTTACGGGGGCATTTTACCGTTTCTTGAACTGCCACACACATTGTGTTGCGAACCGGAGCAAGCGTGGCGACGTTGTCGTTAAGAAAACCAGCCGCCGAATCGATCCGCCAGTTCCTTGCCGAGCAGGCCGGGCTCGATTTTACCTATTCGCCCGTTGGGGCGACGGCGACGACTCCGCCCGTTGGCTATGTGGTCGATCGCACGCGCGTCAAGCTTGGCGATGGGGAACAGGCGTTCGAGGCGGCAAGGGCGGCGATCAGGCGCTGGCGGCAGTTCCAACTCGGCTGGGTCGAAGCCTGGCCGTCGGAAACTCTCATTCAGCCGGGCGAAGTCGTGGCGGTGATGGGTCGCGTCCTGGGGCTGTGGTGGCTCAATTGCTGTCGGATCGTCTATGTCGTCGACGAGACAGGACCGATCAGCAAGTTCGGCTTCGCTTACGGAACCTTGCCCGGTCACGCCGAGAGCGGCGAGGAGCGGTTCTTGGTCGAGTGGAATAGGTCCGACCATAGCGTCTGGTACGACATCTTGGCCTTCTCTCGCCCGAATTACTTTCTCTCCCGGCTGGGCTATCCGCTCGTTCGTCGAGCCCAGAAGAGATTTGGCCGCGACTCTGCGGCGGCGATGCAGAGAGCGATCGCCTGACAAGACATCGCCCCGCGCGTGAAGCGCTTTCCGCCGCTCACGCCAAACGTTCGTAGCGGCTCAGTGCTTGTACCCGATCTGGCGCAAAAAGTCGTGGCGCCATTGCATTTCGGCGTCGTCTTCGATGCCTTTCGGCGAGAATCCGTCGATGACGCCCAGAATGCCTCGCCCCTGGTCGGTCTCGGCGAGCACGACTTCCGTCGGGTTGGCGGTCGCGCAGAAGATCCGGCACACCTCGGGCAACATCTTGAGCGCATTCAACACATTCAGCGGAAAGAAGCCTTCGCCGAGAAAAATGATAAAGCTGTGGCCCGCTCCGAGAGCCGCGGCGTTCTTCTTCGCCAGCTCGATCATGGCATCGTCTGTGCCCGAGAAGCGAATCAGGCATTTTCCCGACGCCTCGCAGAAGGCGACGCCGAACTTGATGCCGGGGACCGCGCCGACCAGCGCTTCGTGAATGTCCTCGACCGTTTTGATGAAGTGCGACTGGCCGAGAATGAAGTTGACCTCGTCCGGCTTTTCCACTTTGACGGTCTTGAGATACATCACAATTTCTCCGACTTGCTCGATACTTCGTAACGTGCGGCGGGCTGCTCGTGGGCCTGCATTTTGCCGCGCGGCGCGATGTTTCAACCAGGCGCCGACAAGGCGGCGTCGCCCCAACGCGCGGCGGAAATCGCCGCCGGACGGGTCAATCACATTTTCTTTGCATTCGTGCAACTTGACATTATAACCAAGCGATTGAAATCAACGCCCCGCTGAGCTTGGGCCCGCCACCCCTTTTTGCCTGCAAGGACGGTTACTATGTCGCCACGCCGCGCCGCTATTTTTTCGCTTGCTTGCGCATCGGTCTTGTTGCTGTCGTCGCCTGGTGCCTTTGCCCAGCGAGGCGTGCGGGAGGGGCGGAACAATGGGATGAATATCGCGAACGAAATCATCAACGACGTGGGGACGATGCTCAACGGCATGAGCAACAATAATAATTATCCGTCGAACAACAACTACCCTTCGAACAACTGGCGCCCCGGCAATAACAATTGGCGGCCCGGCAACAATTACCCGAATTACGATGACGACGACGGCTACTATCCTCAGAACAATTACTATCCCTCAAACGGATACGCGCCGGCGAATCCTTATCCCAACTCGCTGCCGGCTCCGGCTGCGACGCCGGCGGCGCCCGTCGCGCCGAAGGTCAATGTGCTGCCGAAAAAACTCGCGCCGCCCAAGAACATCGTGCAGGGGCTGAATCTGCTCCCCATCACCAAGGCCGACATTCACGACTGGCACGACCAGGCGGCGCAGAAGGTGGACGACGACATCCAGACCTTGCAATCGTTCCTGCCCAACAATGCCCAGCAGCAAATCTTGCTGAGCACCACGGGCCTGTCGCCGGCCGACATCGATAAGGCCAAGCAACTGATTGCCGACGGCGACGTGGCCGGGCTGAAAAAGCTGTTCGCAGACAATTCGGTTTCGGCGTTGAACGGCGACCCGCTGGTGAAAATCGCCGAAGCGCAAAACGCGCTCGATCAGCTCAAAGACAAGGCCGACCAGGGGCTCGCCACGAATGCCGACGTTTCTCAAGCGGTCGATGCGCTCAAGCCGTTCGTCGGACCGGCAGGCGTCACGCAGGCCGACGTGGCGATGAGCGATATCATCGCCGGCAATCAGTTGATCGGCGTGCTCAACAGCGCTCAGCCGGGCAATAATCCCTTGCCCGGCGGCGGCGCCGTGGTATTTATTGTGCCCGGTTTGCCGCCGGGAACTGTCTATCCTTTGGGCAATGGGTCGGTGCTGGCCGGCGGCAACTTGACCGACGGCAGCGGCCTGGGCGTTTATCAAGGCAGCGTGGCGGCGGCGAGCGGATTGGCCGTCGGCTCGGGCGCGCCGCTGCCCCCGGCGAGCGGCGACTCCAACGTAACGAGCGGCGTGCTGCTGTTGAACACTGGCTCGGCCGCGGTCAATT
>JAICIG010000302.1 GCA_025924495.1 Pirellulales bacterium | reverse complement strand
CCAGCGCGAGTGCAACACGACAAATGCCGGCAAGTCCTGGTTCGGGCTACCGATGCCGTACGATAGCCACGCGCCCGTGCTCGGCCGGCCGGGCAATTGGCTGCCGGTCTGAATGAACGTGATCGCCGGGTCGTGGTTGATCGCCTCCGTGTTGACGCTCTTCACGATGGCAATGTCGTCGACAATCGAGCCGGTATGCGGCAACAATTCGCTCAGCCAGGCGCCATGCTTGCCGTACTGCTGGAATTTGAACAGCGACGGCGCAATCGGGAACCGCGCCTGGCCCGAGGTCATCGTCGTGATCCGCTGGCCGTTGCGGACCGAGTCGGGCAGGTCCTTGTCGAACCAGTCCTGCATCTTCGGCTTGTAATCATACAAGTCGATCTGTGACGGCGCGTCGGCCATGAACAGCCAGATCACCCGCTTTGCCTTTGGCGCGAAGTGCAAGGCCGGCAGAATGCCGAACGTTGCATCGGCGCTAGCCGTCGTCGCTCCCGAGAGCAGCGACGGGTTCATCACCGAGGCCAGCGCCGCCGTGCCGATGCCTGCTGCGCAGCGGCCGAAGAAGTGGCGACGGGTTTCCAGCGAAACGTATTCTTGGCGAGGATCCATGGCGGGAGATGGTGGGCGGTAGGTGGTAGACAGTAGACGGTAGACAGCAATCGTAGGGTGGGCACTGCCCACCAGAAGCTAGAACGACGTCTGCAATTTGTTAGACGTCATAGGAGCGTAGCTGTTCGATAATGCGTTGGATTGGAAGTTGAGCTGGGTTCCGGTGGGCAATGCCCACCCTACTCTTTGGTAATCGTCTCGTCGAGGTTGAGGATCAGGTTGGCGACCATGGTGCGGGCGGCGAGCTGGACGGCGTCGAGCGCCTCGTTGCGTTTTGAATTGCCGACGGCGAGCAGCTTCGCAGCCGCTTCAGCGTTGGCCTTGTAGTCAGCCAGGTACGCGTTCAGCGTGCCGGCGAGCACCGCTAATTCGTCCGCTGCCGGCCGCCGCGCGGTGGCCAGGCGGAAAGCATACGCAATTTGCTCTTCGGGCGTGGCGCCTCCCTCGGTCATCATCCGCTCGGCCAACCGCCGCGAGGCTTCGACATACTGCGTGTCGTTCATGAGCACGAGCGCCTGCAGCGGAGTGTTGGTCCGCGGCCGCCGCACCGTGCAAGTTTCGCGAGACGGCGCGTCAAACGTCGTCAGCGACGCGGGCGGGCTCGTCCGCTTCCAGAACGTATAGAGGCTGCGGCGATACAAGGCGTCGCCCGGATCTTGCTTGTAAATCGACGTGTTGCTTCCTAAGAAGCCGACCGCTTCCCACAGACCGTCGGGCTGATACGGCTTGACGCTACGGCCGCCGAGCTTTTCCACCAGCAGACCGCTCGCGGCCAAGGCCGAGTCGCGCACGACTTCGGCGTCCATCCGAAACCGCGGGCCGCGCGCCAGCAGCAGATTCTCCGGATCTCGCTCGAGCAGTTGCGGCGTCACGCGTGAAGTTTGCTGGTAGGCGTTCGACATCACGATCAGCTTCTGAATGTGCTGAATGTTCCAGCCCGAGCCGATGAACTCGGTAGCCAGCCAGTCGAGCAGTTCCGGATGCGTCGGCCATTCCCCTTGGGCGCCGAAATCGCCGGCCGTTTTGACGATGCCATTGCCGAAGTACTGTTGCCAGTAGCGATTGACCGTCACGCGCGCCGTGAGCGGATGCGCCGGGTCGACCAGCCACTGCGCCAACCCCAGCCGCGTCGGCGGAGCGTCTTTCTTCAGCGGCGGCAGCACGGCGGGCGTGCCGGCCGTCACCTTCTCGCCATGTTTGTCGTACGCCCCGCGGATGAGGACGAACGTCTCGCGCGGCTGCGGCGCTTCGGCCATGACCATCGTGGTCGGAATCGCCGCATCGAGCGCCGCCAACTGCTTGTTCAGCTCGTCGGCCTGCTTGTGCAGCGGATCGAAGACGGGCCGCGTCGGGCCGTAGACGTTTTCCAGGAAGTAATCGCGGAGCCGCTTTTTCTGTTCGTCCTTCCGCGCGGCGGCGTCGGCCTTGATCGCCTCTTGTAGCGGCTGAGGCAGAGCCGATTTCGATTGCGTTCGCTCATACGCTTCCCAAGCCAGTTGCGAGTCGAACGCCTGACCCGCTTGCGGCGTGCGGGTGACGATGCCCGCCTTGTCCCAGAAGCACGTGCCATCATGCTGCGTGAAGGCCCAGCCATTGATCACCGCGCCCGGCGCCAGGCCGACTTTGGCCGCTTCCACTTCCAGCCGCACCCACTGGCCTGCTTCCGGCAATGGCCCGGCCGGCAGTCGGCTCGCGGAATTCACCGCGCCCCAGGGAATGACGTCTTCGCCCCAGATCGCGCGATGCTCCCACGAGCCGTCGTTGAACTGGAGCATGATCTCCTTGGGCTTATCCGCCGGGTCGAGATAGACGTAGGCGAACAACTTGTCTCCTTCGCCCACGCGCAGTCCTTGCTGAGCGCCGGTGAAGAAGTGCTGGCTCAGGCCAACCGCCTTGCGCGTCGAGGCCTTGCTGCCGCTCAGCACGGGAGACGGCGCCGAGACGAACGTCCAGCCTCCTTCTTGCTTGGCGCCGGCCGGCGTGTCGTCGTCGATCCAGACGTATTCCTCCGGCTCGGTCGACACGGTCGGCTGGTTCGGCTCGACGTATTCGACCTTGGCCAGCTCGGCGGCAATCTGCGTGCGAAGCTGAGCAATCTGATCGTTGAGTGTCTTCTGCTGGGTTTCTTGCTCGGCCGTCGGCACTTTGATGATCGGCGGCGGCGCCAGGGCATTGCCATCCATAGCGTTCTCCGCCACGCTGCCGAAGAAGGCGTAAAGCTGATAGAAATCTTTCTGCGTTAACGGGTCAAACTTATGATCGTGGCAGACGCAGCAGCCCATCGTCAGGCCCATGAACACGGTCGACGTCGTCTCGACGCGATCGACCGCGTAGCGCACCAGCACCTCTTCGTTAATCGAGCCCCCTTCGCTCGTCGAGACATTGCAGCGATTGAAGCCGGTCGCAATCCGCTGCTCGGGCGTCGGGTTCGGCAGCAGGTCGCCGGCCAGTTGGTCGATCGTGAAGCGATCGAACGGCAAGTTGCGGTTGAAGGCGTCGATGACCCAGTCGCGATACTTCCACAGAGCACGCTCGTTGTCGAAGTGCAGCCCGTGCGTGTCGCCGTAGCGAGCCGCATCGAGCCAGTAGCGGGCCATGTGTTCGCCGTAGCGAGGCGACTGCAACAACCGGTCGACCAGTTTCTCATAGGCATCGGAAGATGGATCGGCCACGAAGGCGTCGACCTCGGCCGGCGTCGGCGGCAGGCCGGTCAGATCGAGCGTCACGCGGCGAATAAGCGTGACGCGATCGGCGGCGGGCGACGGTTCGAGCCCTTCCGCTTCGAGCCGAGCGAGCAGAAAGCGATCGATCGGCGTCCGGACCAACTCCTCGTGCTTGACCTTGGGAGGCTCGACGCGCACCGGCGGCAAGAACGACCAATGGCCGCGATACTCGGCGCCTTCGGCGATCCAGCGTTTGAGCTTTTCGATTTCTTCCGGCTTCAACACTTTGCCGCTGGCGGGCGGCGGCATTTTGGCATCGGAGTCGGCCGAGGTAATTCGCTCGACGAGCGAGCTGGCGGCCGGCTGGCCCGGCGTGACCGCCTTGGCGCCCGAAGACAGCTCAGCCACGGCCCCTTCCTGCTTATCGAGACGCAATCCGGCTTGCCGCTCTTTCTCATCGGGGCCATGGCACTTAAAGCAATTGTTCGACAGGATTGGCCGGATGTCGCGATTGAAATCGATCTTCGGAGCATCGGCTTGGACAGCCGAGGAAAAGATACTCACGGCGGCGACGATCAAAACCCGAAAGGCAATTGCGAGCGCCGGACGGCAACGCTTCATGGCGGGACCTTACAGAAGGCGGATGAAGGCAGGAAAGCATCTAGCATTATACATAAAGCTCGCTGGATGCAAAATTTCCGCAATGTAGCAGGCGTTTTTTCATGCGCCGGCGGTTAGAGTGTCGGCATGAAGCAGCATGGCCTATCGACGAATGCGATTTGCTTCTGGCTCATGGTTGTGGCTGCGGTCACGCAAGTCGCCGCCCTCTATTGGCAGCTCGATTGGCAATCCATACTAAGCAACGGGGATTAAATAATTTCCCAATTCCCAGAGCGCGGGAATTCAGCGGCCAGGCTTTTTCCTGTCTGCCACCAGCTTTAGCTGGTGGGATTCGAGCAAGAACATTTGTTGTCTTCAGTCGGCTTTAGCCGACTTGTGCAAGCCTTCAGGCGCTGGCCAGCGGCATGCCGTTATCATCATAGCCAATTTGCTCTAAGCGGCGTTTGGTTGTTCCCTGCGCATGATGCTGTTTCTGTTTCGCAATGTAATCCAGCACCCAAGGGAGTTGCCGCTTGCCGAAGCTGACCACGCCAAATCCGCGCTGCCACTCGATGGCTTTATGCCGCGCCAGCCGATTCATCTCATAAGAACATGCCCCCTTGAGTTCGCCGATCAAGTCACTGATGCAAACCGAAGGTTCGATATTGACCGCCAAATGCACATGGGTAGCCGTGCCGTTGACGCCATGCAGATGCACGCCCTTGGTTTGCCGACAGCGCTGCCGCACAAGGTCATGGACGAGCGGTTCGAGCTTAGCGGTGAGGAGCGGGTAGTTGTTTTTGGCATGCCAATTGACGTGGAGATAATTCTCGTGGAAGACATGACTCGACATGAACTGCGCCCTCTTCAAGTGGAAGCCGGCTAAAGCCGGCTGCACGACGGTTCATAAATGGATCTCTTACCACCAGCTAAAGCTGGTGGCAAGCATGCCAATGCAGATCCGGTCGCTCATTGTCATATCTCATTGCCGATCGCCTTTTTGCGCACCAAGGAACAACCAACTCCCCTATGCACAACGGCTCGAAACTCCGGCAGAAAATCATCTAGCCACGATTTCTCCGCAGTTTGGGAGGTTATTTAATCCTCGATTCTAAGGGCGTTCACGGCCTTGATGTTGCCAGCGTTCACCGGCCGCGCAGCTTCGCGCTCAAACGTGGCACGGCACACGGAGTGTGCCTGCAACTGGGGGCGCACTTTGTGAATTGACGGCCGCCTAACAGTTTCAGGATAAACGAGTTCTATCCGCGACGTTTAACGATCGCGAGCTTGATCACTTCCGCGTCGCCAACAGCGTTAAGGTCGCCCACGCGGTTGTGGACATGCGTTGGGCGTAACTGCGAGATCCGCTCGGACGCGTCGTCTCCACCCAGCTGCCGTCGTCGAGTTGCTCGGCCAGGAGAAACTTTCGGCCTGCGTCGAGCAAGACCTCGGTTTCTGCGGTGCGCGGTTGCGCCGCCAGCGCCAGGATCGCCAGCGCCGTGTCGAAGACTTCCACGGGCGATTTTGGATAAGGTCCCCAGCCGCCCTCGTCGGTGCGGGCCAGCCGCAACGTGTCCAGGCATTGCTTGCGCCGCTCGATCGCCGCGGCGTCGCGTGCATCGGCGAGGGCGAGCAGCGCGCCGGCAGCGTCGGGCGTGTTGCGAGCTTCGTGAGTGCGAAACCACGCATCGGCCTTGCCAATCGCCTCACGGTAGCGCTGCTCGCTCGCAGCCATCAGTGTGCGTCGCGCCAACCAGGACGCCATCCCGGTTCCATATGTCACGGGCGAACCTGCCTGGCCCGACTGGTCAACATGCCAAGAGCCATCGTCATCTTGCTCGGCGGCGACTAATTCCGCGGCAGAGATCAGCGTCTCTCGGTCTGTGATGCAGTCGGCTTCGACCGCTGAAGTCAGCGCCCCCGCGAACTGAATGGCCGACAAGCGATCGTCGCGGAACTCGGCCGGAACTTTCGTAAGTCGCCAATTTTCGGGCCGCGACAGCCAGTCGGTCGTGCTGCGCAGCCGATCTTGCTGCAAATCGCAGCCCAACTTCAATGCCCCATATGCGGCTCGCGCCGCATCGCCGTTGTTATGGCACGAGAAGCACTTATTCTCCGCGGGCCAGGCTCCAATTTCTCGCGCTAGGAAACTGATGGCGCGGCGTTCCGGTTCCGCAGCGTCGTTTTCGCCGCGCGCGGAGCCGGCAACCGAAATGAAAAACGCGCCAAGGGCGAAGACAATCAAATTCTTCATGGGCGCAGGGCCGCGTCACAACTAGTTCGTCTTACACGCTCCCCATCTTACCGCGGCGATTCAAGGAATGAGAGGCATTGATGCGTGACTGGCGAGCGTCCGCCGGCGACATCGTTGACCAACATCAGGCGGCTGGGGACAAAAATCTTTGAGCAGCCGCACCGGCGCGGCTAAGATAGCCAGCATGCAGGGCAAACCGCGCCGCCGCTGGTTTCAATTCAGTTTGGCCGGTTTTCTGTTTCTTTTGACGGTCCTCGGCATCTCGCTCGGGGCCTATGTCGATCGTGCGCATCGCCAGCGCGACGCCGCACAGGTGCTGCGAGATACCGGCGCCATGGTCCATTACGATTATCCGCGGTTCAATCCTTACCAATCGCGGCAACAGCGGTCGGCCTGGCGCGATTGGGTGATTGAGCGTCTGGGGCCGGACTATGCGGCCCGCGTACAGCACGTGCAACTTGCCGTAGAGCCCAAGACCTCGGGCGGTTCTGCTCCCATCGGGAATGAGCGTTTGCGTCTGCTCTCGCAGTTCACCGACCTCGAAAATCTCTTCCTGCCCGGCGTCGATGTGAGCGATGACGGACTGTCCCATCTTCGGCAGCTTCGCAAGCTCACCCTTTTGAACTTAGATTTTACAAATATCGGCGATGAAGGACTGAGTCATCTTTCCGAATTGAACAACCTAGAATCGCTTAATTTGAATGGCACTCGCATCAGCGATGCCGGCTTGATCCATCTGCAGAAGCTGACGAAGCTCCGCCACGTATCCGCGAGGCAAACTCGCGTTACGAAACAAGGCGCTCAACAATTGCAAGCGAAACTGCCCGGATGCAGGGTCGGAATTTAGCGTCACTTGCGCGAGAAGCACTCGATGAAACGCCGCTGGTTTCAATTCCGCCTGCGATCGCTATTTTGGCTGACGCTGTTGGCGGCGGCGTGCTGCGCGTTCGGGCCGCCGCTATGGCGCTGGGCTGAGCCTCGGCTGTACCCGAATCCGCCGGTGCGCTACCTCGGAGAAGTGATCGACTACCGCACGGCGGAGAAGATTGCCGTCGATGCTCAATTCCGCACGAACTACCTTGCCGAGCGTCGGCGCCGACTAAGCGGCGCGAAGAATGGCCTGCCGGCAAAAGCGTCGGCAAGTCCTGCGAAGACAGAACGCTAGCGAGCCGGCAGGTTCACGTCGTTCGGCGTGATGGCCGAAGCGTTGGGCGATGCAGGGGTCGCATAACGATCTCCGACCGTCGATGCCGGGTACTGTCCCGTCGCAGCGGGATCGCCGTAGCGACTGCCCGCTTGGGCGCCATAAGCGCCGCCCGCTGCGCTGTTGCCCGCGCCTGGGGCGCCATAACCAGCGCCCGCGGCGCCATAGCCCGTTCCGCCGGCGCCGTAACCTGCTCCGCCAGCACCGTAGCCCGGGTCGGTCGCGCCATAGCCGGCCGGCGATCCGGCAGGTGTGCCATAACCGCCGACTGGTGCGGCTGCGCCGCCCGCGGGCGAGTAGTCGCTGGTGCCGCCGGGACGATAGTGCGGATCGGCTTGCATCGCATTAGGATCGGCTCCGTACTGCGACGCGGGAGCTTGATAAGGTTGCGTCCCCGCGGGGTTGTACCCATTGGCCCCCGGATTGTAGCCAGTCTGGCCGGGCTGGTAGCCGGTGTCGCCGCTCGGGGCCTGGCCCGCGGCGCCTTGTCCCCAGCCGCCTGCCCCCGCCTGACCGTAGGGCGCTTGTTCGGGCGTGCCGCCGTAAGCGGAGGCATCGTACCTCGAGCCTGCGCCGTAATTCGCATCGCCGGCGCTGTAGCGGTTGTCGGCCGTGTAAGCCGTCGCGCCGCTATAAGGTTCGTTTTGCGTGGTTCCTGCAACGCCGGCAGTCGGCTGCGTTGGGTAACCGGCGACGCCATAACCTGCGCCAGGCGCTTGTTGATTCGAGTAATCGGCGTATCCCTGACCGCCCACGGGAGCGCCACCTGCATATTGATTGTTCATTTGCCCGGCGCCGTAGTTTGCATCGGCCCCGGCATAGCCCCCGGCCGCGCCAGCAGGTTGTTGGTAAGAAGCGCCGACGCCGTAGGGGCCGGTTTGCGGGGTCGCGGCATTCATGCCGCCGGCCACGTTGGAGTAGGCGTTCTGGCCGGCTGCATCTGCCGCCATTGCGTAATTGCCATTGGCTCCGTACTGATCCGCGGCGCCAGCTTGCTGTTGCCCGTACTGGCCGCCGTCGTGCGAATGCTCGGCGCTGCCATAAGGCGCCACCTGCGACGAAGGCATTTGATACTGCGAGGCCCCCGGCGGAGGCGTCGTGGACGACGTCGAATAGGCGGGCATCTTGTTGCGGCCGGGCCACCAGCTAGGGCTGCCGCTCTTACAGCCAGCCAGACCCAGGATCGATAATGTGGCCAACGCCCATCGCGCTGTGGAAGCTCGCATCGCTTACGCGCCCTTCGAGATATGCCTGTCAGGGAAGCGAGCGGCGGCGCGACTTCCTTGCCGCGTACTCATACCGTCCTCTTCCATGAAGACTGAGACTTGAGATGTGCTTCGGTTCCGGCGCGCATCGAGCGACGCGAAGCCAGACGATCCGATCTTACTGCTAACTTCGGAAGTGCAGCGAGAAAACTTTACTCAGAGCGAAAACTTTGCCCAATTAACACGATCGGCCCCACACATCGTCTCAAGGCGCATCCTTCGCCCCGAGTAGACGTGGCGGCGGATTATAGGGCCGCACCGATCACCGTCAACAGCAGTATTTTCTGCGTGAATTGTCGAATCGTCGCGGTGCCGGCCCGGTCCAGGAATTCCCTAGCAGAGAGCGCGCATGATCGTGCGGGTGATCGGCCGTATTGTTGAGTCGGCCCATTTCGCCTTTCTTTCCCGGGACGAGTCGATCTGGAATTGAAGCATGCCGGCGGAATCGACAATCATGTCTTTCAATTGATGCCCGCTGAGGCCGCAAACCTCGAACCCGCACTCGCGCAGATTGCCAGCTTTTAAATAAGCCCCGCCCGGCGCCCCAAACTACTGCGTCATCTGTGTCCAGCTCCCCGATGCCGGAATCATTTGAGTCGTGTAAAAGCCGGGGGGAGGATTGTTGTAGAAGATTGGGTCGTAGTTCAGCGTCAGCATGCCTTGCCCTACAAACGCCCCGCCTACCGTCAAGATGTTGAGCACGGGGCTGTTCGAGGTGGTCACATTGCCCGAGACATAGACCAAGCCATGGATCTCTGACGGATAGGCGGTCTTAAAAGTATTATCTGTTACGCCCGATGGCCAGGGATAGGGTACGGGGTTGGGGCTAAGGGGGTTGAAGTTGGCCGAGTTGGCGGAACTATCGGAGAGCGTGCCGCTGCTGTAATTCAGCGCGATGCTGCCGTTCACCAGCAGGCAAGGGTAATTCGCCACCGCAGGCCACCAGTTAAGGTTGCCTTGTACGGCCGAACCAGGTCCGGGATTAAGGAGCAGCAAGGTGCCCACGACTCGAACATTGGAGATAATGATGTTGCTTCCAGCGCAGTCGATCACGTAGACGCCATTGGAGTTTGTCTGGCTCCCGAACGGATTGCTCGCCGGACTCAGCACCACAT
>JAICIG010000301.1 GCA_025924495.1 Pirellulales bacterium | reverse complement strand
GGCCGGACTAATCGGCAAAGTTTCTCAGGACTGCCAGGAAGACGTTGAACGTCCTGCGAACTGATTTCGGGACATGGGGCGGCCCACGTCTCTGCACGGATTCCCAGGAGTCATGCTGGCGAAGCACGCTAATCGCTGGCGATCCAGTTTCGCCAAGCGGGCGCCGAGATTTGGCGGCAGTGTAGCAAAGTGTAGTTAATTGCCCGTAATTCGCCCCAATTTGCCGCGGTTCCCGGCGATTTGAAATCTCCGCAAAAACGGCTCTTTTCTCGAGGATTCTCGATGTTTTTGAGCATTCGGCTCGCTGTACTCATACTTATCGTCGGCCATCATGAACACAATATTAGGCGATGGCGCAATTGGCTTTGCCGCCATGACGTCGCCGCATGGAAAGCTCATCGCTGCAACCACGCCAAGCAAATGCAACGCGTAAGAGATGACCCGTCGTGCGTTCATCGTCGATGTTTTCCTGACTGCTTAGGAAGTTCCACCCAGCTTGTCGATTTTTGAACCTATTGTGGCCCAGACGAATTGACCTGACAAGATTTTAGTGGCGACAGGTTTTGGCGGCGCAGCCCGGCCTTTGCCTGCACTGATCTCGTCAGGTCTGTCCGCAGCGCTCTTGGCATTCCCTGAGGCGCTCGCTGAAACGAGCGGGGTCTTATGCCGGTTTCGCTTCAATGCTTGCAACTGAATTGTGTTGAAAGTAACTTTCGGGCAGTTCTTGCTGCGAGGTGAAGCGGGGCCAGCAAGGAGATGCAAGCGATGCCCGTCACGACCCACGGCCTGCTCTTGGTAGTGTCGATCGCTGGGATCTCCGTCATCGCCGCGGCCGTACGAGCCGAAGACGCCTCGGGTCCCAATGAGCATGTGGCTTGCCGGAGGCGGCGTGCGCGGCGGCATGGTTTATGGCCAGACCGATGAGTTCGGCTATTTCGTCGCGGAGCATAAGGTCACGATTCCCGATTTCCACGCGACTCTATTGCATTTGCTCAGCTTCGATCACACGAAGCTCACCTATCGGCATGCCAGACGAGATTACCGGCTGACCGACGTGCATGGCGAAGTCGTCCGACCGATTCCGAGTTGATCTGCAACTTGGACGCTGGCCGGGAGGTCGCCCACGTTCTATTTGCCCGCTCCAAGATTGTCTGATAATCTAATTGCTCGACGAACCGCCGCCCTCGCCAGGAGCCGCCATGCTCGGAACGATCAAGCGCCACAAAATCCGCGATGTGGTGGCGACGCAGCTTAAGAGCTACATCGCGGCGCAAGGGCTCAAACCGGGCGATCGGCTGCCGACCGAGACCGAATTGGCCAGCCAGTTCGGCGTCAACCGGCTGAGCATTCGCGAGGCCACCAAGGCCCTGGAATTCTTGGGCGTCGTCGAGTCGAAGCCCGGTCGCGGCTTGACGGTCGGGCAAGTCAGCCTGGAACGCGTCACTGAGTACCTCGGCTTCCATCCTGCGCTGCAGCTCGCGTCTCCGGAGGAACTCATTGGCACGCGCATTGTGCTCGAGACGGGCGTGCTGCCCTACGTGATGCGGCGGATGCAAGGCGATCCGTCGATCTACGAGGAGCTGCGCGAAATCAACGACGCTCTGCGTCGAGCTCATGAAGTGCAGAGTTGGGTGGAGCTGGACATCGCTTTCCATCGGCGTCTGGTCGAATCGAGCGGGCTCAATCCGTTGCTGGCGTTCAATGATCTCCTCTCTGTCTTCTTTCAGAAGTTTCGCGAGAGCGTGAAGAAAGGCGGGCGAAAGGCGGGCGTCGAGAGCCATCAACGTTTGCTCGATGCCATGCGCGCCGGAAAACTCGCCGAAGCCTGCGAGGAATTGCGGGAGCATATCGAGAGCCATCGCGAGCGACTGAAATCGGGAGCGATTCGATGAAAGCCCGTTGCCTCTTGTTGCTGCTGTGCCTCATAAGGTTCTCTGCGGCGCCCCTGTCGGCGGCCGAATTGACGGGCGAAGAGTTTTTCGAGCGACGCGTCCGTCCGGTGCTGGCGGCGAAGTGCTTCGAATGCCACGGCGACGATGATCCTGAGGCCGACTTGCGTCTCACCTCGCGGCAAAGCGCCTTGAAAGGCGGACATTCAGGCCCGGCAGTCGTCGAACACAAGCCGGCGGAGAGTCTGTTGATTCAAGCCATTAAACAGGCCGGCGAATTGAAGATGCCGCCCGACGCCAAGCTGCGCGAGGACGAAATCGCGGCGCTTGTGCATTGGATCGAGATCGGCATGCCATGGCCGGAAGAATCTGACGTAGCGCCGCGGAAAGAGTTTGCCGTTACAGACGCCGACCGCCAGCATTGGGCCTTCCGATCGATCAACGACACTCCCGTCCCCGCGGTGAACGACACGCATTGGGCGCGGACAAGCGTCGATTCGTTCCTACTAGCCAAGCTCGAAGCTGCCGGCTTGCATCCGGCCCCCGCGGCCGACCGGCGCACATTGATCCGCCGGGCCTATTACGATCTGATCGGGTTGCCGCCGACTTGGGAGGAAGTGCAGGCCTTTATCAATGACCCCGCCTCGACCTCCGTCGCCTTCGAGTCGGTCGTCGAGCGGTTGCTGGCGTCGCCCCGCTATGGCGAGCGCTGGGGCCGCCACTGGCTCGACGTCGCTCGGTTTGCCGATACGAAGGACGGCGTGCTGATGTATGGCGACGATCGCATCCGGCCGTACGCCTACACCTACCGCGACTACGTCATCCGCGCCTTCAATGAGGATTTGCCGTTCGACCGCTTCGTCCAGGAACAACTGGCGGCGGACCTGATCGAGCCGAAGGTCGAGGCCTGGCGGCTGGCGGCGCTTGGTTATCTCACGCTAGGGCGGATGTACGACAACAACGTTCACGATGTGATCGACGATCGAATCGACACGGTGTCGCGTGGCTTCCTGGGGCTGACGGTCTCTTGCGCACGATGTCACGACCATAAGTACGACCCCATCCCCACGGCCGACTATTATTCGCTTTACGGTGTGTTTGCCAGCAGCGAGGCGCCGTTGGAATTGCCGCCGACCGACGCACCGGAAAACACGCCGGGCGGCGTTGAATTCGAAAAGGAAGCAGGTCCGAAGCGCGAAGAGTTGCGCAAGTTCCTGGACGAACAATTCAATTCATTATCGGAAACGGCGCGACAGCGAGTCGGCGATTATCTGATCCGTGTCGCGACAACACAGCCCGATCCGCTCGAGACGGCAATCTTCTTTCTGTCGCTTGCGCCGGAAGATCTGCGTCCGCCGATGGTCGCCCGCTGGCGTCGATTCATCGACGAACGCGCCGCCGCCGACGATCCGGTGTTTGGGCCATGGCGAGACTTGATGCGACTCGACCAAACGCTGGACGCCAATGCGTTCGGTCAGGCGGCGGCCGCAGTTTTGCAGCAGTGGCAAGCAAAACCGACGGGCATCGAGCGCGGGCAGATCAATCCGCTCGTGCTTGAGGCATTGACCAAGGCGACGCTGACAAATCGCGCGGATGTGGCGAGAGCGTACGGCGATCTGCTCAAACGCGTGTATGACGAATCGAAGACCGCTCCGGCGACGGTCGGAATCGCGTCGCCTCCGCCTATCGAACCGCCGCGGCAGCAACTTCTGGAGATACTCGTCAGTCGCGAGAGCCCCGCTTATTTCCCCAAGAGCCAGACGCGGCGCTATATGTCGCGGCAGGAAACCGACGCTTTCGGCGGCAAGGTGCAGGAGCTCGACCGCATGGCGGTGAAGTCGGCCGGCGCGCCGCCGCGGGCCATGGTTTTGTACGACGCCGAAGCTCCGCACGATCCGCAGATTTTTGTGCGCGGCAATCCGTCGCAGCCCGGCAAACATGTGCCTCGGCAGTTTCTTGAAGTGCTGTCGACCGGCGAGCGAAAGCCATTTGCGCATGGCAGCGGCCGGCTCGATTTGGCGCAGGCGATCGCTTCGCCCCAGAACCCGCTCACGGCTCGCGTGATCGTCAACCGGGTCTGGATGTACCATTTCGGCGAGCCGCTGGTTTCCAGCCCGAGTGATTTCGGCAAGCGGAGTACGCCGCCATCGCATCCGGAACTGCTCGACCACCTTGCCTCGCGATTCATAGCGGAAGGCTGGTCGCTCAAAAAGTTGCACCGCTGGATCATGCTCTCGGCCGCTTACCAGCAATCTTCCTCAGCCGACGCGGAAATGGCGGCGAAGGCGCGAACCGTGGATCCCGACAATCGGCTGTTGTGGCGGATGAATCGCCAGCGGCTCGATTTCGAAGCGATGCGAGACACGCTGCTGGCGGTTTCGGCTCGGCTCGAACATCGCACTAGCGGCAGACCGACCGATATTGCGGCTGACGCGCAGAGCCGTTGCCGCACGGTGTACGGCCTGGTGGACCGTCAAAGCCTGCCCGGCATGTTTCGCTCGTTCGACTTTGCCGCTCCCGACCAATCAGTCGAGCGCCGCCCGCGCACCATGGTTCCGCAGCAGGCGCTATTCGCCATGAATTCGCCCTTTGTCATCGAGCAGGCGAAGTCGCTGATGGCAAGGCCCGAGGCGGCCAGTCAAGCGGATCCTGGCCAGCGAGTCGCGGCATTGTATCGAACCGCATTCTCGCGCGAGCCGTCGGCCGATGAATTGGCCGCCGCCACGGCGTTCGTCAAGGAAACGAAGAGCGAACAATCGCAGCTTGATATGTGGCAGCAGTTGGCTCAGGTGCTGCTGTGCTCAAACGAATTGATGTATCTGGATTAGAACCTTGCTGAAATCATTCCCGCCTGGTCTCAGCGCGCGGGACGCCGCCATGCAGGACATGGATTGAAGACAGGAGACGATCAATGCTTCCCCTCAATCGCCGCGACATGCTTGCCCGGATGGGCGCCGGCCTGGGAACGCTGGGGCTCGTCGGCATGTTGGCAGACGACGGGCTGTTAGCTAGCGAAAACGCCGCGGCGATCTCCCCCTTGGCGCCCAAGGCGTCTCATTTTGCCGGCAAGGCGAAGCACGTAATTCATATTTATCTCAACGGCGGTCCATCGCAGATTGACACTTTCGATCCGAAGCCGCTGTTGAATCAATACAACGGCCAGCCGCTGCCCATGGGCAACCTGACGACCGAGCGCCACACGGGCGCGGCGATGGGTTCGCCCTTCAAATTCCAGAAATACGGCCAGAGCGGCATCGAAATCAGCGAGATCTTCGCCAAGACCGCGGCGCACGTCGACGACCTTTGTTTCATCCGTTCGATGCACGCCAATACGCCGAATCATGAGCAATCGATGCGGCTGATGAACTGCGGCGACGAGCGATTGTCGCGGCCGAGCATGGGCGCCTGGGTGACTTACGGATTAGGGACGGACAATCAGAATTTGCCCGGCTTCATTGCGATGTGCCCGGGGCTGCCGGTGGCCGACGTCTCGAACTGGCGCGCCGCCTTTCTACCCGGCATTTATCAAGGGACCCACCTCGACACTCGCAAAAGCAAAGTCGAAGAGCTAATCGAGAACATTACCAGCCCCGCAGTCGCCAAATCGGATCAGCGGCGGCAGCTCGATCTATTGTTGCGGTTCAACCGGCAGCACCAACTGTCGCGCACCGACGAACCGGAGCTCGAAGCGCGGATTCAAGCGTTTGAATTGGCCTTCCGCATGCAGCTAGAGGCCAGCGACGCCTTCGACTTTTCGCAAGAACCGCAACACGTGCTCGACGCCTACGGCAATGGCGTTCACGGCAGGCAACTGCTGCTGGCTCGAAGACTGGTGGAGCGCGGAGTGCGCGTGGTGCAGTTATATCACGGCGACGTGCAGCCCTGGGACAGCCACAACGATCTGGAGAAGAACCACCGCAGCCTGGCCGCTGAATGCGACGGACCGATCGCGGCTCTGCTCGCCGATCTCAAGCAGCGGGGCCTATTCGACGAAACGCTGGTGATCTGCGGCGGAGAGTTCGGCCGCACGCCGGCGGTCGAGCTGGTCAATGGCAAGCCGGGCGGCGGGCGCGATCACAATCACTGGGGCTTTACCGTCTGGCTGGCGGGCGGCGGAGTCAAAGGAGGCATGGTCTACGGCGCCACTGACGAGTTCGGTTACCGGGCCGTGGAGAACCCGGTCCACGTGCACGACTTGCATGCCACGATCCTGCACTTGCTCGGCTTCGATCACACGAAGCTGACTTACCGCCACGCGGGTCGCGATTTCCGTCTGACCGACGTTCACGGCAATGTCGTGCGCGAAATACTCGCTTGACCGCCGTTAGCGGGCAGCCAGGTTATTTATTCCGACAAAGCGGCGGACGTCTGCCAAGCGTTGGACGACGCGGAATCGGATTGCGAATCGTCGATCTTGCTGAGCGAAATCGTGGTGGTCGGCGCGCGGTTCTTTGCCTGGCGTTCCGCCTGCACATAGGCGGCGACGGCATTGAATTCGTCGGCGAATTCCTGCCAGAAGTCCCCATCGCGGAAACGAATCGGATCGACATGCTCGCCTTGCGCCAGCCGGCGCATTGCGCCTCGCAGACGCAAGATCGGTCCGACCAGGCGATTGGTGATGACGAGAATGTCGTAGACAATTGTCGGCAAGATGAAGAGAGTCGCCACGGCGATCGGCCCGACGCACGCCCACAACTCTTCATCCGACGTAAAAAACGGCTGGGTTGGCCGCGTCAGCAGGCGCCAAAGCATGGCGACGCCGGTAACCACCATCATGCAACTGATCCAGTAGGCAATGGCTCTCAAAGCGAAACTGCCTTGAACCTTGGAGTCGACCCACAATCGTCTACGAAATCGTTTGGCCATGTTTGAAGTTCCTTGCCGAATCGAGTCGCAGTTGGCTAAAGCCGCGTGCTTCGTCGGCGGGCTTTGACGCCGCCGAACTATCGTCTGCACGAAAAGTTTAGTGCGCAAAAAGAGCCGCGTTTTCGGCAATCCGCCCGCGCAAGGGCCCGGAAAGCCGCCAACCAGTCCGAAATGCAACGCCTTACAGCGCTGTTTTTGCCTGTTTTTCCGAGTTTGCCGGATTAGCCCCTCGCGCCGTCGGCCCCGGCGGGCGAACTGTTCCAGTATGTGCCCCGTAAACTAATGCCAGTCAGGCGGCCGTCGCGCGGTTTGTTGTGTCGAAAGGATCGGCGCGCGTGCGGCATCGCGACAGATTTCACGAACTCCAAAGACGAGGCGGGCGCACTTCCGCCTCTGGCCGTTGTGCTGTCATCAACCTGCGCATAACACAAAGCGAAATTTCCCGCGGCTGTAGACGATCGCATTGCAATCTGCCAGACTGACTGCTGCGTCGTCAGGGGAAGTCGGGTGTGGGCAATCGCTCACAGACGACGCGCGCAACTGCCGTCGATGCGGGCTTGCGTGTCTTTCTTGGCAACGGGACTCCGAGGAGGAACGGAAGATGGCGCTTGAAGCCAGTTCGAGCGAACAACTCCAAGAGAATGACGTCGCGGCGATCGACAGTCTTCGCCAAATCTATGCCCAATTGAAGCGCGAGCTCGGGCGAGTCATCGTCGGGCAACACGACGTCATCGAACGTTTGGCGATTTGCCTGTTCGCGCGCGGTCACGCGCTGCTCATGGGCGTGCCGGGTCTGGCCAAGACCTTGCTGGTGGGCAAGCTGGCCGAAACGCTGTCGCTGAAATTCAGCCGCATCCAGTTCACGCCGGACCTGATGCCAATGGACATCACCGGCACCGATATTCTGCAAGAAGGTGCGTCGGGGCGGCGCGAGTTTCACTTTTTGCAAGGGCCGATCTTCGCCAACATCGTGCTGGCCGACGAGATCAACCGCGCGCCGCCGAAAACCCAGGCCGCCATGCTCGAGGCGATGCAAGAGCATAAGCTCACGATCCTCGGCAAAATGTTCCGGCTCGAGCAGCCCTTCCTGGTGCTCGCCACGCAAAACCCCGTCGAGCAGGAAGGCACCTACCCGCTGCCTGAAGCCCAGCTTGACCGATTCATGTTTCTCGTCGAGGTCGATTACCCGGACGAGGAAGAAGAGATTCAAATCGCACGGACTACGACAGGGGATGCTTTGCCCGAACTGGAGCATCTGCTGTCGGCCCGGCAGATCATCGCTTATCAAGATCTGGTGCGCCGCATTCCCGTGCCCGATCATATCTACGCCTACGCCGCGCGCCTGGTGCGCAAGACGCGGCCCAAAGGTTCCACGGCGCCACAGTGGATCCAACCGTTCGTCGCATGGGGCGCCGGCCCCAGGGCCGTGCAATATCTGATCCTGGGCGCCAAGGCCCGTGCAGCACTTTCCGGCAGCTATATGGTGCGGTTGGAAGACGTGCAGGAAGTGGCGCTGCCGGTGCTGACGCACCGCGTGATTACCACCTTTGCGGCGCAATCAGAAGGCATCGATAGCCGGGAAATCGTGCGCAGACTGATTGCGGAAACCGAGCACGAGTTGTAACGAGTTCGGCGTCCTGGCGGATGGAGTCATCGAGTCTTTGCGGCCCTGACGGACCAATCGACAATGTCCACGATTCGCCAGTCTCGCAGCTTCCTGGAGCCGAAGGTGCTGGCGCGACTGGCGGCGATTCCGCTGTTCGCGCGGCAGCCGATGCAAGGCACGGTTTCCGGCCGCCACCAAAGCCCGCATCGCGGCTCGAGCGTCGAGTTTGCCGAATATCGCAAGTACGTGCCCGGCGATGATCCGCGGCGCATGGATTGGCGAGCGTATGGCCGCTCCGACCGCTTTTATGTCAAAGAATTCGAGGCCGACACCAATCTGCGTTGCTGCCTGGTGCTCGATACCAGCGGCTCAATGGATTTCGGCTCCGCCGGCACAACGAAGCTGGCCTACGCCCGCCGGTTGGCCGGAAGTCTGGGCTATCTGGCGGTAGAGCAGGGCGATGCGGTCGGGCTGACCTGCGTAGCGGGAGGCGTGCTGCGCAACATTCCGCCGCGGCGCAATCCTGCCCACTTATCGGCCGTTTTCGACGTGTTGGAGCAGGCTCGGGCCAAAGGCGAAAGCCATTTGCCAGCGGCCTTGCACGAATTGGCCGAAACGGTGCGGCAGCGGGCATTGATCGTAATCTTGTCCGACTTCTTCATCGAGCCGGAGGAGCTGCGCAGTTGTTTCGAACATCTGCGCTTCCGCAAACACGACGTAGCCGCGTTCCACCTGCTTGATTCGCAGGAGCTGAATTTCGACTTTCGTCGGCCGACGCGATTTCTCGATCTGGAAGGCGGTACGCCCATCTTTGCCGAGCCGCACGAGATTGCGGACCGCTACCACCTGGCGCTGAACAAGTATCTGGAACAGATGAAACAGATCGTCCTGGAATCGGCGGTGGACTATCACCGCGTTAACATTAGTGAAGACTACGAACGCGTGCTGTCGCGATTCCTGGTCGAACGCAGCCGTAAGCGAGGCAGTTGGTGAGCTTTCTGCAGCCCATCTTCCTGGCCGGGCTGGCGCTGGCGGCTCTGCCGGTGATCATTCATCTGATCAACCAGCGGCGCTATCAGACCGTGCGCTGGGGCGCCATGATGTTTTTGCTGGCGGCCAACCGCATGTCGCGCGGGCTGGCGCGGCTGCGGCAGTGGTTGATTCTGCTGTTCCGCATGGCGGCGATTGCGTGCCTGGCTTTCGTCATCGCGCGGCCCTTGGCCAGCGGTTGGCTGGGGCTGGCCTCGGCGGGCCGAATCGATACGACCATTGTCTTGCTCGACCGCTCCCCAAGCATGCAAGAGCAAGGGTCGAGCGCCGGCAAATCGAAGCTGGAAACGGGCCGGCGGCAACTG
>JAICIG010000300.1 GCA_025924495.1 Pirellulales bacterium | reverse complement strand
TCAAGGACTTGCTCCTCGCGACGCTCGACAAGCGGCTCCCGGAGGCGAGCGTCGAAGAACTGGCTGAGTTGATGCAGCACGCCGCAGACGTGGTCCGCCAAAGGGCCGCCGCTGAGTTCAGCAATCGGAGCGATGAGATGAGCGTCGCGCAGCTCATCGAGCTGCATGCGACGTTGCCCGAGAACGACTCTCGGACGAGGCGAATCGTCTATGATATCTTGGTCAAGCGGGCGCGTCGGGCCACGAACGAGGAGTTGCTAGCGCTCGCAAAGTCGAAGGACTCCGCATTGAAGAAAATGGCGCAAGGGCGCCTTGCAAATGGCATCCGTGCGCAGGACATCGCTGGTCTTCTGGAGATGCAGCAGTCGTTCGCTGGCGAACCGTTGGCGCGATCGGTCGCTGCCGAATTGGCGAAACGCAACCCAAAATACGCCGAAGTCAGCGATCAGCTCGATAGGATCATCGTCTTTCTCGGCTCTGCCGACGCAGACACGGCACAGGCGGCCGAGCGGCAGGCGGCTAACGCTTTCCAGCGCGCGCCGATCCGAGCTTGTTTGCGCTGGCTGGCGGTCGATGACGACCGCTTGCAGAAGCTGATCTGGAAGCAGATCGACGGTCGTATAGCGCGGGCGGATCGACAGCGGAAAGGCGGTTATCGACAGGTGGCCTTCGAGGAGTTGGCCGACGACGAAAACGAGCCGGGCAGCCGCCTGGCATCCCTTGAGCTGATCGAGCGGTTGCAAGACCTTGAGTCGGTCGCACCATTGATCGAGCTGCTGCCGAAACTGCCGCGCGAGCTTTGGCCGAAAGCTGGCGAGACGTTGCGTCAATTGACGGGACAAGAATTTGGACCTCGGCCGGGCGGGGGCGTCGCGGAGCTGAACACGGCGCTGGCGAAATGGCGAGATTGGCTGAAGAAAAACAAGCAATGAACTGTCACTGTTGCCACGGCGCGTCGCGCTGCGACCGGCGTCTCGGAACTAATTTGGATCTAGAGCGATGACTGCTTCCGCAGCACAGACACCGTCGTTGCCGCCTGCTGATACCGACGACCCGGAGTCGCAGCAATCTGAGCCGGTTTCAACATGGCGGCGATTTTGGCATCGCTATTCGCCGAATGGCGAATTTCCACTGTCGAGTTGCTCGTCGCTGGCGATCCATGTGCTCATTGTGTTGCTGCTCATCCTGCTGGCGAAGGCATTCCAGAAGCATGAGCGGGCGGCTCCTGGCGTTGACGTCGTTCAAGTGGGTGACGATCCCGATGCGGCTGCGGGCTTGCAAGCTGCAGGCGGCGAAGCGGGCAGCCTCGCTGAAACGTCGCAGTCCGATTCTCCGCCGTTCCCCGACTTGCCCGAACGGCCGACGGAAGAACTACAAACGAACGTAGCATCCGACGCTTCTCGGGCATCCAGGGTCGCCGATGATGCTGCGGTTTCTTCGCAGGCGTCGCAAGCGGCGCAACGGGCGGCGCAATCTGCCGCTCGTGCCCGACAGGGTCTGGCGCGGGCAAAAGAACGATTGCGAAAGAACATGAACCAGGGAACCGGCGGCGCTGCCGCGGGCGACTCGGCAGGTGGCGGAGGGTCGGGAGCCACAGGCCGGGCAGCGCGTCCAGGCCGTTGGATTCTCCGCTTCCGTAGCATATCGGTGGAAGACTTGCTGAATCAATACGCGGGTCTGAGCGCTGAGTTGGCTTTTCCCGACCCAGGCGACCGCTTTCGTTTCTTTTACAATCTCGGCTTGCGGCCGCCGCCCTCGCGACTGCAGGGCTTGGAGAAAGAGTCGCGACTTTACTGGCAAGAAGACAATCCGCAGTCTCTTGGCGGGCTAACGCAGTATTTAGGCTTGGCGCCGGTTCCTTATATGCTCGTCTTCCTGCCGGAGACAGTCGAAGAAAAGATGGCCCGCATGGAAGCAGCTTATGCCGGCCTGAAGGAGGACCAGATCGCGAGCACGACCTTTGAAGTCGTCCGCCGCGGGGGCGGCTACGACATCCAAGTCGTGGATCAGAAACCGCATTGAGAGAGGCGTTACCGCTTTCTTATCGCGAGAGTTGACGACGACGATTAAGATGGATTTTGGGTTGCTAATGGACCGCGAACTTTGGCAAGGTTCACGATGGATCGCGCCGAAAGCTCCGCACCATGTAAGGCAGTGAAAAAGGATCCACCGTCCGGTACAGGCAGGAAGGGCTGGAAATTGCGGAATTCACAGGAAACGAGTTAAGCAACCGATGAGCATCTCGCACATCATTGAAGCGAACGGCCCATTTTTCACGATCATCTTCGTGGCTTTGAGCCTGGCGAGCATGACGCTTGTCTTCTGGCGCTGGTGGCTGAACTATCACGCTAAGACTGACCTGGCCGCCTTTCTCGGCCGGCTTGAGTCTGTGCTCGCCGAGGAGCACGTCGAAGGGGCGATTTCCCTTTGCGACGAAGAGCCGGGCGTCCTGCCCAAGCTGTTTACGACGGCGCTACGGACCGGCCCTGAAGGGAAGGTCGCGACGCGCAGCGCCCTGGCCAACCTGATCGAGTTGGAGATCCTTCCCGACCTGAATTTCCTGCTGCCGCAGATCCTGGTCTTCGCTAAGCTCGCGCCCATGTTGGGCCTTCTTGGCACGGTGTGGGGAATGATTTTGGCCTTCGAGAAAATCGCTGGCGCCACAAAGGTTAACCCGAGCGACTTATCGAACGACATTGGCATGGCTTTGTTCACTACCGCGGAGGGCTTGCTGATAGCTATTCCGCTGATTTTTGCTTACACAATGTTTCGAGAGCGAGTCGGCCGTTTCGAACTCGAGTTGCAGCGCGGTGCGCAAGCAGCCATGAATCTCACGGCCAAAATTGGAAAGGAAGGTAAGTGGGCGGTGAAGGCGCCCTGATTCTCGATCCGTAGGAACGGATCACTTTGGGCGCCTGCTATTCGACTGCCTTTTAGCGCCGATGTCGGACTCTACGCTCGACTTGAAAATCGTCGCCCTTGGACGGGTCTATCGCCGCGTGACGCTGGAAAAGCTTGTCACATGGGCGATGGAAGGACGCATCGTCGCCGCCGATGAGGTCTGTCCCACGGGAACTGGCCAGTGGCGGACGGCCCGTGAGATACCGGAGTTGGCCGACAGTTTTCCACGCGGCGTCGTGCAGGGTGCGTCGGCAGAGGAAGAGGCCGCCGAAATCGACGTCGATCAGGCAAGCCAATGGGTCGCCCGGCGACCGCGGCGCCGCGCGGACGAGGCCGAGATGGACATGACGCCGATGATCGACGTGACGTTTCAACTCTTGATCTTCTTCATGTTGACGAATCAGCTTGCAAATCCGGCCCCCACCCTGGTGCCCGAAGCGGCCCACGGCCGAGGCGTGGATGCCGAAGGCCGGCAGTCAATTGTCATCGACGAACATGGCAATTATTATGCCGGCGACGTGGTCAAGCCTGACGCGATGGTTCCATCGCTCGACTCGCTCGTCGATGAAGTGCGGATCAATGCTGGTGCGGCCGACAGGCCGCTCGACGTGATTGTCAGCGCGCACAAGAGCGTCAAATACGTCCGGCTTCGCGAACTCGTCGAGCGATTGGGAAGCATTTCGAACCTGGGAAAAGTGTTGATTGGGGTAGAGGAGAAACATTAGGAATACGGCGCGTGGCGACTGAAACGACGTTGAACGTCCGACAGCAGCTTCCAAGCGCCCGATGCCTGATATCGACATTCAATGTGGCGAGTTCGCACTGAAGACGATTCCGGTCCAGGACGCGAGGTCCGCTTCGAACGGCTGGCACAGGGTCTCGAAGACGGCGTCTGGACCGAGACCGATTGGGCTCGCGGGCCGAACGATGCGGATTGGATTCAAATCGCCGAGCATCCCGAGTTGGAAGAGCACCTCCCCCCAGCATCTCCGTTCAAGGCTGGGGAACGTGAAGAAGCTGAAATGGATATGACGCCGATGATCGACGTCACATTTCAATTGTTGATTTTCTTTATGATCGCGGCCACCTACGTAGTGCAAAAGACGCTGGAGCTATCGGCGGCCCAGGCCGAAGAAGCGCCGGCGACAGTCACCATGTCGCAATTGGCGCAGGACAACATCATCGTCAAGGTGGCCCGCGACCGATCCGTGTCGGTCGATGGCGTGCCGGCGACGATCGACAGTCTAACCGAATCGCTGTCGCAGGCTGCGCGCCGCCGCCAAGCTGCTACGGCCGAGGTCGTGCTCGACGTCGATGACGAGGTCGATCATGAAACCGTGGTTAAAGTGATCGATGCTGCGGCGGGGGCGGAGATCGAAAAAGTTCACTTTGTCTCTCGAAAAGGCTCCGCGCCGGGCTCGCGATCGAACGGCAAGTCCGCCGCGCCGGCCGAGGAGCCGCCGCTCGACCTTCCCGACAGCCTGTCACCCACAAGATGATCGAATGGCGTCGCGCCCGGGCAACCCTCAGTTGATCGATGTCGCCTGTCCGGCATGCGGCGAGATCTATCATTTGCGGCCCGATTCGATCGGCAAGTACTTCGAGTGTATCAACAACCTCTGTCGGCGACGGTTCAAGATCGAGCAGGGGATCCATGAGCCGGGGCCCATTGATGTCAGCGGGCCGAATTCGCAGGAAGCCCCGTCTGACGAAACTGAAATGTCCGTCTTGCGCGTCAAGGCCACCGCTCTGGCAGCGGAGCCTGCGTCGGTCGATGAGGCCCCGCCCATCCAGATCCCGCCCGCTGAAGTGGCCGCTCCCGCCGGCCCGCCTGCCTCGACGCCTGCACCGGCCTCTCCGCTTGCCGCTGCGAGGTCGTCAAAGTCGCCAACCGCGTCCGATGAGAGCAATCCTGCTCAGGCGGAATCCATTTCCGTTGCGAGGGCGAGGCGGCAGTCTGCACGTCGTCGCGGTCCGCCGCGTTGGGCCGTGCGATTGGCAGCCGTCGTTGGCGCCGCGTTGATCGCACTGGCCAGTTATGTCGGCGTCGTGCAGTTTCGAGAGTGGATGAGAAGTCCTGAGGAGGAATGGGAAAAAACCCAGGCTCTCTATCAGGATCATAAATGGGGCCGGGCCAAAGCGGCGTTTGTCATGTACGCCAAACGATTTCCCGAGGCTCGGCAGGCTGCGATGGCGCCGTTTTTTCTCGATATGTGCGACGCGGGCGAAGAGGTTTACTCGCCGACGGGAGATTTGGGAGGCGCAGGCACGGCGCTCGAGAGGCTGTTTCGTGCGCACCGCGACAGTCCGGCGTATCGCGATTACGCCGGCGATCTTTTCCAGACGCTCGGTCGCCTGGTGGAACGCCTGGTCGATCGAGCGAAACAGCTGAGCGAGCAGGCGGACTTAAACCAGGCGAAGAAGGCCACCGCGGACATCGATCATGCCCGTCGGGCGCACGAGTTATTGCGCACGGTCGCCGAAGCGATGAATGAGCAATGGGCGCCCGAGCGTGTGGAGCAACTGGGACAAAGAATCGCCGACACGGCCCGCAACGTAAAACTCAATCTGACTCGCACGGAAATCATCGCCCATTTCCACCGCGTGCCCGGTTTCTCTCCGAATGGCGATCTGGCGAGCGTTTACGCCCGCATCGAAGAACTATTGCATAACGAGCCTGAGTTAGCCGGCGACCCGCAGGTTCTTGAGGCCCAGGCGGCGGCGCACCGCTCAGAGGCGGCGCGAGTCCGCTATCAACCGGCGAATGACATCGAGCAGCCGCCCATAAAGGGCGACGGCCCTGGCGAGTCGCAAACGGCAACCGTTGTTTGGCCGTCAACGAACGACGACCGCGCGGACTCGTTGGCCAATGACGATCCCGCTGCCGTCGTGTCGGTCCTTGCGCAGGGCGTGCTGTACGTTTTTGATGGCTTCGGCCGGCCGCGGTGGGCGCGGCGCGTGGGCCTGGACGTCGATCGGCTACCTGTGCGCATTCCGCCCAGCACCACGGCGGGAGAGGTGTTGATCGTTCGCTCAAGCGCCGACCAAGCCGTGCTGGCGCTCGATGCAGCGACAGGCAGCGAACGTTGGCGGTTTCCGGCTCCGGCCGCAATCACGGCGCCGCTGACTCTCGTGTCCATGGCCAATCCCGGCAGCGGCCAGCCGATTCTGCGCGGGCTGCTGCCAACCGCCGACGGACGAATTCATGTGATCGAACCAGTGCTCGGCAAACGGCTGGGCTATTACGACGTCGGTTGGCCGCTGACGGCTGGCGGCGCCTACGATGCGATCACCCGGCGCATCTATTTTGCGGCTGACTTCGATCGCGTGTTGGCGATTGATCCAGCGGCCATCGACAACGCCAGGATCCCGGCTTGCTCCTCCGTCTTATTCTCGCGGCACGCGAGCGGTTCGCTGCGCACCGAGCCGGTTGCCGTCGGACCGTATCTGGTCTTGATCGAAGCTTCCGATCTCGATCAGACGCGGCTTCGGGCCTTTTCGCTTTCGGAAGCGGGCTTCGCCGATCCCGATGCGCCGCCGCTGGTTGAGCAGATGACGTCTGGTTGGAGCTGGTTCGCCCCGCAGGCCTCTCCCGATCGCTTGATGTTTGCTACCGATCAAGGCGAACTCGGGCTGTTCGGGCTGAATCTCGACAATCCGGCAGAAGCCGTTTATCGACTGATCGAAGACGCGGCCGAGCCGCCAAGCACGATCTTGCGCGGCGCGAGCGGTTCGCGGACTTTGCTGGCCTATGCCGAAAACCAATCGCTTTGGCTGCAAGCCGGATCGGCGTTGCACAGGCTATCGCTCGATATTCTCCGCCAACAGGTCAGCACGACATGGACCAGCGCGAGCCCTGCGGCGCACGTCGCCGAGGTTCCTCTTCACGATGCCCAAGCGCGCCGAGTCGATCGCCGTCTGATTCTCTATTTGTGTACGATGACCGGCGACGCGAGCCGTTGTGAGCTTGCCGCGCGCGAAGCGGAGACCGGCGTTACGCTTTGGCGCCGCCAGGTCGGTTTGCATCCAATCTGCGACCCTTGGGTAGATAACGACTGCATCCGCCTGGCAGACCGCGGCGGGCGAATCGCGGTCTTCGAGCTCGACGACCGGCCCAAGGGCAAGACGACGCTCATCGAGCCCCAAGACCGCGTGATCCCGCCGCTCATGGCCGGCGAGCCGGTCGCGATTGATGCCTACGACCGCCGACCCCGGCTGATGGCCAAAATTGCGGGTTCCGCGGAAGTTGCCATCCGGCCTCTCGCACCGGAGACGGGTTGGCAGGTCTTTCAACCGCCGGCGGAAATACTCGGCCTTCCCTGCCTGCTGGAGGGCGCCCTGGTTGCGGCTTGTTCCGACGGCCTGCTTCATCGCCTGACGTCCGGACCGGCCGCTCCCGAAGCGAACGATCAGCCCTTCGTATTATCCATCGGCGCACAGCCGCCGAACGCCGCAATCAGCGTCACGCCTGTGGGATATGACAGTGTGCTCGTTTGCGACGGCCGAGTTCTGCGGCGTTTGCAGTACCGCCTGCGCGATTCAGTCGGGCAATGGATTGAGACCGGGCAGAGTTATACAGCCGAGACAAGGTTAGTTGGGAGGCCCCTCATCCACGACGAGCAGATCTTCATTGCCAGCGCCTCGGGCGACGTCGAAGCGCTCGATGCGCGCGAACCGGCCCGAGTGTTGCATCGCTGGTCGTTGGCCGGAAAGCCGACCAGCGAGCTCTTCGTTCGATCGGGGCGCATCTTATTGGTCATCGACGACAATGTGTTAGTCTGTTTGACCTCTGCGGCTGGGACCTTGGCCGACGAACCAAGTTGGACGAGCAGACGGCGGCCGGGCGTAATCTGCGGCGAACCGCTCGCCCATGACAACGTTCTCATCGTAGCGGACGCGAGCGGCACGATTTGCGGATTGAATCTGGAGGACGGTAAACAGGTCTGGCAAACCAAACTTGCCGAAGGCCAGGCGCCGGCCGCCGCAGCCGCCGTATTGGCCGGCCACTTTTTGCTGGCGCCGCTGGTCGACGGCACGTTGGCGATCGTAGCGTTGCCCGACGCTGATGCGGAAGTTGCGGAGACAAAGCAATGAGTCTTTCGAATCGGCAACCACCTTTCCGGGCAGACTTCCGCCAGGGGCTAGTGCATTTATGGGCAGTGTGTCTTGCAAGCGCGGCCGGGGCTGTTTGGAGCGAGGAGCCTCGAACGTCGCACGAAGAGGGTGTTGCCGCCGAATCGCAGCGATCGCCGTTTTACGACGTTGTTCACTACATCAGGGCTGACGGCGATGCAAAAACAGTCAAGGTGAGGCCATATCCAGATTGGCTCGTGCCTCCGCTGCCGCGAGGAGGCGAGTACCAGTTCGAACTCTTTACTGAAGGCCCCGGCCGCAGTGTATACCGCTTGACGGGCGACCAGGTAAAGCAAATCGACTATTTTGAACTAAGGCTGCTTCGGCAGGCTGCACATTGCTTGAACGCCTCAACCGAATCGCTCGTGCAGCCCGCCACGGCCGTCGACGTCTCGCGTGCGGGAAACGATAACAGCATTGTCATCGCCGAGCGGCTCCTGATCAGCGCTATCGACGGCCATAACTCTGCCGAACAACAGAACCGGCGGCGCGGCCCGGACTGGGAGAAGCACGTATTGCGGCCGCTACAAACGGCGCTGCTGAATGTTCGACTCGGGCGCATCGACGCGATGATTGCTCGCGGCGACGAGGTCCAGGCCCGCGAGCTTTGCAATCGAGCTGCCGCCGGCCTGCGCGGCCATGCCGACGAGCTCCCGGGGGCGCTTCTCAGCCGCTACGAGGCGTTGCTTGTGGCGCCCGCGGAACGTGCGGCCGACAAACGGGATTATGTGCTGGCTCGTCGCTTGCTCGATGAATTTGCCGCCCTCATCTCTCCGATCGGATCTGACGAGCGCGCGGCAAAGCTCTCTCGTCGCTTGCGTGAGGATGCCGCCGAGTTGTTGAAAGAGGCAGAGGCGCTTCCTGTCGATCAGCAACGCCAATCGCTGGACCTGATTGAGGCTGCAGCGAAGGCGGCGCCGGAGCTGCCGGAAATCGATGCTTTGCGGCGACGCCTAAAAAGCGACTACCCCACCTTGCAGTGCGCTTACGCCGACTTGCCGAACACCTGGCTGCCGCACAACGCGCGGCTCCCGGTCGAAAGGCATGCTGGCGCCTTGCTGTTCGATCAGCTTGTCCGTCCTGTCGCCGGCGCCGCCGAGTATGAGCCGCAGCTGGCCGTCGAGTATCCCAGCGCATTGGCCAAAGGACGGGCTTTCGAGCTGCCGCACGCACCGCCCGCGAAGTGGTCGGATTTCTCCGAGCAGAAGCCGCACCTGCTCACTGCGGCGGATGTAGCCTGGACAATTCGGCTTCTCGGTCGCGAGACCGCCCCCGGCTTTTCACCCGCCTGGTCGCAAGTGATTGCGGGAGCGGAACCGGCCGGCGCCGACGATCCGTTGATGGTCAATATCCGTCTGGCGCGAGATCTTTGGGAACCGTTGTCATTTATGCACTTTGCCGTCCTGCCCAAGCATCGCTTCCCTCAAGGAGGCGCCAGGCAAGAGTGGCAGGCGTTCGAACAACAGCCTGATGGCAGCGGCCCTTATCGGCTCGCCGAGCGCGACGCAGAGTCAGTGCGCTTCGTGGCGAACTCGGTTTACCGTCTGCCTGCGAGGCCGATCATTCGTGAGATCTCCTTTCACCTCATGCCGCCCGAAGAAGCGGTGCTCGAACTGTACGAGAAACGCCTGCAGATCGTCGCCGATTTGCCTCCCGCCTTGATCAAGCAGGTGACGGAACGCGGCGGACGCGTGGCGACG
>JAICIG010000299.1 GCA_025924495.1 Pirellulales bacterium | reverse complement strand
CGCGCCTGACGAACCTGAAGTTTCTCACTTTGTCGATTTGCGATCCAGAAGGGGATGAATCCGGTGATGGCGGGCGATCGTCGCTGTCGCATCTGCCTGTGCTGCTGCAACTCGAAGCTCTGAAGTTGGGCGGCGAGAGCGTGGCGGACACCGACCTCTGTCGTCTCGCGATCCTGCCGCGTTTAAAGTCTCTGGACTTGGACGGCGGCTTTCTCACCGACGCGGGTCTGGCTGAATTGGCGCCGCTCGAATTGCTGGAGGAACTGGAGATCTCCGACTCGATGGCATCGCCGGCAGGTTTTCAATCGTTGGGGTCGCTCAAGCGTCTCAAGACGCTACATATCGACGCAACGGCCCATATTATGGGGCGGGAGAGCGAACTGCCGCTAGACCATGGCGATGCCTTGGCAGTTAACGAAAAAGATGTCGCAATACTTAGTCGCTCTTTGCGCGCGTTGCGGCAGTCTTGCCCGGGGATTACAGTCGACGCAACTCGAGATGAACTCTATCGCAGGCATTGTCGTGGGAAGGAATTGCCAGACCGAATGACTTTCCCCTTTTTCCCGCAATGGCTCTCGTTCCAGCGATAATTCTCTGCGAAAGCCAGCGAGCCACAGCGAGCGCCGGACGCAAGCGGACCGAGCCATCTGTCGTTCAATGGCTTTTCGAACGATGCAAAGCGTTTTGGCTGACGGGCCGAAATCCAAAGGTTAAACCAATCGTGCGTCGAATACTTACGTCTATCTGGCGCTACCGCCCGCGGGTGTTGACGGTCGTGTTGCTGCTCGTCATCGCGGCGCTGATCGTGCTGGCGAATTTGAGTTTCGATGTACGCGGGGCAAATGGCGAGCGCCTCAAGCTTCAAGAGATCATGAGGCACGGCATTCGGCAGCTATCGTACGGCTGGCCGCTCGTTTGGCATCGTTATACCCTCGCCTTTTGGCTCGGGCCGTCGGGCGTGGTCGGCTGGTATTGCCATCGAGGCCGGCTGGCAGCGAATGTGGCGATCTGGCTGGTGCTGTTTGCGGCGCCTGCCGGCGTTTGCGAATGGCTGCTGCGCCGCTACCGGCCGCGGCTGCGCTGGAGTTTGAGGACGATGCTGGCCGCCGTCGCGCTAGCAGCGACGCTTTGCGGTTGGTTTGTTTCAGAGCGCAACCGGGTGCACTTGCAGGATGAACTGATTGCCACGATACGCGCCCGGGCGCCGCGCGGCATGACCAACCCCGGGGGCGAAATCGTTTGGGTCGAGCGGCGCGGACCGCGGTGGCTCGAATTGCTGCGCGCCGACCGTTACCGCCTCCATATCATCGGCGTATTGGTCGGGCCGGCGAGCGAGGAAGAGGGCGAACACGAAGAGCGCGAGAAAGAAGATCTGCGACTGCTCAAAAAACTGCGCCGCTTGCCCACTTTGCAGTATTTATTCTTGAACGACATCGATTGCCTCACGCCCGCGATGGCCGACGAGTTGAGGCGTTTTCCGCAACTGCGCGTGTTGCGGCTGTATCCCAACCGGCTGACCGACGACACGGACGAGGCGCTCGCCAAGCTGACCGACGCAAAAGAGCTGCGAACTCTTGAGGTCGATTCTCTCGGCGAGGGCGATGATTTCGAACGCCGCTCGCGAGAATGCCTAACGGCGATCGGCAGGATCACCCAACTCGAACGGCTCGACTTTTCTTTTCCGATGATCGATGACGAACGCATGGACTGCCTGGCCGATCTGACGAACCTGAAGCAACTTACCGTGCGGGGACTTCAATCCGCCCATCGCGGCGCCAATGCGAAACCGCCTCTATTCAGGCGCCTGCCCGTGCTGCCGCAACTCGAAACGCTTCGCCTCGCCGATTGCGAGATCGACGGCCGCGATTTGCGCGACTTGAAAAGGTTGCCGCGTTTGAGATCGCTCGCTCTCGAAATCACGATCGGCAACCCAGCCGAAATCGCCGAATTAGCCTCGCTGCAATCCCTCGAAGAACTGGCGATCGCCGGAGCTGGGAATCATGGCCTGCTGTCGCCGGAGGGCCTTGAAGCGCTGCAAGCGCTCAAGCGTCTCAAAGCCCTACGAATTCCCTGGTACAAGCCATGGCCGGAAGTAAAAACTTGGCTGCCGGGAGCCCGGCTGCCGTCCGCGTCTGCGGACAAAGAAGAGGACTGCTTCCGGGCCATCGAGGCATTGCAGCAATCGAACCCTGGCCTGATTATCGAAAACTACGCCGAAGGGATGGGCGGAACATGGATGGGACATTGGGATTTGCTGACAGACTACGACACAACCGAGGGAATCGAAAACTCGGTGCAGACCATGCCCTGGCTTCCGCCAACGATGAAGCCCATCGTCGCCGGCGGGCTTGAAAACCTGGAATGGTGACGAGGCGATCGCTCATGCAGCGGACGTCTGCCGCCTTGCTCTATTGCCCGCGGATGTTGACGCTCGTAGCGCTGGTCGTCGTTGCGAGTTTGCTCGTGCTGGCGAATTTGAGTTTTGACCAAGTTATGGACTGGGTGGAAACCTTCGGAGCTAGATCGTATGGCTGGCCGTTGGTTTGGCGCCGCTTCATCTATTTCGTTAGCGGGGACAATCCGACCGTCACCGTCGGTTGGTATTATAGCGGCGGTCGACTGCTCGCTAATCTGGCGATTTGGGTGATGATGTTAGCTGCAGCAGGAGGCGCGTGTGAATGGCTGTCGCGGTGCTACCGACCCTGCCTGCGATGGAGCTTGCGCACCATGTTAGCCGGCGTTGGCTTAGCGGCCCTGCTGTGCACGTGGTTCGTGGCGCTCCGCAAGCAAGCAGATCTCCAAGAACCCTTGACTGCCACCAGCTACGGCGTTGTGTGGTTCGAACGCTGGGGCCCTAAATGGCTTGACCTTGTCGGAGCCGACCGGTTTCGCCGGCGAGTCATCGGCGCGAGACTTTACACGGCTGCCGATCGAGAGGACGGCCGGCTTGAAGGAGTTTTCAATCAGCTCTCACTGCTTCCAGAAATGCGCTATTTGTTCGTTGAAGGGAAGCCTCAGACCCCTGATATCGCCGATAAGCGCCTTTTGATCGCAAGCAGCATGTGGAAACTCGAATATCTTCGCCTGCGAGACATGGCGTTACACGGCAAGCGGCTGGCGTGCCTGTCGCGTTTGACAAGATTGCGACGGCTTGACCTCAGCGGCTTGTCGGATGCCGACAAAGACGAAAGCGGGGAGCTTTTGCTTGCAGATCTGCCAGAGTTACCGCTTTTAGAAGGCCTCGATCTGCAAAGGTCGCAGATCCAGGACCGGGATCTTCGGCGGCTCGCCAGGTTGCCGCATTTGAAGGCGCTCTCCCTGGCGTACTCAAACGTCACCGGCGACGGCTTGGCGGAGTTGAGGCGCATGCCGGCGCTCGAAGAACTGGAGATCGACGCCAAGATGCTCTCGGAGGCGGGGCTTAAAATGCTCGCCGAATGCAAGTTTCTCAAGAGCTTGCACATCGTTCCCGAATACGCCATCCATCGGCGGTCGAAGCAGCCCGCCAAGCTGATGCTCAATGACGAGGACTGGGTGTACGTATTGGAAAACGACTTGGCATCTATCTCATGAGGCCTGAAGAATTTGCGCAACGATAAGCCCGGCATCGCCATCGACGAAGATCCATATGCGGTTCGCGGTGATTGGTGGGACGTTGAATGGTCGGGTGGCGATTATGATGCACGTGCCGAGCACTGTAGTGCGTGGTTGCCAACCAGCGGGGAACCATGGCTCACGCCAGCGCAAAGAGCGCGTTTCGAGGCGGAATCCCGGGAACGTTTCGAAGCCTGGGCGGCAAAAAAAGGGCTTCCAATTTCGTTCTGAGGCAAATTGGATAGATAGTGAACCAACGATTGAGCAGCGGGGCTCATTTTGGCAGTTCAAATTCTTTCGTTCCGCCGTATTGATGGGACGGTGAGAATTCCCAAACGCGCAACTTCGGCGCGATATCACCCCCGAGTTTTGATGCGGAACTCTGTCACCGACTCGGCCGCCCCATCCCTTGGCTCGCGGTGCCTTGCTGGCCGACTTCTCGTCGCCAAAGTGGGCTGCTTTCTGATGTGCCGCCGGCATCGTTTGTGGTTTAGCTGCATCCACCCGCGCCGCAATCTCGGCCGCCAGACGGGCAATGGCCCGGGGCATAGGCTCCAGCACGGAAAGTACAGGTCTCCACAGCAGATTTCCACGGAGCGGCCCTTTTGATCGTTCTCTTTGGTTCAAACGCAGCGCGCATTTTCCTCACGCGGTGGCATCGCCCCGAGCAGGCGAGGCTTACAGCGACCAAACTGCGACGGAGCGTGAATCTGCCGCGCCTGTTGACTCCGAAGAAGCTGCGTCTGTCGATTTCATCGACGCGAACAAACGCGGCCTGCAGGCCTGCGTCGGCGTGTCGGACCGATGAATGGCGTTACCCGACCGCAGAAACGCTAGTAGGGCAGATGCGGGCTTGGCTGGCAGGGGCCATGCCGTGAGCCGTCGTCGCAACTGTGTGGGCGTGAATGCTAAGCTAAGAGCCTATCCGAGAACCGGAAAGGAGGCGAGACGCCTCCTCTACGAGACCATTTCTCGGATAGGCTCTAACACGATGGCCGCCGTTAGTCATGCAATCCCTTTCCCTTCAGGATTTGCATTGTGCATTTGGCGACCCGCGATTCTCTGGTCTTCGCTTGTTTGGCCTGAGAAAAATGAAACAGGTAGGCTCTTTGCCGTCCTGGCGTCAACCCATAAAAAGCCTTTTTCAAGGCCGGGCTTTCGTCTAACTTCGTCTGAAATTCTTCAGTCATTTCCAGGTCGGCGGTCTGTCGAAGCTTCACTTTCAGACCGTCCTTTTCCACATCGATGGCTTCGTGAATATAGGCCGTCAAGACGCGTTGGAGCTTGACGATCTGCCGAACATTGGTGAAGCGGATTTGCCGACTCGCCTGCGTATGCTCGCCAGGTTTGACAAGCAGGCCCTCAATGTCCTTCAATAAGGCGCCCTTGAAGAACAAAAACGCGCAGTATTCCTTGAATCCCTGGATGATCACGATGTTCTTGTTCTGAAGCGTGTAGCAAGGCTGCCCCCATTTCAGTTCTTCGGTCAACTCGCATCCCAGAGCGATTGTTCGCAGTCGCTTGAATTCTTTCTGCCACTTTTCGGCCCTAAGCAAATATCGGTCGACCTTAGGATTCATGCGCTGGTCTGTTTTGGTCATGCGTGGAAATAGACGGGCACGAATCCGCGGCCGATAAAAATGGCCGCTTATTCCCGGATGACGGTCGACTCTGGGTGATTGCTCCACGATACTTGACGACGCACACTGATACCATCCGCCGGACGCGCTTGGCGACAACCTTTGCACGCCGCGCCGCCGGTCAGGCCAACGCCCTTGGCCGGCAGCGGGGCGTCGATCGTCGCCATCTGCCGCCGCAGATCAGCGTATTCATAATCGACCGTCTTCGAGACAGCCGCGATCTCTCCTCGGAAGCCGCACTCATTTCGACCTATGGCGGTTCGGACCGCTCCGCAAGACCGCAGACCGGACAGGTAAATAGATTGCTACCGCGCATCGAAGTAATCCAGATTTGTTGGATAACCATGGCGCCCGGTCATTAATTCTTGCCGTTACCAAGGCGCTCTTGGGTTTGGGCGTTTGTGGCTCGAGGTCACGGCTCGATGAAGACCTCGACCGGCAGTCCGATCAAAAGGCTGTGGCCGTCATCGAGATCGATGACCACTTCGCGAATGCGCAGGTCCAACCGTTCGCCCGGCTTGAGCAGTCGTTGCGACTTCGGGCGAAAGTAAAGCGAACAAGCGGCAATGGTCCCCAGATAGGGCGTGTGAGATTCGCCGGCGGCAGAGACGACCGCACGCTGCCCGCGGCAGACGCGCAGGCCGTCAAGTTCCTCGATAAAGGCGCGAACTCGCATGGGTCCGTGACTGACGATCGTGAACAGCTCGCGTTCGTCGGCGGGTCCGGTAAACTCTCCCGCTTGCGGAACGACGCGCAGCACGACGCCGTCGTTCGGCGCCCGCAGCCGGCATTTGTCCAGCAGCAATTGATCGCGGCGAACTGCGGTCAAAGCCAGTTCGGTCTTGCCGTCGGCAATGGTTTGCTGCTCGCGGCTGAGCTGTGGCTTAGAAACATCCGCGCGTGGTTCACTCGCGACCTCCCGCGTCCGCCGCATCGTTTCGCCAACAAACTGATCGCGTTCGGCCATCGCGATCTTAAGGCGAATTTGAGAATCGGCAAGCTGCAACTCGGCGGCGTCGGTTTCCAGCTCGGCGAGTACGTCGCCCGTCTTCACAACATCTCCCTCGCGAACATGGACGGCCTTGATGCGGCCCGAAAGCTCGAAGCGGAGCGAGAGCTCCTGATTCGCTCCCTCGACGATTCCATCGGCGAAGATCCGCGGCGTCGACGCCCCCGGTCGGCTTCCGCTGTCTTCCGCTTCATTGCTTTCCGATTCGCTCGCAACGACGCCCGTCGGCGGGGCGGCCGGCGTTCCGAACAGCGCCGCCCAGGCGAGGAAGACGGACGCTGCTGCCGTCGCGGCCATCATCGCCAATCTCACTCGATGCATGATTTCGCTCCTTGATCCGACCTTTGCGGAATCGACGACTCGGATCCGGACGCAGCGTCGCGGCGATCGAAGCCAGAGGTTGTCCCGGCGTCTTCGCCGACAATTCGTCCATCGGCAAGTCGCAAGATGCGATCGGCCATCGGGTAGATCCGCGAATCGTGCGTGACGACGACGACGGTCTTGCCGAGATCGCGACACAAGTTCTTGAGCACATGCATGGCGTTGTAGCCCGAGTCAGCATCGAGCGACGCTGTCGGCTCGTCGGCCAGGATCAAGTCGGGGTCGCCGGCCAATGCCCGAGCGAAAGCCACGCGCTGGCGTTGCCCCATGCTCAGCCGAGTGACGCGATTTGCGGCTTTGTCTTGCAAACCTACCAACGAGAGCAATTCCATCGCCTTAGGGCGCGAACGAGCTTTCGGCCAGCCCAGCAGGTCGAGCGCAACGCAGACGTTTTCGGCTGCCGTCAGCGCATTGAACAAATGAAACCGTTGAAACACGAACCCAATCTTCTCGCGACGAAAGCGGGCCTGTTCGGTCGGCGAGAACAGCAGTGCATTCAGCCCGAGAATCTGCAGGCTTCCGGCATCTGCCGAAAGCACGCAGCCGACGATCGAGAGCAGCGTGGTCTTTCCGCTGCCCGAAGGACCGACCAGATAGACGCATTCGCCGCGTGCAACAGTTAAATCAATGTTATCGAGCACCGGGGTGACGCTATCGCCTGTGCGATAGCTCTTCGACACGCCGGCGGCGCGGATCACAATGTCTTCCATGAAACTCCCGAGCTATCCCATCAGAACCATGGCGGGATCGATGCGACGAATCCGCAGGAACGGCAGCAGCGATGCTGCCAGGCAAATCACGACGACCATGCCGACGGCCAGCCCCATCAGCGTCAGCGGGATCTCAACGGGGGCAAGCGGCGAATTCCAGAAACGGCGAATGGCCGTGACGATCGCCAGCCCGCCCAACGAACCGGCTGCGGCGATCGTCAGCGACTGAATGAAGATTACGCCGCAAACGTGTCGATCTTCGGCGCCGAGCGCCTTGAGCGTGGCGTACTCGTCGAGATGGTCGAGCGCGAGCGCATACAGACTTTGGCCGACCATCATCAAGCCGACGAGCAAGCCGAGCACGGTCGACGCGCCAAAACTGATGCCGATTCCGGTCCGCTTCATCCAGTAATCTTGCGAGATGCGGGCGAACTGCTCGGGCGTATAAACCGAGGCTTGAGGAACTCGGCGGCGAACCGCGTTCAGGACGCGATCGGAGTTTTCGCCCCGCCCCAGTTTCAAGAGAAAGAACGAGCAAGCCCCCGGCGTCGTATGCGCCATCCGGCGCGCGGTCTCGAAGGTCGTGAACAGATACGGCATGGTGATGAAGCCGGTGATTCCTCGGGTGCGCGCGACAATTCTTGCGCGGCGGCCGTTGACCTCCAGCCAATCGCCGACGTGCGGATCGCCGAGTTTAGCGGCGTCGACTTCGTCGAAGCTCACGCCGTCAGGGCGTTTCAGTTCTTCGGGCGAACCTTCGATGAAACCCCATGCCGTGCCCAGCATCGAGGCCGGGTCGGAACCGATGATCCACACATCTTCCATGCGGCCGCTGGCGAGCGACGCAGTTCCCTTGCCGACGATATACGGTTTAACCGCCTCAACGCCAGGAATGCCGCGCAGGCGATTGAGCCATAGCTCGGGGATTTCTCTTGCCAGGTCGACATTGTCGACCATTGGATGCCCGACCCAGATGTCGGCGCTGCAGTGATCGATGAGCACGCTGGCCTTGCGCATCAGGCCAAGGTATAAGCCGCCCTGTACGCTCACCAGCACCAGCGAGAACATGACGCCGGCCAAACCCGTGAGCAGCTTGCCGCGATCGCAGAGCAGCGTTTTGAGCGCGAACGAAAGCACGTTACGCAGTCAGAGAATTCAAGGAGATGCGGAGCGTCTGGCCGGACGCCCGCGCCAAACTCTACCAAAGCCGCGGCGCCGGCGAGAAGAGCAATCGCGACAAAGGAAAACGCTGGTTCTCGGCAGATCGCGCGCGCCGTTGGCTGAGTTTTACGCTTCTACCGGCGGACGAGACATGTCGGTCGCCCAGGATCAATCAAGATCGAAGCGGCAGACCAGGGGACTACGACGGTCCGGAAACCTCTTGAAAGGATTTGAAAAATGGCGATCGCAGGAAATGGCGTGCGGTGGTTTCGCGCCGCACGGCTTCCAACCCTGGCTTTGCTAGCTGTCCTGTTAGCCGCAGAGTCCCGGCCGATTCGCGCCGCAGAACGTAAGGGCGGCAGCGAAAAAGAGGTCAACGTCGAAGCGAGCCGGGTCTACATCTATGTGGGCAAGGTCGGTCTGGGCCATGAGCACGCAGTGGTAGGACGAGTGAAATCGGGCGTCATTCTGCTGGGCGCCAGCAGCCAGGCAGGCGAGATCGTATTCGACATGCCGAGCTTCATCGCGGACACGGCGGAAGCCCGCAAATACCTCGGTTTGGAGGGCGAAACTGCTGCCTCGAGGCAAAAGGAAGTCACCGCGAACATGGTTGGCGCCGACGTCCTCGACGTTCGCAAATATCCGACCGCGACATTCAAACTCGCTTCGGCAATACCGCTCAAGAAGCAGTCCGACGCCGGTCACCCGCTGTACCGCCTCGCAGGAGACTTTTCGCTGCACGGCGTGAAACGTCCGCTCAAGTTCGACGCCGAAGTGATCGAGCAACCGGACGGCGCCCGCGTGCGCGGTTCGTTCGAGATCCGGCAAACCGATTATGGCATCGAGCCTTATTCCAAGGCGTTCGGAGCAGTCGGCGTCACCGATGAACTGACGATTTACGGGGAAATCCTGCTCGGCAGGCCTCAGGTAGCCGCTGGCCGAGTCAGAGAGCGAAAACAGTAACCGGCTTTCAGATTCCACGGTCATTCGACCGCGCTGCCGGTCGCTTCGGCGCTGCTTGGCTCCTGCAATCGCCCGCTCTCCATCATCGTAAAGGATTCTTCCTCGTCATGATCTGCTGTCCGACCGTACGCAAAGAAGTCATTCGCTGGCATTACGACCTGGGAACGCTGTTTTATCGCCTGCTGTGGGGCCGACACATCCATCATGGTCTTTGGCACGCCGGCGAATCGCCCGCCGTCGCACAACAGCAGCTTACCGAAACGTTGGCCGCGGCGGCGGAAATCCAAGGCGGCCAGCGCGTGCTTGACGTCGGCTGTGGAATGGGAGGATCTTCGATCTACCTGGCCAAAAACCGCGGTTGCACGGTGCAGGG
>JAICIG010000298.1 GCA_025924495.1 Pirellulales bacterium | reverse complement strand
CGTCCGCCAGCCACAATGGCGCCGCAATCTGCCCCGGAATGCTCGTCGCCTGAATAGGCTGCAGCTTCAGCTCCGCGCCATCGAGCGCGAAGCGCCGCAGGTGCACCGTCAGGTCTCGCTTGTGCTCGAGGTCGTGCGTCCAGAAGAGTGCGGTCAGCTCCCTCTCGGCGCGGGCAGGCGCCAGCCGCTGATCCCAATAATAGACCTGCTGTTGCGGATCTCTGGCCACTAGCAGCGGCCGCGAAAAGCTGCGGCCGCCGTCGCACGAAATCAGGATCCAGGCCCCGTGCTGCTTGGGCGAAGGATCATCGAATTCTTTGAAGCTCTCGAAAGGGTAAACGAGGGCGCCGTCGGCCATCTGCCAAACCGGACCAGTGGCGGCGCAGCCGGTGAGTCCCGGCGTGGCGACTTGGCGCCAATCGCTCCAGGTAGCGCCCTCGTCGTTCGACTCGGCCATGAGTTGCTTCGAGCGCAGAATGCCCTCGGTGACCGGATCGAACAGCGGCCGCGAACGATCGCTGCGATCGAACCAGGTAGCGAACATCAGCAGCCGGCCGGGTTCCGGCTCGACCATCTCGCCGCTGGAAAGGGAGCCCGGCACCCCGCCGAATTGCAGATTCCAACGGACCGGAACCCGCCGCCACGTCCGGCCGTCGTCGTCCGATCGGCAGAGCCCGATCGTCGATTCGGGCGAGTTCTTCTGCGGCCCCAGTTGAAAGCCGCACAGGATAGCTCCCGAGCGCAGCCTGCAGAGACTGGTAAAGCAGGCCACGCGCTCCTCGGCCGGCGCGCGAGTAGCATCATAAACCAGGCCGCGTTGTTCAATTGCCAGAGGCATGCGAATATGCTCAGCTCGTAAACGATTGCTGGGCCGCACTTGCGGTGATCGTCAAGAATCTTCGCCTTGCGGCGCCGCGGCGTCTCGGCAAACAGCTTAGCGGATGTACGCCTGCAAGCAATCTCCGCGGGAGCGGCGAAATAGTGTGCAGCAATCGGCAGCCCTGGCGTTGCTGGAAGCCAGCCGCTCTCTCAGCTACTCGCAAGAGAGCGACGACGACCGCAAGCTTTGCAGCCTCCATATCTCTCACTCATGGCCCGCATGGGCGTCGCGCTCGATCGCTACAGCCAAATGTCTGACTCGAAAGCTCGCCGGCAAGGCCAACGAACCGCGCCGCCTCAACCTCTCCCTTTTTGACCGCGGTTCGATTCTCCACGCCGCAGGCGGCTTATTTTGGCTGAAACAGTTCGACGAGATTCCCGGATGGATCGACCACCCAAAATTGCGAGCCGCCAGGCCCAGAGACGATATCATCGCGGCGAAACTTCACGCCTGCGGCCCGCAGCCGCGCGGCCTCGGCGTCGATGTCCGAAACTTCCAAGAGAATTCGATTCCAACCGCCTGGCACGGGTTTCGTGCCGTCGGGCAGCGGCCGGCCGCCGGAGCTTTTCTCGCCGCTCAACAGCAGCCGCAAGTTGCCGCGGACGACGGCAGCAAAGGCTGGCGCCGCATTCACTTCAAGCTGAAAGCCCAAGTGCTTCGTATAGAACGCGACCGCCGCATCCACATCGTCAATCATATAACGGACGCTGACTGCGCTGGAATGTGTTTGGCTCATCGATGTCCTGTTTGGTTTGGGGCGGCGCGATTCACAGAGCGTCGCGTTGCGGATTCTGGCCGAGTGATTTGTTACGCGTCTGCCGCGCTGCGAAGCTCCTTGGACACGAGCCCTCGCTTGGAGTCGTCTTCTGCGAGCTTTCGAGCATCTTGCAGTAATGCTCGGGCTTCGAACCATTGGATCGCAGCCGAAACCACAGTCTGTGGTTTTCCAACCCGGAGACGCGCGCGAACATGGCACTTGTTTTCCGTGGGCGAGGAATCATTTCCAAATTCGCGAAAATAAGCGCCCAGGTTTACGTAGCAAGCGCCGCCGCCCCACTGTGATTTCTGGATATTGAACACAGCGACGCTTTCGCCTTGGTTCTTTCGCCAGGTTGCGTTGGATTTTTTGAAGCCGTGTTCCTTCAACAGAGGACTTATGGCTTTGATGAATGTTTCAGCGTCCATATTGTGCCATGTTACGACCACACTGAGCGGCGGCCACTGCGATAAGGCTTGAATTTTCCGGCTTCATGTCGAACTCAACAAATTGATTTCCGGGCCTTTGTCGTGGTGGAAATGCAACGCACGCTTTAATTGCTGCCGCCAAGGCGATGCGGCGACTTACTCGTCGGTGTTCTGGACATAGCCGTATTTTGATTTCCAATACGGATCGTAATTCAGATCCCTCAAGTCGCTCCAGCGTTCACGCTCGATCTCGCATGTTTCCAAGACGGCATCGATGGCCTTCCGCAGGCGAGGGTTAATGGGAAGCTGGATTGCTCCCAGGGCATATACTAGATGCTCGACAATGTGGAGCGTTTCTCCGGCAAATCGCTTTGCTTCTTGGTAGTAGGCGGTCCAGTCATCTGAAGGCATGGCCGAACGGCACTCATCGAGGAACTGACGCATTGCCGCTTCTTGCAATTCGTACTTCTCGATACGAGCTGCTCTCTCTCGTGCTCGTAATTGTCGGTCTGCTTTTTTCATCAGTTACGGTTGCGAATACGAATCCACGAAAATCAGTACGTCCGTTTTGATGCAGCCGCCAAATGCATCAGCTTGTCGGCGGCGACTCTTCGACAGCGTCCGATTTGACAAGCAGCGCGGGGAGGCCGCCCCTTAGCGCCGCGCCTGGCCCGGCGATTCCTTTTGCAGCGTCGAACATCCTCAGTGCCGCTTCCGCGATGCGACTGCCGGGAAACTCTTGGGTTACTCGCTCATAATACTCTTTCGATCGCGCCCCGTCGCCGAGCTGGCCGTAGCAGTAGGCGACGTTCAGCAGCGCCATCTCCCGGTAGCTGATGCGACTTGATGAAAACAGCGCGATGAAGCGCCAATCGTCGAGCCAACGGCGCCGCGTAAAGAACTCGTAACTACGCTGAAAGTGCTCGAGTGCATCGGCGAATCTCCCCCGACAGAACAGCGAGACGCCGATGCGATGGTCTCTTGGGATAAATCGGCGAAGCCCGAATGAAATTACAAGGTAGGCCACAGCGCCGACGACAATAAAATCCTTAAAACCTGCGACATAAGCGCCTGCCATTAGCAGTGCCAACATCCCGAGCTGCGGGAGGACCGAGATCCATGCAACCTGCCGCACGATGGGAGGATTCGATGCCATATGTTCTACGCCGCACGATAAAGCTCACCTGCCCGCTATGCACGGCGAGCGGTGATACTGGATAAGTATACATGCCCGCATCGGAAGGTTGGGCGCCTGGTTCGTCCGCACTCATCGCCATGGGCGTTGGATGCAGACCACACCTGATTTCATATCGCCGTCCTCGATCCAGTAATTCTTGCGGCAATTGTATTGCCATAATCTAAAGCCGGGAGAACACCATGCCGGACGCGGCAAGTGCAACGTCATGGCTCGACGCCGCACGCACGCTCAATCATCCAGTTCCTTGCGCACCCGCTTCTTGTAGTCGGCTGGTTCCCTTTCAGGAGGTGCCGGGTAAAAGTGGCCGCGTTTTTTGACATAGCAAGCCCGGCGGTGCGGGAGCCTTTGGATCGCCTCTGCAATATCCTGCTCAAACGACTCGCGATCTGGCCACTCATAACCACACGTTTCACACAGCCACTCAGCCGCCATGTCATGTGAACCTCTCGCCCATCCAGCGCACGTTTCGCAGGGACAACGCATCACCAGAGGCGGATAACCACTGGCCAGCGGAAGAATCTTGAGTTGCTGGACGCCGAGTAGGTATCCGGTCATCGAGCGTTTGTGCTTGGCGAACCCGGTCCCCCGGACACTTTCTGTCACGACGGTCCACTGGTCTGGCCTTCCCTTGGTCAGCCAGTAATAGTAATTGCCGTTTTCGTCATGCCCCCACAGCAGTAACCCCGGCCGGTCTGGGTGGATGGCGAACGGAACGTCGTCGCGCGAGCGAAGGTCTTTGGAGATCATCTCCACGTACCGAGCAAGATTTCCGTAGGGGTTCTTGCAGTACGGCGTGTGAACCCAGTAAAGGCCGGCAAATAACCCGGTGCCATACGTATGTACAAATTGTCGGTAGTCAGCCGGCAGTTTGAGCCCGAGTTCCCGCTCGGCTTGTTCCCATCGTCTTGCAGGGCGAACTTCCTTTGCGCTCTTCGGCGGGGGGACGATCGCGGCGAGTTCCTTGAGCGACATCAATGCTCACCCTCCTGGGCCGATTCGTTTACACGAAACTTCTGGGGATCTCATGTATGCACAACGACGCCTATTATGCCAGCGAGACTTCCCGCCTTGGTGAGCCCAATGGCAAGTCTTGGAAAGTGCGCACCGCCATGCTCCGGGCCATCGCCGATCATGACAAAGGCGGTATCGACGAATGCCTTCTGAGCGGCAAACCACTCGATCGTCTTTCGCCATTGGGCAAGTTCCGAGATTCGCTCGTCCTCCTCCGATCCCGAGTACCACTGGAGGACGTTCTCCCACCATGCACCTTTTTCGCGGAGCGCTTCAACTCGAACGATGCAATCTGGGAAAATGACGTCGCCAAACTTCCTCCGAATGAGCGCGTCGGAGAGCCGCTTCTGAACCTTGTCGCCTGTTTTCGCGGCGACGAAAAACGGGGAAAAGCCGTCTGTTCCCCAGACGGTCTTTCCAGACTCGTCAAAGATCACCGGCGTACCTTCGGACCCCATGCCGACCTCCAGCCCTTCGACCGCCGCGGCTGCCTTGGCAGCAAGACGCTTGCACAACTGAATCTCTTGTGCGGGGTGGTTATGTACGACGTTGTCGTCGTTTCGGGCGATTACCCCGCAGGAATAGACGACTGTTCGTTTCGAGATGCAGCAGAGAGGGAACCCGTCAGGGTCGGCGAAGGGGTCGAACGGCGTGTAGGGACGCGCAACCTCCAAAGTGTAATCATTGGCCATGCACGGCCGTAGAAGCGACAATCGCGATTCATCCCGCGCGCAAGTAATAGCGGGCATGCTAACGCCTCCTCAGGCGGCTAGGTCGGCTGCAATGCCATCAGCGTCAATACGTCCGATTGCCTCAGCGACCGACCGCCCAAAGGCGCTGGCGACGGGCGCATAGTTGCTGGCCGGATTCTTCTCGACCGCCGGCTTGAGGCGGTCGGCGATACTCTGCCGGTCCTTGCCGGCGCACAGTTCCGCGAGCGCGGCGTCGTAGGCCTTAGACAGGTCATCCGGCGGGAGCGGAGGCTCCGCCCTGGCCGACGCCACGGAGAGAGCGAGGAAGACAAGCGCGGCGCGAGCGGTCATGGTCGCTCCTTTGCGAATTCCGGACCAACGCCGAGCACTAAACGGCCACCGCGTTTTGTGCTCCAAGTCAAATCGCCCCCTCCACCGCTCCGGCGCGTACATTTGTTCTGCAACTATTCACCAAGCGACCCTATTGGCCATCGCGCCAACGTGCGCGCAATCGCTTCTTGGACCTGCTCGACCGCGGGAGCGGGGGAATCAAACCACTCGCCGAACTTCTTGCTCAGAGAATCGATTTGGTCTTCCCTGAGCGAGGCCAGACTTCGCGGCGTAACGTGACGCCCCGCAACGGCCCAGATGGGCTCGCAGCATTCGTGGGCCGAAGCGTTTTCTGACGGTACAGGCGGGCTGACGCATTCAGCGAAACACTCCCCCATCGCCTGCTTGAAATCCGCCCGCCGTTGTTCGCCAACGCGACTCATCATGCTTCTCTATCCGAACGCTAAAACTCAACATTTCACGCTTCCGCGCGCCTTGCTACTGGGGCCGCGGCGCGTACCCGACTTGCCGCAACTCCACCTAACCGCGTGGCGGCAGTTGACGCTGATTTCAAATTCGACCTGAACCGTACCTTCGGTTTACACAATTATGCGCCAGTTTCATAGCCAATCGCCGGTGACTGATGAGCCTGCTATGAAGCAGCATGAAAATGAAATCAGCATGAGCATCATCGTGGATGCGGCGACCAATGAGCGCCGCCCGCGATTGAATGCAATAGCAAGCATGCCAATCGCAGCTGAGGCGAAAAACGCCCAATGCACGACTGCCAGTTGCCATTGAGCGAATCCCTGACCGCGCGAATGGGCAAATACGGCGCCCCAGACGAGCACTGTTATCGGAATTACGATCAATGGCGCCAGCCAGACAAGGCGAGGACTGTCGAGTTCACCCGTATCTGATGCAGCTTTGAATGCGTACCAGATCCAGATGGCGATTGGAACGGAGATCGGCCATGCGACGATCACAATCGGCGCCGCCTGCTGAAGAAGCCAGATAAATCGACCAGTCGTCCCTGTCGAAAGTAAGACGGCGACGTCGATGGCGAGCGGCAGCCCCGCTATCATCGCAAATAAAATGCTGAGCGGCCAAGGTCGCGCGACCGGCGTAGAGCTTGACGCGGATGGCGGTTGATATGGATTCGAGTCCACGAGCTTTGCCTTTACAAATAGCGTTGCGGATCACACGGCCGGCAATGCATCGCCGAGCGAAGCGAGCCAGCCGCCAAACCGGCACGCGTGCTTCCGTTTGTCGTGCGGCATGCGCTACCGAGCACCCGATCTGCATGCGTCGCCCAGAGCCGTTAATAATTCGGAAAGAGCCTTGCCTTCTGCTTCGGAGTCGCGGGAACGACCGGTACACCGGAGCTTGAACAGGGTGTTGTTGTGCGACCACACGTAGGTGTCGGACGGCGCGGTGTGGCCATTGACGGTGAGCAGATGTCGACACCAAATCGCCTGCTTTGCCGAGTCGCCCAGCCGAACGATGCCATGGTCGGTTTCTTGGGCGGCTTGCCAATAGCCGAGCTGCACCGCCTGCTCGATTCCGGCCTTGGCGCGTGTCATTGCATTTTGAACCGGGCCAGCGCTCAAATCGTCCGGAATGACGCTTAGCCCGAGCGTGAATTGATAGAGGGTCACCGAGAGGCCGCTGGGATGATCATAGGCGACTGTAAAACCATGCTCTTCGGGCGGAAGAGGCCGCGGTTCGGTGCGAACCCAATCGTTCGCTTCGGGTAGCATGATCGTCGGCTGGGGAGGCGTAGCAGCCGCCGCGGCGCGGTTGGCGTCTTTAACCGCGCGGAGAAGTTCCTCGTTGCTATATTTTTTCGCTGCAGACGCATGGGAGCTACGGGCCATTTCCGGTTGGTCCGCGCAGCCCGATATGCATGCGACTGCCAGCAGCAGCGGGATGATTCGCGTTGAGTTCATAATGAACGCGTCAGGCGGTCTTGACGGATGAAGTAAAGCGCGTGAGCGTGCCGTCGCGAAACGGTAGCTGACAAAACGCTGCCAACCTAAGCCGCGGAGTTCATTTGCGCACGCGATCCGGGAATTGTATCAGACCCGCCGGGAAGGTAGGAATAATTGCTGGCGACTCGCGGCGGGACCGGCCTCCCTACCAAGGCGATGCAGGCGAAACTCGTCTGCCAGCGGCGGCAGTGCAGCGAAGGCGGCAAGGCGACCGGAGTTGTGCTGTCCGGCGGGCACGGCGGCATGAGCCATGCCGCGTCGGCTCGCCGAGCAAATCTCGTGGGCGTTTCAGGCTTTTCCAATCCCCTGCCGCGAACAAACTGCGTCCCATTGGCTCTTCTGGAATCCCAAGCCAGTTGGCAGATATCCTGCATCACGCGTCGCCTGCGGTCGCGGCGCGCATGCACCGCGGCGAACGGCGACGGCAGAGCGCCGCAGTTAGCCAGCTTTGCACGGCCGCCTTTGGCAACGAGGCCCGTAGGGAACGCCGGCTCCGGCGTCCTGCCGATGCGCGATCGGTGTAACGTCGAAAGCACTTCCCGCCAGCGGCACAGAGGCCGTTCCCTACAGACGCAGGGCGGCTGCGCCCAAGATGGCCAAGTTTGTGAGGGAATCTTGGCCGCCTTCGACAACGAGAGCTGTAGGGAACGCCGTCCCTGGCGTTCCGCCGAAGCGCGATTGGTGCAGCGCCGAAAGCAGTTCGCGCCAGCAGCATAGAGGCCGTTCCCTACAGACGCAGGACGGCTGCGCCCAAGATGGCCAGGTTCGTGCGGGAAACTTGGGAGGCTTCGGTGACAAGACGCGTCCGGATTGTTGGAAGACGTGCGACGCCTTGCCATGCCGCCTGCTTGCCGGGCGGTTGCTGACGTTGGCTGCTAGAACAAGCGGCGGATGAAATATCGTTGTCTCACCGCTCGCAGCACGCCCGAGGCGTGCTGCCAAGGGCGGGGAAACGGTTGGGTTGGAGCGTAGATAGCTTGCCAGCGTGAGACTCCGGCCGGCAAGCGGCCGGCATCCAGAGGACGAAGATGGCCACATTCGTGCAGACATCTTGGCCGCCTTCGGCAACCGAACCCGTAGGGCACGCCGTCTCTGGCGTTCCGCTGAAGCGCGATCGATGCAGCGTCGAAAGCAATTCTCGGAACGGCACAGAGGCCGTTCCCTACAGACGCAGGGCGGCGGCTGCGCCCAAGATGGCCACATTCGTGCGGACATCTTGGCCGCCTTCGACAACCGCGCCCTCTCGTGCTCTCCTAGACAGAGAGAAATAGAAGGAGGAAGAACCCGGTGGAGCGGCGAGGCGTTTGTGTGCACGCTCGCAGCGCTAGCGCGCCGATATGACACATTCTGTTCGAGCGCCGATGCATCGCAGGGGGCGCTTGCGATTTCGTGGAACGACTTCTTCGCGGCAGCGAGCCTCTAATTCGCGTTGCTCAACATGATTCATGGGAACAATTCTGTCGATTCCCCCGTTCTTGGTACGCGAGTTGTTCTGGTCGACCAATCGTCAACGCCGTACTTGCATGACAAGGCCCAGCGCTCTCCTTGCGTCGAAGCGCTAACTGGCCAAGCGTGCCAGGCAAGCAATTCGATCAAAGCCGTGGAGAACAGCAATGAGCTTGTGGTTCAAAAGACCAGTCGTGGGAGCAGGACGGTTTCATGGGAGCGAGCCGAGGAAACGCTGGTCACGAAGTGGCAGCTCGGCGAGCGTTCGTCGCCGGAACCGATCCGCGAACTCGCCTGGCGCCATCGAGCGGCTTGAGGACAGGCGATTGCTGGCGATCGATACTGCCGCTCCCGGCGTCGCGGCGACTTCCGCAGCCGATGTCGCGAAGGCCAGCCTGGTGCAGCAGCAGTACGCGCAGCTTCCGCTGACTTTCGAGGCCAATCAGGGACAGGCCGACAGCCGGGTCGATTTTCTCGCGCGTGGCGCTGGATATTCCATGTTTCTGACCGGCAGCGGCGCCGTCATCGACTTGCATCAGGTTGCTTCGTCGTCATCGTCCGCTGGCAACTCGGCCTTCCCGGCAAATGGCGCGATCGCGGGCACGGCGATCAGCATGCAGTTCGTGGGCGCCAATGCAAACGCCACCGTGATCGGACTCGGCAAGCAGCAGAGCGTGAGCAACTACTTGATCGGCAACGATCCGAGCCAGTGGCACGCCGACGTGGCCAACTTCGGCCAGGTCGAATACCAGAACCTGTACTCGGGCGTCAACGCGGTGTTCCACGGCAACCAGCAGCAGATAGAGTACGATTTCCAGATCGCCCCTGGCGCCGATCCCAAGCAGATTCAACTGCAAATCGCAGGCGCCAGCGGCTTAAGCATCGACAGCTCCGGCAACCTGCTCATCCACACGTCCCAAGGCGACCTCGTGGAAAAAGCGCCAACCGTCTATCAAGACACGGCCAGCGGACGTCTGCCGATTGCGGGGCAATTCGTGCTTCAGGGGACCGATCGCGTCAGCTTCTCCCTCGGCAGTTACGATGCCTCGTTCCCCTTGGTCATCGATCCGACGCTCGATTATTCGACCTTCGTGGGCGGCGCCAACAGCGACCTGGGCGCGAGCATCGCCGTCG
>JAICIG010000297.1 GCA_025924495.1 Pirellulales bacterium | reverse complement strand
TCGGCATCGCCTGCCTGGGCTTTCTGGTGTGGGGACATCATATGTTCGTGGCCGGCATCTCATTGTATTCGGCCTTGATCTTTTCCAGTCTGAGCTTTCTGGTCGCCGTGCCTTCGGCAATCAAGGTCTTCAACTGGACGGCAACGCTCTACAAGAGTTCCGTGTCGTTTCAGGCGCCTATGCTGTTTGCCCTTGGCTTTGTTTCGCTGTTTACTGTCGGCGGCATGACCGGCTTGTTCCTGGCCTCGCTAGGCGTCGACATGCACGTGCACGATACCTACTTCGTCATTGCACACTTTCACTTCATCATGGTCGGCGGCATGGTGATGGCTTATATGGGCGGCCTGCACTACTGGTGGCCGAAGATTACCGGCCGCATATATTCCGAATGGTGGGCGCGTATAAGCGCGATCATCATCTTCGTCGGCTTCTTCCTGACGTTCCTGCCGCAATTCGTCGTCGGTTACAACGGCATGCCGCGGCGTTATCACAAATACGTCGCCGAATTCGAAGTCTGGAACGTGCTCTCGACGGCCGGGGCTTCGATTCTGTCGGTCGGCTATGTGCTGCCGCTGTTCTATCTGCCGCTGTCGTTGCGGTACGGCAAACGCGCCGGCGCGAACCCGTGGGGCGCAACGGGACTGGAATGGCAAACTGCCTCGCCGCCTCCCAAGGAGAACTTCGCCGTGACCCCGGTCGTCGTCCGCGGCCCTTATCAATATCACCTGCAGAAGGCGCAAAATGAGCCCTGAGAATGCCTTGCTGACGCCGGCCGATCGGGAAATGCTCGAGGATACGGCGCTCGTGCGCCATCGACTGGAGGAGCAATACCACGACCTGGAACAGCAGAGCCATGCTGCGGCTGCCGGCATGTGGATGTTTCTTGGCACCGAGGTGATGTTCTTCGGAACCCTCTTCGTCTCGCTAGGCATCTATCGCTTTCTGTACGGCGAGGCCTGCGAGAAGGCGAGCGAGAAATTGAACTGGGCCATCGGCGGCATCAATACCATTGTGCTGCTCGTCAGCAGTTTCACGATGGTGTTGGCCGTACATTATGCCCGGCTTAGTCGACCTCGGGCGATCGTGACCTGCCTGGCGCTGACCGGTATGTTCGGGCTCTGTTTCATGGGGCTCAAAGCCTACGAATACTACACCGACTATGTCGAGAATCTGATTCCCGGCTGGCGGTTTGTCTCGCAGGAATGGGTTGCGGAACAAGGCTTGAGCCCGGGCGAAGTTCCGCACGTCAAGCTGTTCCTGCTGTTCTATTGGATCATGACGGGCTTCCATGCCTTGCACGTCACGATTGGGCTGTGCGCCGTGGCGATTATCGCGGTGCTGGCCGGGCAGGGCCGCTTTAACCGCGAGTACTACGCGCCGGTCGATGTGCTTGCCTTGTACTGGCACTTCGTCGACCTGGTCTGGATCTTCCTGCTGCCGATGCTGTATCTGCTGGGCACGCACACACGCGAAAGCTTGCACTTGTGAACGGAGCGACTGCAGATGTCAGAGCGGATTCTTTCGGTATCGACCTATGCATCCGTGCTCGCCGCGCTTCTGGTTTTGACCGTGGCGACGGTCGGCGTGTCGTTCATTCCTTTGGCCGGCCACTGGCATATCACGGCGGGGTTAGGCATTGCCGTTATCAAAGGAGGGCTCGTCGTGCTGTTCTTCATGCACGCCCTGCACAGCCCCAAACTGACTTGGGCGGTAATCGCCGTGGCCCTGTTCTGGTTGTTAATTCTGATCGCGCTCACGATGTGCGACTATCTTACTCGTGGCATGGTTCCCGGCATGCCTGGCCATTAACAAGCGAGCGCCTCGTCGGCTTGGAGTACTTGTCATGAAGGAATTTCCTCCGCCGCCCCTACCCGTGGTCGAAGTCGGTCTGGCTGCCGCCGCGCTCGGATCAGTTGCCGCCATACTGATTCTGCTGCCGGTAATCTCGATTCCGCTCAGCGCGATCGGTTTGCTCTGCGGAACCGTCGGCGTCATTGCCGCGTGGCGTGGCTATCCGAATAGTTTGCGCGCGGCCATTGCCGGCTTTGTTCTGTGCTGCATTACGTTAGGGACGGGCGTGCTGATCAATTTCGCTCCTCGTTCGGAGACGCCCGGCCGCAGCATCATCCCCTTATGGGAGCCGCCTCCCGGCCGACCGAGCGTGCCGCCGCCGGCGAGCGTCTTGAAGCAGCGACTTGTGGCGCCGGATATTCGCTGATTTTCTGGGGCGCCTCGCAAGTTTGCTCGCGGCAACTATCATAGAAGTCTGCCTGCAGGCACTCTTATTCGTTTTTTTCGGAAGGGTCTTCGATAAATGTTAACATCTCGCCAAACATCGCGTCGTCAGTTTCTTCAAGGCATCGCCGCCGCGGGAACCGCAAGCATTCTGCTCCCTTCGGCCGAGCGGGCCTTCGGCTATGCTTCGCCCAATGATCGCCCGGTGTTTGCCACGATCGGGCTGCGGAATCAGGGCTGGGCGATCACCAGCAAGTCATTTGGCTTTGCAGATTTCGCAGCTTTGGCCGACGTCGATGCGAAGGTGCTGGGGGCAAACGTTGAGAAGGTCGAGAAGAGCCAGGGCAAAAAGCCCGATGCCTACAACGACTATCGAAAAGTCCTGGATCGCAAAGACATCGACGCGGTCATGATCGCCACGCCGGACCACTGGCACACAAAGATCGCGGTCGAGGCGATGCACGCCGGCAAAGACGTGTACTGCGAAAAGCCGCTCACGCTGACCATCGACGAAGGAAAGCTGATCGAAAAAGTCGTCAAGCAGACTGGCCGCGTCTTTCAGGTTGGCACGATGCAGCGCACCGAGTCCGATCAGCGCTTCCTGCAGGCCATTGCTCTGATCAGGAATGGCCGCATCGGCAAGGTCAAGAAAGTGACCTGCGGCATCAACGGCATGGAAGCTTCGCCCGTCATTCCCGCGGTCGCCGTTCCCGAGGGGCTGGATTGGGACTTCTGGCTCGGACCGGCGCCCAAGGTTTCGTATCGGGCTCTGCCGGAATTGCGACAAGGTTACGGCGGCGGCGTGCCGCTCTACAGCAACTGCCACTACTCCTTCCGCAACTGGCACGAATACTCGGGCGGAAAGCTCACCGACTGGGGGGCGCATCACGTGGACATCGCCTGCTGGGCCCTCGGCGCCACCGACACGGGGCCGAGCAAAGTCGCGCCCCTCGAGTACAAATTGCCGGTCGAGTACAAGGATGGTTATCCCTTGGTCGACGATCGGTACAATGCCGCGACTCAATTCACCATCCGCGTCGACATGCCCAACGACGTCGAGATGATAATCACCAGCGAAGGCGATAACGGCATTCTGTTCGAGGGCAGCGACGGCCGGTTCTTCGTCAACCGCGGAAAGATCGCCGGAAAGCCGGTGGACGATCTGAAGGAAAATCCCCTGCCGGACGGGGCGATCGAAGAGGTTTACGGCGGAAAGGTCAGCGCAAACCACACCGCCAACTTCATCGAGGGCATGAAGTCGCGAAAGCAGCCGATCTCTGACGTCTGGTCGCATAATCGCATGCTCGAAATCTGCCATCTTTCGAACATCGCGATGCGTCTGGGCCGGGAGCTCAAGTGGGATCCGGCCAAGCGGGAGATCATTGGCGACGCGCAGGCGAACTCGTTCCTGTCGCGTGAAAACCGCAAGGGGTTTGAAATCAATACTTAGATCTGCGTGTTGGAACAGCGGGCGCGGTTACTTGCAAACAGCAGGCCGCGCGATGCTGTTCAGAACGCTTCGCTCATTTGTTTAGCGGCGTTGCCCGCCAGTTGGCTGCCGCGCGCGGCTTCTGGTTCTTGAATTTGCCCGAACGCGTGGCTCGCTCTTGCCGGCGCTCAAAATTGGACGCAACCAGGCGGCCGTGGTAAGGTGGCGGCGTTTGGATGTTGTGTTTTCTACCGCGGTTTACGCTACTTCAGGAGTGTAATGCATGAAGAAACGTGTGTTTTGCCTGGCCATGGCGGGCCTGGCATTGTCAGCCTCGCTGGGCCCAGCCGCCGAATTGAAAGTCGGCGACCAGGCGCCTCAGTTTTCTTTGAAAGGAAGCGACGGCAAAACCTATTCGCTCGCCGACTATAAAGGCAAACAGGTCGTCGTGCTGGCCTGGTTCCCCAAGGCGTTCACCGGGGGCTGAACGGCCGAGTGCAAGTCGTTCCGTGAGAACGGCAAGGACATTCGGGCTTATGATGCAGCTTATTTCACCGCGAGCTGCGACGATGAGGAGACGAACGCCCGGTTCGCCAAGAAACTCGAGCTTGATTATCCCATCTTGAGCGACCCGACCAAAAAAGTCGCCGAAGCCTACGGCGTCGTGAACGCCGAGCGAGAGCTTCCCTTCCGTTGGACCTTCTATATCGGCGAAGACGGCAAGATTCTCTATATCGATAAAGGCGTCAAGGCGGCCGAACACGGTAAAGACGTCGCCGCCAAGCTGAAGGAACTGGGCGTCGCCAAGAAATAGCCGCCCATGGCGACCGCGACCGGGAGGACGCAAGCGCCGCGGCCTTCCGTCCTCCTGGAAGCGGACGAGAGACCTTGAATCATCGCCGCAGTTAGGCGGGCAGCAATTCGCTGATCGGAGCGCCGAATGGCAGAATCGGCATCGGGCGGCCGTTGTGGTCGGGGAAGCTGGCTTCGTAGTCGATGCCCAAATGCCGATAGACCGTCGCCCACAGGTCGTTGGGCGTGAGCGGGCGATCTTGCGGATGCTCCCCTTTCGGATTCGTCGATCCGATGACCTGGCCGGTCCGCATCCCGCCGCCGCAAACGAGTAGCGACATGGCGTTGGGCCAGTGATCGCGGCCTGGTCGGCCGTTGAAGTTTTCCACGCGCGGCGTGCGGCCGAACTCGCCCGTGACGACAAGCATCACCTTCCTGTCGAGGCCCCGAGCGTAGATGTCTTCGACCAGCGCCGTGACCGCCTGATCGTAGAGCGGGAACCGCACCTGCGCATCGTCGAAGATATGACCGTTCACGGCGTGCGAATCCCAATTGTAAATCACGCCGGTCGGCAGCGGCTTGCCCGGCAGCGGATTCTCCATGACCATCGTCACGAAGCTGCAACCGGCTTCGACGAGGCGACGAGCCATCAAAGCCCGCTGGCCATAGGCGTGCATGCCGTATCGCTCGCGCACTCGCGAGTCTTCCTGCGAAAGATCGAAGGCGTTGCGGGCCTTGTCGCTCATCAACAGCTCGATCGCACGGCGATTGAACTTATCCATCGCGTCCATCGCGCCGCTCTTATCGACCTCGCGGCGCAAACGGTCGAAGCCGCTAAGCAACTGGACGCGGTTGTCGAGCCGCCCTGCCATCTCAGGCGCCAGTGACAGGTTTTGCACTTTGAATTCGGATGCACTCGGATCGCCGCCGACGATGAACGGCGTGTAGGCTGAGCCCAAGTAGGCGGCCCCGAAGCTGAACACGTCGACGCCCGTCCGGCCGTTGTCGGCGCCCGCCACGTAGTTCGGCACGCCGACGCTGCGCTGCTCGCGCATCTTGGCCACGATCGAACCCACGCACGGTGCGTCGTTGACGAACCCGGCCGGTTCGGCGGGCAGCCGCCCGGTGAGAAACCGCTTATGGCCCCCGCCGTGATCGGCGAACTCGTGAGCGATCGAGCGGACCAGATTGTACTTATCAGCACAGCGCGCATGCAGCGGGAACAGCTCGCAGACGTCCAGGTCCGAAACATTCGTCGAGATCGGCCGAAACACGCCGCGATACTCGGCCGGCGCGTCGGGCTTCAGGTCGTACGTATCCATGTGCGGCGGCCCGCCGGGCAACCACACGAAAATGATCGAAGTATCGGGGGCCTTGCCGGCCGTGCTCGCCTCCGCCCGCAACCGCAGCAGATCGGCGAGGCCCAAACCGCCCACGCCCAAGGCGCCGGCTTGCAAAAAACTACGGCGGGAAACGGGACCAGGGCAGCGTTTCACGGGGCGATTCATGGCGCGTGCTCCTCTCCGGCGTGCAACTTCAGGCTCGCCCCGGGGATGGCTGTTCTGGCGGGCGAGCGAGGCAGGTATTCCGTGCCCCTATTTTGATCGGGCCGGAATCGTTAAGTCAACAAAAGTTTTCGGCTGGTTGCCGGCGGAAACAATAGCCGGCGACGCGGACGCTTCAGCCTCCATGTCGTAGTATCCTCGCCCAACGGCCCATCGCAGTCATACAGCGACCTTCCTTCGTCGGGCTACGTTCCTTCGTGGGGCGACCTTCCCAGGTCGCCGGTCCCCAAGGAACGCGTAACGGCGAACATCCGTTTCCGCGCCATCAGACGAACAGGGGACTAACGTCCCCCGCTCGCCATGGGAAGAGCACGTCGCCAGTTATCGCGCCGGCTCATACGCCGGTTTCCAAACCCACGGCAATACTTTGGCGCGCGTGGCCCACGCTTCCCACTTGGCGACGAGCTCTCGTGCTTTGTCGGGATACTTGGCCGCTAGATCGTTGGCTTCGACGCGGTCGGTGCGAATGTCATAAAGCTCCCAGGCGCCGCCGGGGCCTTTGGCGACGAGCTTCCAATTGCCGGAGCGCACCGCGCGGTTGCCTTCATGCTCCCAATAGATCGCGTCGCGCTCGAGCGGCCGGTCGGCGAGCGCCGGCAACAAACTTTTGCCTTCCAGCGGCGCAATGGCGTGTTCGCCGCGCTGTTTAGGGTATGCAGCGCCGGCCACGTCGATGCAAGTGGCCATGATGTCGATCAAATGCCCCGGCTGACGGCGCAATTCTCCCTGGGCGGCAATGCCCTTGGGCCAATGCACGATCAGCGGCGTGCTGATGCCTCCTTCGTGCACCCAATGCTTGTATTCGCGGAACGGCGTGTTCGAGACATTCGCCCAGCCGCGGCCATAGGCGACATAAGTATCGGCCGGGCCCGGGATGACATTCGGCCCCTGCCGCACCGGGTAGCCGTCGCGCGTTTGCGGCGGCACGAGTCCGTTGGGCAGCGCGTCGGCCGCCAGGGGCGCCAGCGTCGGGCGCTCGGACCGCCGGCCGTCGAGCCGGTTTTTCGTCGGGCCGCGTCCCATCGGTTCGGCACAGCCGCCGTTATCTTGCAGAAAGAAAATCAACGTGTCATCGAACCGGCCGGCGCTTTTCAACTCCGCGACGATCTTGCCAATGCCCTGATCCATGCGATCGACCATCGCAGCATAGACTTCCATACAGGCCGTTTCGCGCTCTTTGTTCTCGACCGCGTCCCAGGCTTCGGACTGCGGCGAGAGCCCCTGCTCGGCGTCGATCAGGCCGAGCTTGGCGGCTTTGGCCAGCCGGGCGCGGCGGATCGGCTCGTAGCCCCCGTCGTACTTGCCGCGGTACCTGGCGACATCTTCGGCCAGCGCGTGCATGGGCCAGTGAGCCGCTGTGTACGCCACGTACATGAAGAATGGTTTGTCTGCATGTTGCCGCTGATGCTCGGCGATGAACCGCACGGCATGGTCGGTGATGGCATCGGTGAAGTAATAGGTCTGGGGCTGATACTCGGGATCGGCGTAGGGGGAAATCTGGCGGTTGTCGCGGGCAAGCGTATAGGGATCGTAGAAGCTGCCGCCGCCCGAGATCATGCCATAGAAGCGGTCGAAGCCGCGCGCCAGCGGCCAGTTGTGCTTCGGCCCCTCCGGCGCTACATGCCGGGTGACATGCCATTTGCCGGCCATGTAGGCGCGGTAGCCAGCCGGCTTCAACACCTCAGCGAACGTGAGGCAGTTGCGATTCAAGTCGCCGCGATAGCCCGGAAACTCAGGGCCGCGGTCTTCCATCATGTGTCCGACGCCCGCCTGATGCGAATACAAGCCGGTGAGCAGCGCCGCCCGCGTCGGACAGCAGCGGGCCGTGTTGTAGAACTGCGTGAACCGCAATCCGCCGGCAGCCAGGGCATCAAGATTCGGCGTTTCGATCTCGCCGCCGTAGCAGCCCAGGTCAGAGTATCCCATATCGTCGGACATGATGACGACGATATTCGGACGGCTGCCTGCTTGGGGCGGTGCGCCGCTGGCGAACGGCGGCAAGCCGAACGCTGAACCGATGCAGGCCGCGATCGCGACAAGCAAACGGTGAAGGTCTCTACGTTGAAAGGCCAAGACGCTGATCGTCTTCATCATACTATTCATTTCGGTTTGGCGGGCGGCGAATCTTTTCGCGGATCAGGCAGCGCCTCGGCCTCGGCGCGCGTTTCAGCATCAGAATTGTCAGCAAAGATGCCGGCCTTGATCAGCCGGTCGGTAACGGCATCCAGGTGATGCCAAAGCGCTTTATTGAGCTGCGAGAATTCTGGCCACAGCGTTTCGTCGACAAACCGTTTTGGAAGGCGAGCCATGACCGTCGTGCGCCGCTGGCCTGAATAGCGGTATGGTCGAACGTCGTAGCGCCGCAACAGCGCCATGAACAATTTGCGCGACCAGACGTCGGGCATGGAAAATTGCATCTCGATCGGCTTGTCTTCGGTCTGCAATCGCTGCAACCGCTCGCGGATTCGCTCGATGGCATTGGCCGCAGCATGACGTTCGCCTGCGAAGCCCGTGTCGGCGAACAAGGCCTCGACCTTCGCCAGCGTTTCCAGCAACTGCCGTTCTTCGTCCGTCTCGATGTTCGTCGCCATCGGGCGAGCTCCTCGCTTCCTTGTCGCCCGGCGCAATAACGCGGCTGCCATGCCGAACGTTGCCAAGCGCATCGACGGCATTTTGCCAGACGCGATGAGGTATGTCACGCCCGTCGTGCAAGGGGCCTCGCTTCTATCGCAGCGAACATCAAGAGGATATTGCCGAGCATCGGAAATCGACAAGTGGCGCAAGATAGTCATCCTTTGCTCCGGAAAAGAGCGTCCTTTCGCAGAGCGAAAGGCGACTTAGGCTCGCAGCACGGCGCCGAAGCGCTCGCTGCAGGCAGAGACAATGCGGTCGCGGATGGCGTCGGCTTCCGCGTTGGTCAGCGTGGCCTCGCGCGAACGGAGCGTGATGGAAAAGAGCATGCTCTTGCGGCTGGCAGCCCGCAAGGCGTCGTTGCGATAGATTTCCTTGAACTCGAGCCCTTCCAGCGCAGCGCCGGAACTATGGCGAACAACGGCAGCGACATCCGCCCAGCGGACCGTTTCGGGCAGTTCGAGATTGATGTCGCGGCCGATCGCGGGGAAGGCGGGCAGCTCGACGTACTGCGGCGTCAGCTTGGCAATCTCCGTCAGCAAATCGACGCGCAGCTCGGCCACGGTGGTTGGCGAGCGCAGCTCGAACTGCTTCCGGCCCTGCTCGCTCACTTCGCCGAGAAAGCCCAGCCGGCGGCCATTGAGTTTGAGTTCGCAACCTCGGCCGGAGGCGAACAAATCGAACGACGCATCGCTCACTTCCAGCTCGATTGCCGGATTGAGCCGGGCGAGCAGCGTTTCGAGCGCACCCTTGACTGCGAAAAAATTATCGCCGCCGCTCGTCAGCGCCAGCATCCGCTGCTCATCGGGCAATGAGCCGGGCTTGGGCAGATAGACCTTGGCGATCTCGAACAGCTCGATTGTCGAGTTCGCCAGCGTCTCGTTCGTTCGCCGCGCGCCTAGCAGGCTGGGCACGAGGCTGCGGCGCAACCGATCGGCGCGGCGCAGGATCGGCGTCGGCGAAACGAGCGGCTCTTCCGCGGTCCACGGACTGAATGCCTGCGACCAGTCTTCCTCGACGGCGCTCAACGTCAGCGCCTCGTCGTAGCCGGCCGCCGTGAGCGTCTGGCGAATCACGCTCAGCACGCGATCTTGATCGCTGCGAGCCGAACGGGCCATCGGCACGCTGACGTCCTCGGGGATGGCTTCGTAGCCGTGAATGCGAGCGACTTCTTCGATCAGGTCGATCTCGCGCGACAGATCGCGGCGCCAACTCGGCGGAATGACTTCAATCCGCTCCTTGTCGGCCAGCACTTCGCGATTGCCGAGC
>JAICIG010000296.1 GCA_025924495.1 Pirellulales bacterium | reverse complement strand
CGAGCAGCACGACGTCGGGCTGGACTTCCTGGGCGATTTTCACCGCCTCGGTTCCGCTTGAAGCCATACCGACGACTTCCAGGTCAGTCCCCTCCAGAAGACTTGCGATGCCCGTTCGCACGACCTCATGGTCATCGACGATCAATAAACGAGTTGCCATAAGCATTCCTCAACCTTTCCGGCGGTCTGGCCCGAAACCGTCCCTCTAATGACTAGGTTATACGCCGCCCGCCGGACGGACAACCGCCAAAGGCGGCGCCGGCGTCAAATTGCGCCTGGCCGACTGAGTTTTCGATAAATTCGGCGCGCCGTCTCTCGAGCGTCGCCTGGTCGAAAGCGTGCTAATAATGGGGGCGCAAGCCTAGAAGCCCCGACTTCCATGACGCGGCGATGCGTTTTGTTGACGTAATGCAACGGGTGACGTAGATAACCTGCGACAGCCATTACCGTCCCCCCCGACTTACCAAAACGCTTGTCTACAGCACTGCGCCACGATGAAACGCCCCACGATCCTGCTTGTTGACGATGACCGCCACATTCTCGACTCGATGGCCGATTGGCTGCGCGAGCAGGGCTTCCAGGTCGACACGGCCGCAAGCGTTGCCGCCGCAATCGAAGCCATCGACAAGAAGGCGTTCGATTTGGCTCTGGTGGATATCCGTCTCGGAGAACAAGACGGCTTCGACGTTTTGGCGCATTGCCGCCGCGAGCGACCTCAAACTGCCGTGATCCTGATTACAGGTTATGGGACGGTCGAAACCGCAGTCGAAGCGATGCGGTGTGGCGCCTTCGATTTGCTCACCAAACCTCTGCTCGACGAGGAATTGCTGTTTTCCATCGAGCGCGCTCTCAATCAGCGGCAAGTTCTCGAAGAAAACAAGACGCTCAAGGCCCAACTCGATCTTCGCTTCGGCATGGAGAACATTGTCGGACACGATACGCGCATGCGCCGCGTGTTCGATATGATCGACAGTGTCGCCGACACGAAGGCTACGGTGCTGATCACCGGAGAAAGCGGCACGGGTAAGTCGCTAATCGCCCGCGCCATCCACCGGCGCAGCGCGCGCCGCGACCGGCCGTTCGTGGAAGTCGCATGCGGCGCCTTGCCTGAAACGCTTCTCGAAAGCGAATTGTTCGGCCATGTCGCCGGCTCTTTCACGGGCGCCAACTATGACAAGTTGGGCAAGTTCATGCAGGCGGATGAGGGCACCATCTTCCTCGATGAGATCGGCACCGCCAGCCCTGGCATGCAGGTCAAGTTGTTGCGCATATTGCAGGAATTCGAATTCGAACAAGTCGGCGGCACAAAGACGTTCCGAGTCGACGCGCGCGTCATTTTGGCCACCAACGAGAACCTCGAAAAACTCGTCCAGGAAGGTCGTTTCCGTCAGGACTTGTATTACCGTGTAAACGTCATCAACTTAGAGCTCCCGAACCTGCGTGAACGCATTTCGGATATTCCGCTGCTTGCCCAGCATTTCCTGGAACATGTTTGCGAAGAATCGGGCAAGAAGGTGCGCGGCTTTACCGACGACGCACTGGCGGCCATGCAGCGGCACAGTTGGCCGGGCAACGTGCGTGAATTGCAGAACGTCGTAGAGCGCGCCGTCTTGTTAGGCAAAGGCGACGTGATCCGGCTCGAGGATTTGCCGGCGAGCCTGGCTACATCGCGAGGCCTTTCCGTCGAACCGGTCGGCGGCCGAACGCTGAAAGAAGCATTAGAGGGGCCGGAGCGTCAGATCATTCTGGAAGTGCTCGAAAGCCACAACTGGAATCGTCATGCCACGGCCGATGCGCTAGGCATTAACCGGACTACGCTTTATAAGAAAATGAAGCGACTTGGCCTCGAGGACGATGAACGCGTTCACAATTGAACGCGACATAGCAAGCGACGGCGTCAATACAGCCCTGTCTTGGCGTCGTGCCAGCCGACCACCGGAGTGTCAGGGCCCGTGATGAAGAGTTCCACGCGGCGATTGCGCTGGCGATCGGCGGCCGACTGGTTAGAAGCAACAGGCTGGTGCCGTCCGAAGCTGGCAATGCCCACTTGATCTTCCCGCACCCCTTTACTTTGCAAATACTCGGCGACCGCCAGCGCACGCGCCGTACTCAGATGCCAATTATCGGGATACTTTTGGCGAGTTTCGCGTTTGATAACGCGGCGGTTGTCCGTGTGGCCGACGACCATCACCCTCAGATCGCGAGCTTCAACGGATTGGAGCAAGTCGGCAAATTCATCGAGCAATGCGTGCGCTTCCGTTTTCAGCCGCGCCTCTCCGCTGTCGAATAGCACGTCCATGTCCAGTTTCGCCGCACCCGTCTGCCGATCGATTTCCAGCGCAGGATGCTGCTTAGAGAGTTGCGTTAGCCGCTTGCTTACGCTGACGGGCACGCCCCGTCCGCGGACCAGGCCGCCCAAGTGCTTTTGCAGTTGTTCGCGCTCGCTCTCATAGTTCGATAGTCTGCGGCGGTCTAACCCGCTTCGCTCGTCGAGCGAGGCCAATTCCTCTTCGGCCTGTTTGAGCTGGTCTTCAAGGGTGCGATGGTGCGATTTAAGATTCTCGTTCTCCGCCAGCAAGGCGCGATTCTGCTCGACGAGATTGCGATTCTGCAGCTCGGCGGCATCGAGATGGTTTTTTGGCACGAATTGGCAGCCGGCCGAACAGGCCAAGACTAGCGCGACGGCGCTTGCCAATTCAAAACCACGCACGGACATGATTCGACTCCTTTCGAATCGGCGCTCGTCCACCTAAGGAGCCCGGCATTTCACCCGGCTAGGCTTCGCCGCCGCAAGGCCATTGCGGCGGAATAGACGATCGATGATTGACCTTCCATGGCAAACGACAGGCTTATTCGAACAGACTCAGGATGCTATCCATTAAAAAGCTGCTCGATCCGTAAGGGCTATCAAAACTCCAAACATTGCGCACGACGTCGAACATCATCATTCCTGTGATTGCAAGAAACAGCGTGCCGAACGAGAGCATGACCATCGTCAGCACGCCATAGGATGTTTCCGCGGCCGCCGGGGCCATGACCATGCCCGGCCCGACGCCGACCGAGGGCGCCAAGCCACCAGCCGCCGGAGTTCCCAATTGGCCGAAGCCGCCGCCCAATCCAGCGCCCAAATCCTCTTCGAGCAAACCCGTGGCCGCCGGAGCCCCAGCGTCGCCGAGCATCGTGGGAGCCGCGTCATCGAAATCCCCCGTGTCAGAATCGAGGGCGATCACTTGCGAACCGCTGTCTTGCGATTCGTCGTCACCGGCTTCCTCCAAGGGAGTCAGCAGGAAGTCGTCTTCCCCTTTGAGCTCCATCACCGCATCGGAATCAAAGTCCGATGAGCTGTCTCCGAGCGTACCGCTCGAGTCGCTGCTGAGGTCGAAGGAAGACTCGTCATCCGCAGAACTGAGTTCCAGCGGCTGCTCAAGAGACAGCCCGCTATCGCTCGGGTCGAGCAACGAAATGCCGCTGTCGCCCGGGCTGATGGTGATGTCGCTGCCTGTGCCGGACCCTGGCGAGTCTAGCACGCTCGCCTCTTCGCCCCCGAGCCGAACTTTCGAACTGCCCTTGCCGGGCTCTTGCAAGGAAAAAACATCGCTTTCCGGCGATTCGCCGAGCGACAGATCGCTGCCGGGCCCGGAGACTACCCCCGAACCGCCGCCTAATGTCAGGTCGCTGCCCGGCCCCGAGATGACTCCCGAACCGCCGCCTAAGGTCAGATCGCTGCCCGGCCCGCCCAAGTTCTTGTCGGAACCGCCCGCCAGGCTCAACGTCAAATCGCTGCTGGAAGCCTTATCGGCTGGCACGCCGGCGCCGCCGAGTTGCAGTTGCGTAGCCGAGTCGGAATGGGCAGCCGGGCTCGACAGATCGAGTTGACTGCCGCTGGCAATATTGACTGGCAAATCGTCGTCGATGTCGACCGGCAAGACATCGCTGTCATGACGGGCTGGCGCGGCCATCTCCCGTTTCGCGCTGTCAATTGCCAGCTTGATATCGCTATCTTCGGGGGATTGCCCCTTGCCGGGTTTTCCGATCACAGTACTCGAGGTGCTGGCCGAAGCGCCAAGTTCGACTTCGCTCAACAGCACCATGTCGTCTCCCTCGTCGGACGAGTCGCTCGGCAGGAGAGCTGAATCGGCTGGTGCGCCTCCCGCTCGTGCGGCGCGCTCTTCAGCGAGTTTCTCAATATCCTCGGGCTTGAACTTCCAGCTCGCCCCATCACGATAACCGTAAATATCCCCGTTCTGACGCATTTCATTGAGTTCGTCAGGACTGAGACCAAGCTGCGTAGCGGCTTCGTTGAGCGGAACCAATTTGCGGGCCATGCGGATCTCCGGACGTCTTCCCGGGCGAGGGAACCTCTCGTCGTCCGCCTGGCTCGAACAGCCGCACCGGCGAACGACTATTTGTTCTGATCAATCATTGACCGAACCTCGATCGGCAGAGGCCCGGCGTTATTGTGACTGTCTAGCAGCAGGTCCCAGCGGATTTGACGCACGCTTTTCAACGCGATTTTGCCGTCGCTTTCCACGTGGTACACGCTCATCACCCGGTTTTTCGGGTCAATGATTGTGGTTTGCTGGATTTCTCCAACCGTCGTCTGAAAAGCGATCAAATCCGCGCCCAGGCTCGCTTCCTGGGGCGCGTGGCGTTGGGCAAAGGCTTCCGAAGAATTCGAGAAACTGCCAACGGCCAAAATCCACAGAACTGCACTAACCAAGGTTCCAATTACCGCAACCTTCATCATTCACCGAAGCTGTTGGAATGACGGGAATTGGGACCTCAGATCCATTCTAAGAGCCCGATTTCCCAATGCAAGAAAAATGCCTTTCCACCAGGCACTAGCCAGCCTGGCCCGCCTGGGCAGGAGGCATGCTCGGTTTCTGGGGGAATCCCCGCGAAAGAAAGGTAGAAGCGGCGGAAGTCTACTTTCGGCAGCACCGAGACACAAGCCCAGCTTAGGGACATATCTTTAATAATTCTGTCGAGAATTCCGGGCTATGCGGCGATGCCAAAATGAACGTGAAACGCTAGTTTCCGCAATGACTTAGGCCTATTCTCGGGGCAGACACGGCTTTTCAATACGCCCGCGTAGGCCACAAAAACCGGCTTCCAACGCTCGGCTGGCCGGCTCAGTTTTTTGTTTGGCCAGTGTGGCCCACGCTTCTGCGATGGCGCGTCGAAAACCGCGCTGACTGAAGTCCGCCAGGCAGAGGCGTCACGAGAAATGGATGGCGGATAATTAGCTGTTTCCTTGGCCCGACTGGACTTCTGTTTTTGCCAGCCGGATAAATTCCTTTTCGAGCCTTTGGACTTCTTCATCTGGCATGTTTTCCAGATCAACCAGGGCCGATCGCGCTTCTTTGACCGCGCACAAGAGCTCATCCAGTTTAAGGTGCATCGCCTTGCTGTCGCGGTTCTGAGTATTTTGAATCAGAAACACGACCAGGAAAGTGACGAGCGAAGTCCCAGTGTTGATCACTAACTGCCAAGTATCCGAGTAGTGAAACATCGGGCCGGTGATGAGCCACACCGCCAGCACAAGAACGGCTGCCAGAAATGTCCAAGGCGACCCCACGAGCGCAGCTGTTGATTTAGCGAACTGGTGGAAGATGTCTTTCATAGAGGCCTAACTCAGAAATGTATCCGCCCCGTTTCCTCCTGCCAGCGAGTGTTCGCGCGAGACTCACGTCGGTCTTTGCGCACGCAGATTCTCGACAGTCGTAACCACGCGGCCGGCGCTAGGTCACAAGCCGAACCGCTCTTGCAGTTATGCAACTTCTGTACCAACGCGCCTTCTAGGAGCCGTCCGACTGCTGCCGAGCGACGGGGCCAAAAATCCTCCGCCACTTAATCGGCCCCTACGCACTCATTTGGCCGGTCCAGATCAGCATCGCGAGCGATGTCTTTACCTAGACGGCGTCTAGTGCAATTGAAGCGATCGCGTCGCAACGTTCGGCCCTTGTAGGGGACTTTGCCCGGTCCTAGAATCAAGCATTAATCGTGCCGGCAGCTTCAGTGCGCCGCCCCTGCGTTCGCTCCCTCGTCTCTGCTGGAAAGCCGCTCTCAAGATGCCTCGTCGCTACATCAATCAGTTCAATCACCAGGAAGCTGTCGACCAGATTTTTCTCGCGGCGCAAAAGCAGTTACGCCCCAATCGCAATGGCAACTTGTACCTGCAGGTTGAGCTCTCGGACCGTAGCGGCACGATCAGCGCACGGATGTGGAACGCCAGCGAAGCGGAGTACCGCAATTTCGACGACGGCGACTTTGTGCGGGTGGAGGGAACCGCTCAACTTTACCAAGGAGCGATGCAGTTGATTGCCAGCGCCATTTGCAAGGCGCGGCACGAGGAAATTGAATACGCCGATTTCATGCCGGTCAGCCCCGCGCAGATCGACCGCCTGGCAATCCGTCTGGGCGAGTTGCTTCGCAGCATCGGCAACCCGCATCTGCGGACTTTGGCCGAGTGTTTCTTAATGGACGAAGAGTTCATGAATAAGTTCACGCGCGCTCCGGCGGGCGTGAAAAACCACCATGCCTATGTCGGCGGCCTGCTGGAGCATGTGGTCAACCTCATGGAGGTCGTGACGCGCGTCGCCGGTTGCTATCCTGCGGTTGATCCGGATCTGCTGCTGATGGGCGCCTTTGTCCACGACATGGGCAAGATCGGAGAACTGAGCTACGACCGCGGTTTCGCCTACACCGACGAAGGCCAATTGATCGGCCATTTGGTCATGGCGGTCAGCCTGTTGGAAGGAAAGATCCGTGAGGCCGAGCAGCTTTCCGGTGAGCCAATGCCCAGCGAATTGGCGTTGCGGTTGAAGCACATGATCGTCAGCCATCACGGCCAATATGAGTTCGGCAGCCCCAAGTTGCCGATGACTTTGGAAGCCGTGGCATTGCACCATCTGGATAACCTCGACGCTAAGCTGCATAGCTTTGAACTCCAGATGCGAGAGGATCCCAATGTTGAAAGTCCATGGACGAGCTTCAACGCCAGCTTAGGCCGCAAGCTCTTCAAGGGGCATGCAACTGACCAGGAGTGGCGCGCCGCGGCCGCCAGCACGCAATAAGGTCGAGCGCTCCCTGCACCGCAGTATCGAGGCGAGCAACTGCTCACGCGAGCGGCAATCACCGCCGAAGCGCGTCTGTCGTCGACTCGAGTCGACAGAGTCCGGCTTTATCAGCCTCTCCTCTAAGAGCAATTTATCTCGGTTGCGGCCCCCGAACGAAGACAATTCTCGTTGAAAGAGGGTCCGCGGAGATCGCACTCTTGTGCGCTGCTGCAGTTTGCTCTTCAGATTGCCGGGCTCTCGCGGCGGATGACGGCCCGCCGGTCAAGCGGCGCGCGAGCCGTATTCTTGCGAAGGTGCATCGAGCGACGATCTTTCAGCGGCAATTAATTTCAGCCGGCGGCATCATTCGCGGGTCAGTCTGGAAGCATGCGTGCATGCAGGGACTGCAGGGACTGCAGCCCGGCGCCGCCGCGACATCAAAACTAAATCAACAACTTAATAGATAAATAGAGTACATGACATGGAAGACGCCGATCACGCCCAAGAACTACTGGCCTTCGTAATGCGACCGAATTACCGGCCGCTGAAGCCTCGGCAAATCGCGAAGAAACTCAATGTTCCGGACGCAAGTCTGCAGGACTTCAAGCGCCTGATCAAACAATTCGTGCGGCAAGGCAAATTGACTTACGGCGCTAAACATCTGGTGATGCCGGTGAGTGCGCCGAGCGCCGATCAAGCGAAACACAAAGGCGCCAAGCACATTGCCAAGAACGGCCAACTAAGCGGCGTCTTTCGCCGCACGGCCAAGGGCTTCGGCTTCGTTCGTCCCGCGGGGGCAGGCGCAAGCCACACTCGCGAACAAGATATTTACATCGCGGGCGATCATGCTGGCGACGCGGCAAGCGGGGATCTAGTGCTCGTCAAACTGCTGAAAGGCCGCGGTCGTTTTGGCCAGCCGCAAGGCGCCATTGTCGAGGTGATCGAACGCGAAACGCATCAGTTCGTGGGCACCTACTTCGAACGCGATGGCGGCGCCTATGTGCAGGTCGACGGCACGCTGTTCGCCAGTCCGATCTCGGTCGGAGATCCCGGCGCTAAGAACGCGCAGCCTGACGACAAAGTAGTCTTTGAAATGGTCCGCTTCCCCTCCCACGTGCACGACGGCGAAGGGGTGATCACCGAAGTGCTCGGTGCGCGAGGCGAGCCAGGCATTGACACGCTGTCGATTATTCGCGAGTTCAGCTTGCCCGAAGAGTTCGCTGAAGACGCGCTGGCGGCGGCGCGCGGCGAGGCTGAACTTTTCGACGAATCGATTCCGGCAGGGCGGCTCGACCTGACGGCTGAGACGGTCATCACGATCGATCCAGTCGACGCGCGTGATTTCGACGATGCCATTTCCCTCAAGCGCGAGCCCAATGGGCACTGGCTGCTGGGCGTACACATAGCCGACGTTTCGCACTTTGTACGCACCGGCGGCGCCTTGGATCGCGAGGCGCACCAGCGCAGCACCAGCGTCTATTTGCCGGACCGCGTCATTCCCATGCTGCCCGAGATCATTTCCAACGGTTTGGCCAGCTTGCAGCCCGATCGCGTCCGTTACACCAAGACTGCGATGCTTGAATTCTCGTCCGAAGGCGTGCACATTTCGACGGAGTTGCACTCCGCGGCAATCCGCAGCAAGCGACGTTTTGCCTATGAAGATATCGACGATTACCTGGCCGCCCCAGGAGCGTGGCGGAAGCGGTTATCGGCCGATGTGCATGAGCTGGTAGGCCGCATGCATGAACTGGCAATGCTGTTGCGCGGCCGGCGGTTGCAAAAGGGCGCCTTAGAACTGGCGCTGCGCGAGGTCAAAGTCGACTTGGACAAACAAGGCCGAGTGATTGGCGCCCATGGAGTCGAGAATACGGTTAGCCATCAGATCATCGAAGAATTCATGCTGGCCGCGAACATGGCCGTTGCCGAGCGCTTGGCGGAACATGGCTGGCACTTCCTGCGCCGCGTCCATCAGGCTCCTGATCCGCGCAAGCTCAAGTCGCTCACCGAGTTCGTCGCCTCGCTAGGGTATCAGACCGACAGCCTGGAGAGCCGCTTCGAGCTGCAGCGGCTGTTGAACGAAGTGGCCGACAAGCCCGAGCGGCAGGCGGTGAACTATGCCGTGCTGCGCAGCCTACAGCGCGCCGCTTACAGTCCGGAAGAAGCAGGGCATTATGCCCTGGCCAGCGATTGTTATTGCCACTTCACATCGCCGATCCGCCGCTATCCGGATTTAACGATTCATCGCCTGATCGACGCCTTGCTGACGAGGCAAAAGCCTCGGAACGACCTCGGGGAGTTGGTTGCACTGGGAGAACATTGCTCCGACCGCGAACGACGCGCCGAGGAAGCTGAGCGTGAGCTGACCAAAGTTAAACTGCTTAACTTCCTCAGCAGCCAGATTGGCCTTGAATTGGATGCCGTGGTGACCGGCGTCGAGCAATTCGGGCTGTTCGCTCAGGGCGTCGATCTACCCGCCGAAGGATTGATCCATGTGACGTCGCTGGCCGACGATTACTATGCCTTCGACCGAGTTACCCACACCTTGGCCGGTCGCAAGGCGGGCAACAGCTTTCGCCTGGGAGACCCGATCCGAGTAGTGGTGGCGCGCGTTGATGTCGATCGCCGCGAACTCGATTTCCGCCTGGTCGAGCGCAAGGCTCGGCAGCCGAAGACCACGAAGCCAGGACGACGGAAGGGAATGTCGACAAGGCGGCCCGCCGGCAAGCGTTATGGCGACGACAAGATCGCCAAAAAGAAAACCAAGAAGAATGCCAGTCCTAAAAACCCACAGGACCGCTCTAACCCTCGCCAACGTCGCAAGCGGAGCGGGGATTGAGTTCAAGAAGTCTCATTGAACGGAGCGGCATTGAACGGAGCGGCATTGAACGGAGCGG
>JAICIG010000295.1 GCA_025924495.1 Pirellulales bacterium | reverse complement strand
GGGCTCGACGGCGATATCGGCTCGAGTCGTTCCAGCGTGAGTATCTGTCGTCACACTGCAAGTTTAAGCTGCGCGGCAAATAGTCGCAATCCACGGCGTGCACGCCAGTGCGACTGTTGCGACCTGGGCTCGGCGCATGCGTTAGGGAACAGAGCCGTATCTTTCGCAAGTCATTTCCTATCTATTAGATATGGATGGCATCCATCCAGCATTCCTATTTCACGGCCAATAGATTGTAATGGCAAAATATCTCATTTTTTCACAGCAAGTTCTCATTGTTGCGAGAACGTGTTCACGCATAATAATAGAGACAGCCCGCAGGCTCTCAGGGCCATCAAGGCCGTGCGGAATTCGTGCCCGCCTTCAACTACATCCCGCCCGAATGCACTTTCTCATGATCGCTCGCGGTACGGCTCAATCTGGCGGCGAATGGGCTGCGTCTGTCAATCGGGCGCTCTGGCAGATGCTTGTGCTTTTTGGCGCCGGCTGTATTGGCGCTTTCGCTCGCGATGCCAACGGCCAGGACAGAGAAATCGACTTCCGCCACGATATTCAGCCGCTGCTGGCTCAGCGCTGTTATCGTTGCCACGGACCGGATAAAGCTGAAGGTGGACTCAAGCTAAACGACCGCGAGCGCGCCCTGGCCGAATTGGATTCGGGTGAACGAGCCATCGTACCGGGCAAGCCCGACGAAAGCGCCTTGCTCGTGCGGATTGCCTCGCAAGACGAAAGCTTGCGAATGCCGCCCGAGGGCAAACCGCTCGGGCCCGAAGAAGTCGACTTGCTGCGCCGCTGGGTGAACGACGGCGCAGCCTGGCAGAGCCATTGGGCTTTCGAACCGATTAAGGACCCGCCGCCGCCGGCGGTCAGCAACGCTGACTGGGTTCGCAATCCAATCGACGGCTTTATAGCCGAGCGGCTGGAACAGGCCGGGCTGAAGCCAGCCGCGCCAGCTGATCCCGTCGCGCTCGTACGACGATTGTATTTTGATCTCACTGGGCTGCCGCCGACGCCGGGGGAAGTCGATGCGTTTGTGGCCGATCCGTCGCCCACAAACTACGCGCGGCTGGCGGACAAGCTGCTCGACTCGCCGCGCTACGGCGAACGTTGGGGCCGGCATTGGCTGGACCTGGTGCGCTACGCTGATACCAATAGCTTCGAACGCGATGGCGTGAAGCCGAACGCCTGGAAGTACCGCGACTACGTGATCCGATCGTTCAACGAGGATAAGCCGTATGATCAGTTCATTCGCGAACAACTCTCGGGCGATGAGTTGCCGCAGACGACGACCGAAACGCTGATTGCCACGGGTTATTATCGGTTGGGCCTATGGGACGACGAACCGGCCGACCGCTTGCAGGCTCGCTACGATGAACTCGACGATATTGTCGCCACCACAGGGCAGGTGTTTTTAGGTCTTACGGTTAACTGTGCGCGTTGCCACGATCATAAGCTCGATCCGATACCTCAGACGGATTACTACAGCCTGCTGGCTTTTTTCCACGAGATCGATTCGTACGGCCATCGCGGCGATGGCGACGGCCCCAGCCAGACCGATGTTTCTCCGGCCGATGTTGCAGACAAATATCGCGATCTCGCCGAACAGAAACAGGCGGTGCGAAGCCAATACGAGACGCTCGAGCGGGCTGGTATCGTCAAAATGTCGGCCGAGGATCAACGCCAGACGGAAGGCCCTGAGCGCGGCAAAGTGCTGAAGGAGAAGCTGGAAGCCAATTTGAGCGCCGAGGAATGGAAGCAGTATTCCGCGCTGAAGGCCAGGTACGCAGAACTGGAAGCTACTCAATTGCCGCCGCGAGAGACCGTGTTAAGCGTCGGCCGCTGCCTGCATCCCCCCACGACGTTAGTGCTGATGCGCGGCAATCCGCACGTGCAAGGCCCGCAGGTCGAGCCCGCATTTCTGTCGGCACTCGGGGGCGGCAAGCCGAATATTCCGCCACGCGCGGGCAACGCCAAGAGTTCGGGGCGACGCACGGCACTCGCGGATTGGATTGCCTCCTCCGGCAACCCGCTAACCGCGCGGGTAATGGCAAACCGCATTTGGCAGCATCATTTCGGCCGCGGGCTGGTGCGTTCGTCGAGCAATTTCGGCAATCTCGGCGATCCGCCGACTCATCCCGAGTTACTCGACTGGCTCGCCTCCGAGCTGATTCGCAACGGCTGGCGCTTGAAGCCGTTGCACCGGTTAATCGTCACGTCGAACGCCTACTGCATGTCGTCGGCGCCCAGCGCCCAGGGCTTGGCTCAGGATCCGGAGAACAATTGCTATTGGCGCTACGACATGCGACGGCTCAGCGCGGAAGAAATGCGCGACGCTATGTTGGCGGTTACGGGGCAGCTGAACCTGAAGATGTACGGGCCCGGCGTCTTCCCCGAGATTTCGTCTGAAGTGCTGGCCAGCCAGTCTCGCCCCGGCGATGGCTGGCACGTGTCGCCGCCGGAAGAACAGGCGCGGCGCAGCATCTATATCCACGTCAAACGCTCTTTGATCGTGCCGATTCTAAGCGAATTCGACTTTGCCGATACCGACACGAGTTGCGCCGTACGTTTTGCGACCACCCAGCCGACGCAGGCATTAGGGCTGCTAAACGGGGATTTTGCCCAGCAGCAAGCGCAAGCATTGGCCGAGCGGTTGCGCCGCGAGGCCGGCAATGACCGTGATGCACAGGTGCGGCTCGCGCTGCGATTGGCTTTGGGCAGACAGCTTGATGCAAAAAGCATCGAGCGCGGCCTGCGGCTGATCGAATCGCTGGAAGCGAAGCACGGCGTCGGCACGGATGTGGCTTTGAAATACTATTGCCTGACGGTCTTGAATCTGAATGAGTTCGCTTATCTCGATTGAGAGACTGCAAAGGAGCGCTAGATGCCATCTGCCGATTCGCCTAAAAACAGCTTCTGTGGCCGCACGCGCCGGGAGTTCTTGTGGCAAGCAGGCGGCGCCTTCACGTCATTGGCGCTCACGGCGCTGTTGGATCGCGATGGCTTTCTGGCTTCGCAGGCGGTGGCGGCGGATGGAGTGACGCCATTCGCGAACCCGCTGGCTGCGAAGCCGCCGCACTTCCCCGCCAAAGCCAAGAGCGTGATCTTCCTGTTTATGTACGGCGGCCCGAGCCACGTCGACACATTCGACTATAAGCCCAAGCTATATGACCTCGACGGGCAGACAATTCCCGTGAAGACGAAGGGCCGCGGCGGCGCCAAGAGCGAAGGACGCGTTGTGGGGCCGAAGTGGAAATTCAAGCAGTATGGCCAGTCGGGGCAGTGGGTTTCCGAGCTTTTTCCGCATCTGGCGACTTGCGTGGACGATATCGCCTTCATCAAGTCGATGACGGCCGATTCCCCGATCCACGGGTCGGCGATGCTGCAAATGAACTCGGGCCGCATTCTGAGCGGCAGCCCGGCTTTGGGTTCATGGGTGAATTACGGCCTGGGAAGCGTCAACGAGAACCTGCCTGGTTTCGTGGTCATGCTTGATCCCAGCGGCGGACCAATCAGCGGCGCCAAGAACTGGTCGAGCGGCTACATGCCCGCGACATACCAAGGGACGGTCATGCGCTCGAAGGGCGCGCCGATTGTCGACCTGAATCTGCCCGAGGGCATGACCAAGCCGGTGCAGCGCGAGCTGCTCGACGCTTTGCACGAGGCCAATGAAGACCATCGCGCCACGCGCGCCGATAATAGCAACCTCGCCGCGCGGATTGCCAGTTACGAGCTCGCTTACAAGATGCAGCAGTACGCGCCCGAGGCGGTCGACCTTAGCCAGGAATCGCAAGAAACGCTTGAACTGTACGGCGTCGATCAGGAACGAACGTTTGATTTCGGCCGCAGGTGCCTGTTGGCTCGCCGGTTGGTCGAACGTGGAGTGCGGTTCATCCAGCTTTACTCCGGCGGCGCTCATAACGATTCGAACTGGGATGCGCATGGCGATCTGGAGAAGAACCACAACTTCCACGCCGGCAATACCGACAAGCCAATTGCTGGCTTAATTAAAGATCTCAAGCAACGCGGGCTGCTCGACGAAACGCTGATCATTTGGGGCGGCGAATTCGGCCGTCAGCCCACCGCCGAATATGCCATGGGAACCGGCCGCGACCACAATGCCTACGGCTTCACCATGTGGATGGCGGGCGGCGGCGTCAAAGGGGGCCAAAGCGTCGGGACGACCGATGAGCTAGGTTCTGCGGCGGTGGAAAGCCCCTTCCACGTCAAGCATCTGCACGCCACCGTCTTGCAGCAGTTGGGACTGCACCCCAATCAGCTCTCCTACTTTTACGGCGGCCTCGATCAGAAGCTCGTCGGCGTGGAGCACGTGGAACCGATCCGGCAGATTATCTGAGTCGGGTACGCGGGCAAGGCTTGCGGTGCTCGACAATCGCCGAGCGGGCGGATAAGGTGGCCTCGACCACCACTCGCCCGCCCGAGCGGGACAACTAACCCTCGCGCGGTAGGGGCGAGTTACAAAACTCCCGGAAATCCGCACCTCTTATCTTCTCCAGGAATGCCTTTCATGTTCCGTACGTTCAGCCTGGCCTTTCTCGTTGCCCTGATTGCTTGCGAGTCTGCCGTTCGTGCCGCAGATGAACCCTTGATTCTCGATGTCTGGCCCGGGCAGGCGCCAGGGGGAGTGGAGGCCAAGGCGCCAGAAGAATTCAAGCCTGGCCGCCCCGGCGAGCGGGAGGTCAAACGGCTGACCAATGTCAGCAAGCCGACCTTGGCGATCTATCGGCCCGCCGCAGACAAGAACACTGGCGCCGCCGTGCTGATTTGCCCGGGCGGCGGCTACCAGATTCTGGCAATGGATCTGGAAGGCGAAGAAGTCGCGCAGTGGCTGAATTCGATCGGGGTGACGGGGATCGTGCTCAAATATCGCGTGCCGAGCGCGGCAAAGCCGGCCGAGAACCTGCCGCCGCTCTTAGACGCGCAGCGGGCCATGAGCGTGGTGCGGGCGAATGCCGAGAAGTGGGAGCTCGATCCGAAGCGGATTGGCATCTTGGGCTTTTCGGCCGGCGGTCATCTGGCGACCCGAACTTCGACGCATTTCAATGAGCGGCACTACGACCGGCTCGATGCCGTTGATGAAGTCAATTGTCGGCCCGACTTCACGGTGCTCATCTACCCGGCCTACCTGGCGAAAGACGGCAAATTGGGCGATGAGATCCGCGTGACAAAGGAAACGCCGCCCACCTTCCTTGTGCACGCTTACGACGATCCGATCAAGCCCGAGAACAGCCTCGTCTTGTTCACCGCCTTGCAACAAGCGGGCGTGTCGGCGGAACTGCACATTTACGGCAGCGGCGGCCATGGATTTGGGTTGCGGCCCAGCGAGCATCCTTGCTCCACTTGGCCGAAGCGTTGCGAAGAGTGGTTGCAGAGCCGCGGGATTTCGAGCAAACCCGTTAGCGCGCGATAAGTTGCGGTTTCGAACCGCACATGCAGAATTCTATGCGATGGTCGCCTCGGCCAGCGGTTCCGGTTGCTCTTCCGGTTCGGCCTCCACGGGCCGGCTCAGCAGTTTCTCGGGCAGCAGCGGCGCCACCAACCAGCAGCCGGCCGTGAAGGCGGCATTCACAGCAATTAAAGCATGGAAGGCCAATTCATGGTCCCACTCGGCGGCAAAATGCTGGTACATGTAACCGCCGAGCCACGTGGATGCTGCTGAAGCGAGGTTGCAAATCGACATGAAGAGTGCGAATAGGGTTCCTGCGGCGTCGAGCGAGCAAGCGCGAGCAGCGAGATCCGCCTGGATAATGCTCCCCGTCATGTAAGCGAAACCGAAGATGAAGCTGATTGAATAAGCGCCAGTCTGTCTTTCCAACCACCAATAGATGCCATTGCAAATCAGACCGAATACGATCGACAGATGGACGAGCCAGCGCATGGCCACACGGCGGCAATAAAAGGCGTAGGCGATGCAAGCCAGCAGCGACCCGACCGCCGCGACCGCCGTCATATTTCCGAAAAACTTCTCGCCAAAATTCAGTTCCTTAGTGGCATGCTGGTATAAAACCGCCTGGCTGAACGGATTAAAATTCCACAGAAACAGGAAGGCCGCGACGGTCAAAATCGGGCGCGATCGGAGCTGGCCCCACAGCAACGGCCACACTTTCGTCAGCGGATGCTTAGGCCGTGCCTTCGAATGGTCTTCAATAAAGAAGGCTGTCAGCAAAAACGTACCTAGCGCCATAACGGCGCAGATGGCAAAACCAATGCGCTGGCGATGGTCGGAGCTGAGCACGCCTCCCAAGAGTCCGGTGATGATGGCGCCGCCATAAATGGCGGCCCATTGCACCGACTGCATCCGTCCGGTCATGCCGAACGGTTGAGTGCTTTCAATCATCAAAGCGTCGATGACGACATCGCCGCAGATCACAGCCATGGCTGCTGCCGTCAGCCAGGAGAGCAGGGGCCTTTCGGCGCCCGTTGGCAGCGGCCACACAATGAGGGCGCCAAAGGTCGCAGCGGCAATGGCACTCGCCGCGAGCAGATAGCTCTTGCGCCGATAGCCGCCCAGCGGCACGAAGTCAGATAACAGGCCAAACAGTGGCTTGAGGCACCAAGGCAACGTCAGGAAGGCGACGAAAGCCGCGACCTGTTCGGTTGATTTGCCCCAGTCTTTGAGCAGCGCCTGGTCAGGCTGGGAAACCAGGCCCGTTGTTGGTTCACTGATGCCTTGGACGAAGTAAACGATGCCGAACAACAGGCCCAAGCGCAGGAGGTTCATTGTTCGCGGTCGAGCCGCCGGCGGCTGAGATGTCGCCATGGGTTGTGATTGTTCCTCGCAGCGTTGGCGTGGCCATGAACACGCCGCAGACAGCAGCGAGGGCCGACCGTGGTCCTTTTCTGGATTCCCGACTGCTGCGCATGATGCAAATGCCGGGCCATGATTAAATCATACGGCGGTCAACAAGCGAGAAAAGACTTTTCCGCGAGCGGCCAGACTAGTGAAGAAACGCTGCACCAGGAGCAGCGCGACTGTTTGAGCCAAGCCGTGCGGCCGTTATTGAGCGGCTTCGAGGTCTTCCCGTGGAAAGCAGGCTGCAGAAAGTCGAGCCGCTCGCCGCCTAAACGCCAACGCCCCGCCCGGCGATTGATCCGGACGGGGCAGTTCAGCGAATTCAACGAGACGAGAGGCCTAGGCCATGATCTCGTACTCATCCTTGGTGCTCAAACCGGGCATGGGAATCGGGTATTTGCCGTTGGGCAATAGTTGCAGCGGCGCGGGCGATTCCATCGTCAGTTTATCCACGTCCGGAGCGAACTCGTGTTTGTGGTTCAGGATTTGATCGTAGGTGATCACTTGACCCGTGTGGCAGGCCATGCGGCCCATCGAGGTCACCAGGCTGGCCTCGGCGCCGCGTTTCGCCTCGTTGTAAGGCAAGTCGCTGCGAATGGCGGTGAGCAGGTGCTCCCATTCAAGGTCGTACGGATTTGGCTCCGGCGCGGGGAAGGCCCAGGCCAGTTGGCCCGCATCGATGTTCTGGCCTTTGTAGATGCGGCACTTGGCGGGGGTGTGAGAAGCCGTGGAAATCACCGCCGAGCCTTTCGTGCCTTGCGCGTAGCTGGCGAACTCGTCGTGGCAGCCCGGAATATTGCGGCCATTGAGCAGCAATTTCGACCCATCGGCGAAGGTGTACTCGACCGAATAGTGGTCGAAGTTCTGGTCGATGTTTTCGTCGCGGTAATGGCGACCGCCGCTGCCTTGGGCCTTCACCGGCCAGGCGTCTTTCATCCAGCAGCATTCGTCGATGTTGTGAATCAAGAAGTCGCTGTAGCACCCGCCGCTCGCCCAGAGGAAGCCATGGAAATTCTTGATCTGGTAGAGCAATTCGCTCATGCTCTTGTCGGTTTGCGGGGGAACGAAGGCCGACCCGATCGGGCCCTGCATGCGGTAGGCCCGCAACAGCAAGATGTCGCCGATCTCGCCCGAGTTGATTCGCTGATGCAATTCCTCGCGCGCCTGGCAATGGCGGCACATCAGACCAACGCCCACCTTGAGATTCTTGGCGACCGAGGCCTCGGCGAGCTTAAGCATCTTTCGCGTACTGGGGCCGTCGACCGTGGTCGGCTTTTCCATGAAGACATTCACGCCCTTCTCGATGGCGTAGGCGAAATGCACCCAGCGGAATGCGGGGGGCGTGGCAAAAATGGCCACGTCGCCCGGGCGCAAGCAATCGATCGCCTTTTGATATCCGTCGAAGCCGATAAACCGGCGGTCTTCTGGCACGTCAACTTGCTTTTCGCCATATTTATCGCGCAAGTTGTCGTGGCTCGACTGCAGCTTGCCGGGGAACACGTCGGCCATGGCCACCAACTGGATCGGGCCGGTCTTGGTCGACAGTGCATTGGCGGCCGCGCCAGTGCCTCGTCCGCCGCAACCGACCAGGACGATGCGGATCGTATTGTCTTCCGCCGCGTGGACGTGCGGCACGGTCATGCCTAACAAGGCGCCGGCAGCCGCAACGCGACCGCTTTGTTTGACGAACTCGCGACGCGTCGTGGCGCCGGAATCAGGCGTGCTCATGAAAATTCTCCTAAGAGTGCGGACAGGCAATGGACCTTCTAGTATCCACGCCCCCGTGGCCCGACGCAAGCTGCCGCCGCCATAGTAGTGGAACGAGCAATGCCCTGAGAAACGCCTGCTTTTCCAGCGGAAGCGGCCTGTGAATGCAATCTCGCGGGAGCTCAGGAGGCCACCGGCGGTTGCTTGTGCTCTATCGTGGAGGTCGGCATGCAGACGGGTCGGCTCGGCTCGGTTTAATGCCGCCTTTTTGTCTCTTGGCTTTCGTTATGTTGAAGGCCAACTATATTTGTTTTGAAGTGCGGCGCGCGTCTCGAGCGACTTCCGAGGCCGAGTACCGCATCTAGTTGACAGGTCGGATTGCCGGCCTTGGCTTGCCAGATCGACCAAGTCCCAGATAAAGGTTTGATATCCATGCACATTCGCTCATTATCCATGACGCTGTTGGCTCTAGTTCCGTTCCTCGCGCCGGCGGCCGTAGACGCTGCCGACGAAATGAAGCCGCTCAAGGTGCTGTTGATCACTGGCGGCTGCTGCCATGACTATGGCAAGCAGAAGGACATACTCAAGCAGGGAATCGAGGCGCGGGTGCACGCCGTCGTCAACGTTATTTATTCAGACGATCGCAGCACGAAGGCCCGCTTCGACATCTATGAAAAACCGGACTGGGCCAAAGGCTATGATGCGGTGATTCATGATGAATGCTCTTCCGACGTGAAGGATATGCCTTACGTCAAGAATATTCTCAAGGCGCATCAGGACGGAGTGGCGGCGGTCAACCTGCACTGCGCGATGCACTGCTATCGCACCGGCACAGATGACTGGTTCAAGTTCGTCGGCATTCACTCGACCGGCCACGGACCGCAACAGCCGATTGAGGTGAAGTACGTCGACAAGGAGCATCCAATTGTCGAAGGGTTAGCGGATTGGACCACGATCAACGAAGAACTCTACAACAATGTTCGCGTGTTTGACACGGCGCAAGCGCTCGCGCGCGGAAAGCAAGGCAACAGCGACTTTGTTGTTACGTGGGTCAATCAATACGGCAAGACCCGCGTGTTCAGCACCACGCTCGGCCACAACAGCGAAACGGTCGGCGACCCGCGATATCTCAACCTCGTCACGCGGGGGTTGTTGTGGAGTTGCGATAAGCTGAACGATGAGTATTTGAAGAAGCAGTAATGGTCGTGGTCCGCCGAGCGATCGCAGCAAGTTGACAGCCTATCGCGTTTCTATGTTTCCCTATTCAAAGGACTAAGGATGAATCGCTTTGTCTTGTTGGGGCAGCTCGCGTGTCTGCTGGCGGTCGCGGTCGATGCTTCGTCGGCGGAACACCGACTTGTGATTCAAGGCAAAGGCAAGCTGGCAATTGTCAGTCGCGATGGCAAGATCGAGTGGGAGATGCCTTGGGGCGGCATCCACGACGTGCACGTGCTTGCCAGCGGCCACATCATGGT
>JAICIG010000294.1 GCA_025924495.1 Pirellulales bacterium | reverse complement strand
TGCGCTGTTCGCCTGGCAGCGACGGTCGTTCGTCGGCAGTCGCTTGTTTCTGTGGCTGCTGCTCGCCAGCGGTCCGCTTGCCGTGCTGGCCATGGAGGCAGGTTGGGTGGTGACGGAGGTGGGCCGCCAGCCGTGGATTGTCCACGGTTTCATGCGCACGGCCGATGCGGCAACGACGGCGCCGGGAGTGGTCTACGTGCTCGCTGCGACGCTCGCCATTTATGCCGCCTTGCTGATTGGGACGACGATTGTGCTGCGTAAACTGGCAGCGGCGCCGGTCGCGGAGGTGAAGGTTGGCCATTGAGCTGGTCATGCTCGGCATCATTGTCCTCGCGCTGACGTTATATGCGGTGCTGGGGGGCGCCGATTTCGGCGCCGGCGTCTGGGAGTTCAATACGGCGCTGCAGTCGTCGCCCGAGGAGCGTGGTTTGATCTATCGCGCTATCGGCCCGGTGTGGGAAGCGAACCACGTCTGGTTGATCTTCGTGATCGTCGCCATGTTCAGCGCCTTTCCGCCCGCGTTTGCAGGCATTTGCCGCGCGCTGTGGCTGCCGCTGCTGCTGGCACTGGTTGGCATCGTGTTTCGCGGCGCCGCCTACGCGTTTCGCGTGCAATTGATCGACTCGCGCGGACAAGAGGCGCTATGGAACGCGGTGTTTGCGCTGGCTTCGACCGCCGCCCCGTTTTTCCTCGGAGCTTCGCTTGGCGCGGTGGCGTCGGGCAAGCTCGCGATCAGCCCAGCCGGTGAGTTCAGCGGAGATTTTCTGACCGGCTGGATCTCGCCCTTGAGCATTTTTAACGGCTTCTTCACGGTCGGCATGTGCGCTTATCTTACGGCCGTGTTTCTCACGCGCGAGGCCGCGGTCGAAGGGAACGCCGCGCTTGCCGCGCTCTGGCGCAAGCGAGCCTTGGGCGTTGGCGTCTGGATGGGAGTATTGGCATTGGCCGGACTGGCTTTCGTCGCCGTCGACGCAGCGTCGCTGTGGGACGGCTTTCGCCAGCGGGCGTGGCCGCTGGTCAGCGTGTCGGTCATTGCCGGTTTCTTGTCGCTCTACTCATTGTGGCGAGAGTGGTTCCACATCGCGGCGATCGCCGCCGGCGCCGCGGTCAGCACAGTGGTGTGGGGATGGGCCGCGGCGCAATATCCGCTGTTGCTGCCGCCGGACGTGAGTATCGAGATGGCCAAAGGACCGCCGACCGTACTGCACGTGATGGCCTGGAGCATCGTCCTCGGCTTTGTGCTACTGCTGCCGGCTCTCGGCTGGTTGTTCTATTTGTTCAAGAGTTCGCAGGTGCGAGAGCGAAGCGAGGATTAGGGCAGCGAACGTTCCTGCATCGGCTAGCGCAGACGAAGGCGTGGCACACTGAGGCGACGCGGTGTCGTCGCCGATGGGAATCCTGGGAGCCTAATGCCTGTTGCTTGCCAAGGCCGCTAAGAGAACAAGCCTGGGATGGGATCGGCAGATGAAAGCGCCTGATTGACGTCGGCGGGCACGCCACGCGTGATGCGGACTTCGCTCAAATCGAGCAGCGAATGCATGACCGTGCCGAGCAGGTGCTTGATGGTGATCGGTTCGGAGAGGGGCTGGCCGCCGTCGCGCGTCGATTGGCCGATGACCTGACCCATCGGCAAGCCGCCGCCGGCCAACATGAGCGGCGCGAGATTACCCCAATGGTCGCGGCCGCCGCGAGCGTTGATCCGCGGCGTGCGTCCCATCTCGCCGCAAACGACGAGCAGGATGCGTTTGTCGAGCCCGCGGGCATGCAGGTCGTCAATGAAGGCCGACAGCGCGTAGTCGAGCGGCACGCCCATGTAGCCCATCCCTTCGTCGACGCCGGCGTTGTTAACGTCGGAGTGCATGTCCCACACGAAGCTGGTGGTGACGGTAACGAAGCCGCAGCCCGCCTCGCAGAGTCGCCGGGCCAACAAGAGCAGCTTGCCGAGCGACTTGGCGTTATCGATGTAGTGGGGACGGTTGTTCCACTTGCTGCTGATCGCTTCCGGCCGAACCAGCGGCGCCGTGTCGTAGCGAGCCACTGTGTTCGGATCTTCCTTCGACAGATCGAAGGCATCGGCCATGCCGCCCAGGATCACGCGAAACGCCTGCTCGCGCATGCCGGCCAACCCGTCGAGCGCGCCGGCGGAATCGAGCGCCCAGCGTGCGTGGTCGAACTGGCTGAGCAACTGCCGCCGGTCTCCCAACCGATTGAGCGGCAATTCCAGCCGCATGGCCTGCTGCATTTCCCCCTTGCCGCCGGGCACGAATGGCGCGGTCGACTTGCCGAGCGTGCCCGTGTTTTCGAAGTCGCCGAAGTTCTTGATCGCTGGGCCCGCCTCTGGAACGACCGCTTGCGGATAGAGCGCGGCATTGGTGGGCATGCCGGTGCGCGGATGGTTCGAGCCGGCGATGCGGCTGTAGATCGAACCCATATTGGCGCCGAGTGTGTCGCGGCAGACGATGGGCTTGATGTCGTGGTTGGCGTCGCCGGTGGTGAACGATCGGACGATGGTCAGTTTGTCGGCCAAGGAGGCCAGCTTCGGAAACGTGCCGCCGAAAGTCACGCCGGGAATGCGCGTAGCGACTTCGCCCGTGGCGCTATGAATGTCAGAGGGCGCCGTCAGTTTCGGGTCAAACGTTTCGAACTGGCTCGGCCCGCCGTGCAGGAACACGAAGATCACCGACTTGTCGCGGACCAGACGCCCGGCCTGAGCCGCGGCCGCTTTCGCTTGGAGCAAGCCAGGCAATGACAATCCGCCCAGCGCCAGCCCGCCGACGCGCAAAAACTCGCGGCGGCCGAAACGAGCCCGAGAATCGCAAAGCGAGAGCACGTCAGATCTCCCAGTGGGATAGTTACGGCAGGCTAGCGACTATCGTATCAAAGAGGATTGATTGGAACAACGGAAAGGTCGCGGCCGTGGTGTGGGGCAAGTGTTTTCATCCTGTCCCAGAGCAGCGGTATACTGACTCCGCGAATCGGTTGCGAACTTCTCTCCTCTCAACCCGCGAGGTCCTCATGATCGATTTTGAACGCTTCTGGATGGATGGCGGTCGCGACTACGACGAGTTTGAAGAGGAATGCGTCGACGAAGATGCGATAGAGGCTGAAATGCCGCCGGGCGTGAGTGACAAGCAAATTGCCGCGTGGGAGAAAAGGCATGGCGTAAAGCTGCCCGATCTGCTGCGCAAGTCGCTAGCAATTCGAAACGGCGGGTCGGTGCGCAACACGTCGCTAGATATTTTGCCGCTCGAACAGATGGCGCCGGTCGATGAAGACTTCTGGGAATGGACCGAGATCGACGAGGATGAGGCGCCCAATCACGACTTGATGTTCGTGTTCGGCGAGGAATCGGAAACCGGCGCGACGTTGTTGATGAACTTCAACTCGCGAGGCCCGAAAGGCGATCCGAGCGTCTACTTCGACCATCACGGCGAAAGCACGTACCTGGCCAACCCGACGCTGAGCGGGTTTTTCAAAGCGATGCTCGCCTCGTCCGACGCCCCCAGCGTCGACTGGTCGGAGACCGAGCGGTTGCCGGTCGTCGCGCGAGAGACGATCGATCTTTTGCCCGTCTTTGGAAAGTCAGCGTCGTCCGAGCAAGTCTTGGCGCGCGAGGGCAAGGCCTTGGTTCTCTTCACTCGCGAGAGATCGCCCGAGGGAGAGACGCTGACGCGCACCACGCTGCCGCTGCCGCTCGATTCGTCGTGTGCCGATGTCAGTCCGCGCCGGCCGGCGCCAGTTGGAACTTACGGGCTGCACCTGCAACCAGAAGAGAGCGACGACATCGTCGAGCAGCAGTCGGAGACGAACGACGACGGCCGCTGGAAGAACTCGACCAATCGAGGCGTGCCAATTTATGTGATGTTCGAATCGACCGATCGCGGCAAGCTTGAGGCTTTACGGAAGGAACTCTTTGGCGCCGAAGGAGCTGCTCGGGCCCAGGCCAAACAAGACCAGCAGGCAAAGCTCGAACAGACGCTCAACGCGCTGGCGCCCGAACACCGCACCGCCACGATGTTGCAGGCGGCCCTGGCAATGAAGGAGCAAATGGATCGCGAGTTTGCCGCCGAGACGGGCGATATGAGCGGCATGCCGCCCGAATTCGCCAAGATGGCAGAGATCATGCAAAAGAAAATGCAACAGATGGTCCAACAAGCTCAACAGAAGATCGCCGCCAGCCCGCCCGATCCTGAGACGGTGCGGCAGATTAAGGGTTTGATGCGCGGTTTGGACGACCAGTGAGAGACAGGGCGGGCGCTAACCCCTTGCCCTGCGCCCTTACTTCTCGTCCTCGAGCCAGATCAGAATCCCATCGCTGGGCTTGTTGATGGCGTCGACGTTTTTGCGGTCGGGCGATTGAACCATCACGCGCAAGCGCAGCAGATCGAGTTTGGTTCCAGGCTCGCGCACAACCGCCTCGTTCTGGCCGGCTTGCGAAGTCGACCAGCCGGCGGCGCCAGATTGACGCTCGAGCCAGCCGGCGAATTTCTCGTCGATGGTGGTAGCGGACGAGCCCCCGGGATGCCCCACCGTCAGCGACCAGTCCCCATGGTGATTGCGGCGAACGGTTGCCGTCAGCAGGTAATCGCCGGGCGGAAGCGTCGTCGCCGAGAAGCTTGCCGAGTAGCCGTTCTGCGGGATCTGTTGCGACGCCAGCGAAATCCGCTCGCCGGCGCCAGGCGGAACGTGGACGCGCCAGCGCCACATCAAGTCTTCAAAGGTCGGCACGACGACGACATTGAACTTCGCCGGGTCCTTAATGACGAGGTGACCGGCCTCCTTGCGCAGCGTTATGTTCTCTTCATGCAACCGCTTCAGTCGCCAAGACGTGAAGACGTTCGACGCAGCCAAGGCGGCCAAGAGGAGCGAGACGAACAATGTTTTGAGCGAAAAGCGCAGGCGCGGCACGGGCGACCCCGGCAAGGAGGCTCAGCGAATCGATGCCGGACTATTGTGAACCCGCACGCGAGACTTGGCAAATGGCAACTGGATGAGATAGAAGTCAGGCGTTAGGGGCAATAATATGCGCAGCTGCCAAGGAAACCTCGCGCGCAGAAAACGTTGCGCGCGAATTCCGCACGCAACGTTTGCTCCTGACTCCTACACTACTGACTCGTCAGCGGGAAGTCGATCGCGCCTCCTTGCGCGCCGATGTTTGCCGTCAGAGTCGACATTTCGAATCGCGAATACTTGCCGGGCAGTTGTTCCACCGCGCCGGCGTCGGCCGGAGTCTCTTCCGGCGACAGCGGGGAACCGTCGGGTTTGACCAGGCGGCTGATGGTTACCTTGCACTGCCCTTGAGCGGTGGCGGCGTTCTGCGCGACGGTTTGCAGTTGGTAACTGCCATCGTCCTTGGTCTTGCCTGCGAACACCGCGGGCGGATTGGTCAACGCGAACACCACGTCGGCGCCCGGCAACGGCCTGCCGTCGAGGGTGACTTTGCCGGTGATCGGCAACTCCTGAATTTTCGGCGCTCCTCCCGACTTTCCGCAGCCGCAGATTATCAGGCTGACCAGTGCGGCAATTTGCCAGCGATTCATGCTCTTGATCTCCGTTGTTCCAGATGCCTTTAGAAAGAGCTCACCACGCCGCCATCGGCGATGTTGCACAATTGGCCCAAAGTGACCTTGTTGGTCGCTTCGCTGACGAATCGCACCGAGCCGTCGGCCAATACGACATTGCAACCTGCCGCATGGAGGCTACCTGCCATGCCCCAAGAGGCGACTCGCCCGGGCAGGTACGACGCCGCGGTAGTGCTGTAGGTCCAGCAGTTGATTGGGCCGCCGCACAGCGGCATCGAGGGAAAGTTGTTGTAATTGTCGAACAGCGTCACGCCGTCCATCACCCAGGCCCGGTAACCCCAGGCGTTGCCGTTGCCGTTGTAAACCATGAGCGTTGTTTCGATAAATGCCGCGGTATTGCTGGAACCGTCCGTGATGCTGGCAAAACTGCTACTGCTGTTCTGGCCGAACAGGGCGCGATACTGCGATGCGCCGTTATTGCCGTACCACGTGTTCCAACCGTTGACTGCTCCCGAGAATTCCATCGAAGGCTTGGTGCTGAACTCATACGTCGTCTTAGCGCCCAGTTTTGTGTCGGCGGCGGTAATGCCGTAAGCGGCGCCCGCAGCCATGGTTCTCACTCCGTCGTCGCTGGGACAAAGAAAGTTGGGCAATTGTGTGGAGACGACCAGATCATTGCCCGTCGCGACCGGATCGCCCGCAATCGTTGCCGGGGCGGCTAAATTGCCGCTATACGTCGAGCTGCATGCCGAGGCGTTCATGTTGTAGGTCTGATAAAGTGCCTGCTGCTCGATGAATGGCAGCATCAGCACGAAGCCGCTGGTTCCCATGATGTTATTGATCGGCACATACGGCGCGCCGCCAATCGCTCCCTGGTTCAATCCACTGGGCGGAAACTTGCGGTGCGTGTCGTGATAGTTCTGCAATCCCAGGCCGAGCTGTTTCAGATTATTGGTGCATTGAGAGCGGCGAGCCGCTTCGCGGGCTGCTTGCACCGCCGGCAACAACAATCCAATCAAAATGCCGATGATCGCGATCACCACCAACAACTCCACCAACGTAAAACCGCGCGCACCGCGCTTTCGACAGGCAACAAGCATCTACAGTCCCTCCTTCTAAGTTGATCCTTCCCCGCAGCCTGCCACAGCGGACGTGATTAGGGGCTATGCAAGGTGCGTGCCAAGGCTTCCGTACAACGAGTCGCATACACGACGGCGGCGCGAACGCTCTGCAGAAAAACCATCGATTTCGTCGGGTTTAGTCCGTGCGGCCCAGGCAACAGGAAAAAAACACACGCCCTCTTTCGTGCATTATTCTGCCTAGCTATTACGCAGTGACTTCCTCAAATCTCATCGAGGCCTGCCGGAAGATTTCAGGCGGTTCTGCCTCGGTTAGGGCCGCGCACGCCGGCTTGCCGTCCAGACGGCCGATGGAAGATCGCCGGGCTGATTGTCGCAGTTCGCGGTCGATTCCGCGGCCGCGTCAGGAAATGAATAGAACGAACCGCGCCCATCGGGCTCACGGCAAGTTCAATCCTCGCCGTGAGCAGCGCGCGTCATCAGACGATGGTTGCCGCGAGCCGCAGACATCGGCGCGATATCTAAGCGTCTGAGGACGCTCATGGCGTCCTTGAGCGTCTCGAGATCGGCCTCGTGGAACTGACGTGCGGCGTGGTTTTTATCCAGAAAGTCCTGCACCGCGATCGCCAAATTTTCCCAGGCAGCGACCGCCTCTCGAGACATGAGGTGTGAAAAGGCAGCCCCGGCGAGAAAGCCCAGGCTTGTAGCGCAGCAAACGCCGACCAGAAATCCGATGGCTGTCCACATGATTCCCCCCTCCCAATTCCACAGCAACAAACGCCCCTGGCGAGCACGAACTATCAAGCCGCCCGCCATGAGCGTTTCATCATTCGAAGAGGGGCATGCTTAAAGCTTATCCCGCCACGCTAGCGAGTCAAAGCCATCGGGCGATCTCGCCCCCAGTAGAGTTTAGAAAACGAAGCAATCTACACAACTGCGCAAGTCCCTGCGATGCCAAACGATGCCGGCACAACCCTGCGACAGGCGCCTCGGCAGCGACTCTCTGGCGGATGCTGCCATCGATTCGTGGGACGTTGCGTGCCGTGGTCTCGATGGCGCCTTCGCACGGCTTTTCTTTTACCGCATGATGGTTTAGCGTAACGGGCAACTGGCGAAACGCGCCATTTTCCGTCGTATCGTCAGTAGCAAGGACGGGCTGCGTAGCTACGCGTGTAAATCATGAGGTGTGCTATTCCTGCGGAATTGAGGGCGGCGGCCAGCCTTGCCGTTGATTCTAATCTGCCGCTGTTGGCTCGCATGACGCTCGAGGCCCAAGAAAGAAAACTCGCCGGGGCGAGCTGCGGCAAAGACGATGCCAGTGGGCGCGATCTGCTGGAAGAGACGAACTGGCATTTCGCCTGCCTGGCCAATGCGATGGCATTCGATGCGCCTCAGTTGTTTCTGGATTACATTGGCTGGCTGAAGATCGCACTGCTGGCCCGCGGACTCAAATCGGTCGATGTCGAAGCCGTTTTGGACTGCATCGACTTGGCACTTAAGAAGGGACTCGCCGAGTCGATCGCGGCGGCCGCCGCCGAATATGTCGATTTTGCCAGGCGGCAATTGGCACAGTTGCCGATCGGCGTCGAGTCGGAGCTGACCGCGGGCGCAAGTCATGGCCATCTGGTTGGCCAATATCTAGAGCTGCTCTTGGCTCGCGACGACGAGCAAGCGCGGCGACTGCTGCTGGATGCCATGCTGAGCGGCGTTCCGGCGAGCGATATTTATCTGCGAGTGCTGCAGCCCTGCCAGCGCGAGGTGGGACGACTGTGGCAGATAAATCGCATTGATGTGGCCCACGAGCATTATTGCACGGCGGCGACTCAGAACGCGATTGCTCAACTTTGGCCTTACATTCTCAAGGCGCCAGGCTCCGGACGCCGGTTGCTGGTTAGTTCTGCCGGTGGAGAGCTTCACGAGCTGGGACCGCGGATGCTGGCCGATATCTTCGAATTGCACGGCTGGGATACCGAATACCTGGGCGCAGGCGTGCCGCCGAATGAGCTCGTGCGGCTGGCGGGCCAGCGACGTCCTGAAATCATCGCGCTTTCCGCGACGACCAGCTTTCGACTCTCGCTGGTCGAGCAAACGATTGCGGCCCTGCGCGCCGACGCGAGGTTGCAACGAGTGAAGATTATGGTGGGCGGCCCGCCGTTTGCGCTAGTGCCCCAGTTATGGCAGCGCCTTGGCGCCGACGGCTGCGCCGCCGATCCGCTCGCCGCCATCGCGCTGGCCGACTGCCTGCTAGCCGAAAGCGATAAGCCGGCGCCGCAAAGCCCCGTGTCGCAGGCGCCGCGGCTGGGGGCATTGACTGCGTCGCCCGAGTTCGGACTCAATGAAATCAGCCGGCTGAACAACGAACTAATAACGACCCACCGGCAATTGCTGCAAGCGAACGTCGAACTAGAGGCCGCCAGAGAGGCGGCGGAGAGCGCGACCCGGGCGAAATCGGAGTTTCTATCGACGATGAGTCACGAGCTGCGCACTCCGTTGACTGCCATTCTCGGGTTTGCGGAACTACTGGCCGAGTCGGCCGTCGAGCCGCGGCAGGCGGAGGCTGCCAGCGTCATTCGGCGCAGCGGCGAACACTTGCTGGCCCTGATCAATGATATCTTAGACCTGTCGAAGGTCGAGGCGGGCGGGTTGGAGATCGAGCATGCGGCGTTCTCGCCGCGGGGGTTAATTGAAGACGCAGTCGCTTTGTTGTGCGGACGAATCGAGCAACAAGAAATTGCATTGCACGTTGATTTCGAAACGCCGCTGCCGCCGGCTGTCAGCGGCGATCCCAAGCGGATTCGGCAGATTCTCATCAATTTGCTCGGTAATGCCGTGAAATTCACCGAGCGCGGATCGATTCGGCTCGCCGTCGCACTCGACACGGTCGACGGCCGGCAGCAACTGACGCTGCGCATCGCCGACACCGGCATTGGCATGACGCCAGAACAGATCGAAAAATTGTTTGTTCCCTTCTCGCAGGCCGAAATATCGACGAGCCGCAAGTATGGCGGCACGGGCTTGGGGCTGGCGATCAGCAAACGACTGGCGGAAGCTCTGGGGGGCGCTATCTCGGTGGAAAGCGCTTTAGGCCAAGGCAGTGTGTTCACCGTTACGCTGCCTGTCGGTGCGGTTAGTACTGCCGCGCAAGCTGCACGGCCGATGGTATCTTCGGGGGAGCGCTTGCAACATGCGGCGACTGAAGGCGCCGTCGTCGGGCTACGAATCCTCGTGGCGGAGGACGGCGTCGACACTCATCGTTTGCTGGCGAGAATTCTGGAACAGGCGGGCGCGATTGCGATCTTTGTTAGCGACGGCGCGGCCGCCGTGGAGGCGGCCCTGAACGCAGAACGGGCCGAAATGCCGTTCGACGTCGTTTTAATGGATATGGAGATGCCGGTCCTGAACGGGTACCATGCCACGCGACAGCTTCGCGAAGCGGGTTATTCAC
>JAICIG010000293.1 GCA_025924495.1 Pirellulales bacterium | reverse complement strand
CCTAGATCGGTTGGCGCGTTCGAAGGCGTGCGATCCAACCGCAGAACACGGCCGCAGTAGAGGAACCGCCAATGTCGGCGAGCCAGTCCTTCCATTCGAAGTCTCGGCCAGTCAAGGGCTGCGTCGTCTCGTCGAAGAGCCCATAGGCGATGACGATGGCCAGCACGCCGAGGCTGCGCCAGAGACTCAGCCGCCAGGCGCCATCGACGGGTGTTCGCGCCAAGGCATAAATCGCCAGACAGGCCAGGATGCCATAAGCGGTGAAGTGGACCAGTTTGTCTGGGTAGTTCGGCGTTCCGCCGGGCGGGAAGGGGTTGGGCCAATGCGTCGCCAGAAAGAGGACGATCCAGTAGGCGGCCAGGCAAAAAATCGGCCAGCGCGGCCTGGTCGGTTTGGCGGCATCGGGCGCGGCAGGCGGTATTTGATTCATGTCTGGCAGCCGCGCCGGGCGAAGGGGTTGTGCATGTCAAGCAAGTTCGGTTAGGCGGATACAGCCGCACGAAGGCAATCGGCCACAGCCGGAGCTCAACTCTGCGGCAGGATAATTCAGAAGATTATAGATAGCGCTGCGCAGCTTCAGGATGATCAGGGGGCTGACGCCCCCCGCTCGCCGAGGTAACAACGCGCGGTCAGGCGGCGGAGGCTAGATGGTCGCGGTTTGTGGCTGGAGTTGTCAAGCGATCGCCTGCAACGAACCGTACGACGGGGCCTTGAATGCGATCGGGATGCGCGGCCCAATGCCTGCCGAACAGGCGCAGCACGTCCAAGAGCGAGAGCCAATTGAGCGGGTGCGTTCCCTGGCCTTCGCCCAACACTGCACGGATGCTGCAGCTTCCGCCCGCCGGCGAATCGCAGGCCGCCTCGAGGGTCCAGACTTCCGGCGAGAGCCGTTCTTTGGTCGTCGATTCCCACTCATGCAGCGATTGTTCGCCTTGCGGATCGCGCAACGAAAGTTCGAGCCGTTCGACCGCATGCACTTCGATTTCGGCCACGAATCTCGCCCAGGCGGTCGAGGGCTGCATCTGTTCGAGCTCGGCCAAGGTGGGTAGCGCGCGCGTGAAGCGGCCCGACGATAGCCGCGCGAACAAATGCAACACTTTCCGCGCGAGCGCCTGGCCAGCGAGTTCGACCTCGTAATGACCGAAGCAGCGCGAGCGCACCATGCCGGTAGCGAGCAACCCCAGCCCGCCCCAAGCAAGCAGCTCGCGTCCATGCACCGACGCCGCAAAGGCGGCCGAGCCCGACAGCAGGCACAGGCCAGCCATCAGGTCGACGGTTTTCGGAATTGTGAGGCCGCACTCGATCAAGCGATGATGGATGTGGGCGCGGTCGGGCAGCCAGAATTGATGGCCGCTGAGAATGCGCCGAATCACCGCCAGCCCGATATCGGCGACCGGCATGCTCAAGAGAGCGACGAGCGACACCAGTCGCGTGCCCACCTCCGGCTCGCGCGTGCCCGAAACCGTCAGGGCGGCCAGCCAGAGTCCGACGACCATGCTGCCGGCGTCGCCCAGATAAATGGTGGCCGGCTGCCAGTTGTAAAAGATGAATCCGCTCAGCCCGCCCGCCAGAACGGCAGACAGTAAGGCGACCTCTGCATGGCCCAGGTGATGCGCGATCAAGCCCGTGGTGCAGGCGATGGCAATGCCGATGGTAGAAGCGAGGCCGTCGATGCCATCCACAAAGTTGAGCGCATTCGCGCCAGTGATCAACCAGCCGATCGAAAGCGGGATGGCCCACCATCCCAGTTGGATCGTGTAACCGCCGATTTCAAGTTGCTCGAGATGGTGTCCGGAGAGCACCAGCGGCAACGTCGCCGCCACCTGGCCGAGCAATTTCCAACGTACGCGCAAGCCTTTGAGATCGTCGCAACAACCGACGATACACATCATGCCCGCCGACAACATTAAGGCGACCGGCAGCGGCAGCAGCGTCGAGCCTCCTTCCGCCGCGAGATTCGCCCAAGGGCATGCCAGCGCCGTCACGGCGGCAAGCGCGAAATAGAGCACCACTCCGCCGCCCAAAGGAATCGGACGGGCATGCAGCTTGCGCTCGCCGTCGGCATGATCGAGCAGACGGAGACGCCAGGCAAAACGACGCACGAGCGGAGTTAGCGCCAGCGCGATGACGAGCGCTGCGCCAAAAGCGATTACGAGTTGGGTCATGGCCGTTCTCAACGATCTTGCCCGACTCTGCGGGTTGCAGGCGAAGACCGGTTTGTGGGTCGGCTCGCGGCAAGTGCGAACCGGAACAGGGCATCGAGGTATTTGTGATTAACGAATGGGATCTAAAGCGCCGGCGACTTGCCGGCTTGGATAGCGCTCCGCCACGATCAAGTCTGTCCAACGGAAACCATGCGGCAGCCTGGCATCGGCGACCGGCTCAAAGCCCAACGCTTGGATGCCGTCGAGAAGCGGACCGACGACATCAGCCGGTATCGCATGACGCGAGAGGACAACGCAAGACGGTTTGAAATCGGCGATCAGCCGGGCGGCGGCTTCGCGGTCGGCGGGCAGGATCGCGACATCGGCAGCGGCGTAATGATCTACCAACTCCATCGTGCCGCTGGTGACCAGGCGAGGATGCGAGCCGAACTGCGCATGCAGCCATCTTCCCAGTGCGGCGTCGCGTTGCCGGCCGGTATAGCGGTTGGTAACCGCCTGGCCGATGCCGGCGCTTGCAATCAGTAGTAAAAAGACGGTCAAAGCGGTTCTCAGCGTCCACAGGCGGCCGCCCACTTTGCTCGTCGCCCACGACAGCCAGTCGCACGCCTTCAGCCAACCCACGCCTGCGCAGCCGCTCGCCAGCAGTACGATCGTGAGAAAGTACCGGCTGCTGGTGGCCTGTGCGTACCAGAGATGAATCCAGATGCCGCTCGCAACGCACAGCGAAACGGCAAACAGCACCAAGTGGTCGCGCCGCAGCCAAAAGCGAGGGCACGCCATAAAACCCAGCAACCACATAATACCGAAGGCGCCGCCGATGCCGCGCCGCAAGGCATTGGCATAGGCCAAGGCCGTTCTGCGGGTCGACATTCGCGGCATGACGACATCGGCTCGTTCGACCGCCGGCGCCGCCGGCAAGCGAGGTTCGCTGACTGTCTCGGTCGGCTCGATCGTCGCTTGCGGCGATGTAGCGAGCTTCTTCGTAGCCGCCTGATACCAGAGCACGACGTACTCCAGACGCCCGAAGTTCCCAAGCTCCCAACGCGGTTGCTGAGCCAACCAGGTCAGGTTGACGAGCAGCAGCAGGGCAGGACAAACGCAGAACGTGAGCGCAGTTCCTGCCGCAATCTTCCAACGTTGCTCGACCAGCGTTCGATAACGGCAGGCCGACCACCAAACCAGTGGGAGATAAAGAAACCACCCTTCGAAACGCGTGTGCAGAGCCAAGGTGATGGCCGCGCCTGCGACGCCGAACCAAACCCATTTGACTTCGGTCGCGGCTCGCCAAATGGCGTATAGCGAGCAGCTCCAGAAAAACCAAAAGGTCGGATCGCGGATCGCCTCGGGCGCCCACTCGATGAACTTCGGGTGCACGGCGTAAAGAAAGCACGCAGCCGCCGCCACGCGAACGTCAAATTGGCGCCGGACCCAACCGAACAAAGGCAACACGGCCAGCGACGAGATGAACACGCCCCACCATTCGGCCGCTGTTTCCCAGTCGAGACCGCAACGATGCAACGAGGCCAGAATGAGCGGATAAGTATTGAGTCGCAGGCGTCCCAGGCCGGCTTCGATATCGCCGCGCTCGAAGCCTTCGGCGAGTTGGATATAGAACACGCCGTCCTTGCAGAGCGTGTCGATTTTCCAGGCCTCGATCGCGCGAGGAACCAGGCACAGCAAAAAGAGGCCGATCATCCAGCGAGTTGCAGGAGCGACGCGCTCGGCGCTCGGCGCCGGCAGAGTCAGCGGATTGGCGTAGGTGCTTATCGGTGCGGCGGAAACGAGCGCCATGACGATTACCGGGGCGAGGCGCCGAGAGCAGGCTAAACTCCTCGGCGAACGTCGCCGAAGTCCGTAACGGCATGTGACCTGCTATCGCTCCCCGCAATCAGGGTTGCGTATTGAACTGACAAACCCCCCAGGGGTCAAGAGGAAGTAAGTCCTGATTAGGATGGCCCTCGCCCGGCATCGAATTCACCTTGGGCGAGGCTCGCCCTACCTCTCTTCCTGGTACTCGTCTTGGCCGCAGCGCGAGCTGTGTGTAATCTCCGCGGCATGACGTCAATGATTTATCTTGCGCCGGTGGATTGGGGGACGATCCGTCAGCGCCCGCAGCAATTAGCAACGAGATTCGCCGAGCGATGCGCGCTGAAATATGTCAACGCCGTCGGATTGCGTTCCATCCGCCTGAGCGATACGGCGCGTGTACTCTCGCGCGCGGCGGGCAATCGCGAGGAATTGCCTGCCTTTCCAGTCATCAATCCGCGCTACGTGCCGCTGCTTGGCGCCAAGACGCTCGATTCATTCAATCGCCGCTGGCTGTTCGACCAACTGCAGCCGCTGCTTCCTGACGGGCAAGAGCCCTGGACGCTGTGGATCGGCGCTCCGAATCTGCTCGCCGAGGCTCTGCTGGAGAGGGCGCGGCCGAGCCTGGTGGTCTATGACTGCATGGATCGCTATGCCGCGTTTCATCGCGGCCGCACCCAGGCGCGAATCGAGCGAGCGGAACAGGCGATCGTCGAGCGGGCCGATCTGACTTTCGCCACCTCGCAGGCGCTCGTCGAGCGACTGCGGAAGTTCACGTCCGTCGTACATTTGGCGCCGAATGGCGTTGAGGTAGAGCGATTTGCCGTCGGCCGTGCGGCCCAACCGCCTGCCTGGCGGCAACGTCTGCAGGGACCGGTGATCGGCTACCATGGCACGGTGGGCGAATGGCTCGATTTTCACTTACTCCAGTGGCTGGCCGATCGCCGTCCCGAGTGGTCGTTCGTGGTGGTAGGCCCGAACGCCACGCGGCGGTCGCGCGGCTTCTTTTCACGCCCGAATGTGCACTATGTGGGTCCGGTTCCCTACGCAGAATTGCCGACGCACACGGCCTGGTTTGATGTCGGACTCGTGCCGTTCGAACTGAACGAGCTGACTCAGTACGTGCACCCAATCAAGGCCTTGGAATACTTGGCGGCCGGGCTGCCTACCGTTTCTGCGCCGCTGGCCGATCTTGCCGAGCTTTCGCAGTCAATTCGATTCGCCGATGCGCCATTCCAGTGGCTGGCGGCCATTGAAGACAGCCTCGAACCGGCCGAGCAGAGTCCCTTGAAGGTGCGGGCGCGCCGCGACTCGGTCGCTCATCGTACTTGGGATCAGGTGGCGGAGAGAATTGCCTCTTATCTTGGCGCGGGGATGGCGCAGGGGCCTCGTCATCACGCCCCGGCGCTCGCACCCGGCTTGGCCGACACGCGAAAGGCGGCTTAGATGGTTACCTCTGCGCCGTCGCTCAACGCAACGACGATCCAGTCCACGGCTGACCTGGACGTGGGCGTGATCTACACGCACGAGCGGCATTTCATCGGGCCGCTGCTCGGCAGCATGCCGGCGGCGGCGGGCGACCTGCGCGTGCGTTTGTTGCTCATCGACAATGCCTCTGCGGATGGCATTGAAGCGCCGGCAAATGGCTTTTGGAAGACGAAGCTGCTCAGAAATTCGTCCCGCTTGGGTTACGGGGCCAATCTCAACCGCATTCTCGATGCTGCCACGGCGCCGTACGTTTTGCTGATGAATACCGACATGCATTTCGACCCGGGCGAGGCGTGCCTGGCGAAAATGGTGCGGTTCATGGACGCCCATCCCGACTGCGGCGTCAGTATTTGTAGGCTGTATCATCCCGACGGCACTTATGGTTTCCCAGCCCGTCGCTTTCAGACCCCGCAAATCATCGCGGCGCGGCGGCTCGGGTTAGGCCGCTTGTTTGCTAGCAGCGTCGACGGATACCTGTACAACCATTGCGATCCGCAAGCACACTTTGATTGCGATTGGGTTTCCGGCTGCTTTATGTTCGTACGGCGCGAGGCCGCGCAGGCCGCAGGACGATTCGACCCGCGATTCGTCAAGTATTTCGAGGATGTCGATTACTGTGCACGCATCGCTCAAGCGGGCTGGCGGGTAATGTTCAACGGCGACACTTACTGCTATCACCACGAACAGCGGGCTAGCCGCCAATTGCTTTCTGCCGATGCCTGGCAGCATTTCCGCTCGTATCTGCGCTGGCTGAGCAAATGGGGCCTGACTCCGCCACAGCCCGGCCCTCGTTTATCGGCCGCAAGCGCAAACTGCTCTTGAGGCGGTTGCAATTGCCGAGTTATCATGCTCCGCGCAGACGCCGCATTCTCGGTTGATTGGCCGAACGGTGCGGCGCCGATGCGATGATTGCCCGATAACGCTGACTGTGTTGGCAGGGCGAAGGCTCCGATAGCACCGATGCGACTCGGAGCATCCCGCACGGCATCAAACGCCGCTTCGCCGCTGAAAGCGGTCGGCTCGGGCTGAGCTATTCGCTTCCCTTGCGAAGCGGATGTGCCATTGCGTCGGTATTGCGCGCCAGGGAGGGCCGATCCAGAGCATGTACGCGAAATTCTACCGATCTCTGTACCGCATTCGGCGGGTTGAAGAAGAGATCGCCAAAGTCTACTCGACCGACAAGATCAAGAGCCCCGTCCATCTATCGATCGGACAAGAGGCGCTTTCGGTCGCCGCCTGCGAGGCGCTGTCGCCAGAGGACGTGGTCTTCGGCACCTACCGGGGCCATGCCCTGTATCTGGCCAAGGGGGGCGACCTGATGCAGATGATCGCCGAGCTTTATGGCAAGGCGACGGGCTGTACCGGGGGCAAAGGGGGCTCGATGCATCTGATCGATACGGCCGCCGGCATGATGGGCACGTCGGCCGTGGTCGGCACCACCATTGCCAACTCGGTCGGCTACGCCTATGCGTTGAAATGCCAGCGTAAAGACGCAATCGTCGTGAGCTTCTTTGGCGACGGCGCCACCGAAGAGGGCGTGTTTCACGAAAGTCTTAATTTCGCCGCGCTCAAGCAGTTGCCGATTGTCTTTGTCTGCGAAAACAACGGCTATGCAATCCACACGCATCAACGCCAACGGCAGGCGCGGCAGAACATTGCGGAGCGAGCGGCCGCCTATGGGATGCCAGCCGAGCGAATTGAGAACAACGACGCCTTGCGATTCTACGAGCGCATGACCGCGGTCGTGAGTGCTTTGCGCGAGGGCCAGCCCGGCCCGTTCTTTTTTGAATGCCAGACGTATCGTTGGAAAGAACACGTCGGCCCGAACGAAGATTTCCATCTGGGCTATCGCTCCGCCGCCGAGGCGCAGCCCTGGGTTGAGAACGACCAGGTCGCCCACATCGCGGCGATGGTCGAACCTGAACGCCGCCGCGAGATCGAAGCCGAGGTCGAAGCCGAGATTCAGACGGCATTCGCGTTTGCCGAGACAAGTCCTTATCCGCAGCCCGAGATGCTGCTTGCCGATGTTGTTGAGGCCGCCTGACATGCCATCCGCCGTTCTCGGCTCGCCCGCTGCCGCTTCAAAACCGTTAACTTCGCGTCGCATCAGCTACGTTGACGCCGTGCGCGAAGCGACCGAACAAGAAATGGAGCGAGATCCGTCGGTGCTGTTGTTCGGCCTCGACGTCGACGATCCCAAGGCGATCCAAGGCACGACGCGAGGCCTGGCGGCCAAGTTCGGTCCCGAGCGAGTGTTCGGCACGCCCCTGGCCGAAGACGCCATGACGGGCGTGGCCATTGGCGCGGCAATGGCCGGTATGCGGCCGATCCACGTGCACATTCGCATGGACTTTCTGATGCTGGCCATGAACCAGCTGATCAACGTGGCCGCCAAGAGCCGCTATATGTACGGCGGGCGGGTCTCCGTGCCGCTCGTCGTCCGCTCGATGATCGGCAAAAGCTGGGGCCAGGGCGCGCAGCACTCGCAAGGGCTGTATTCCTTCTTCATGCACGTGCCGGGCCTGAAGGTGGCGGCGCCCGCCACGCCCTACGATGCCAAAGGCTGCCTGATCGCCGCGATCCGCGACAACGATCCGGTGATGTACGTCGAGCACCGCATGCTGCACTTCCAGCAAGGTCCGGTTCCTGAATTACCCTACTGCGTGTCGCCGGGCAAAGCTCGCATCACGGCGGAAGGCGACGACATCACGCTCGTCGGCATTTCTTACATGCAGGTCGAATGCTTGCGGGCACAGCGTTATCTGGAAGAGATCGGCGTGCATGCGGAAGTGATCGACCCGATCTGGCTCAGTCCGCTCGACATCGACACGATCGTCGAGTCGGTCCGCAAGACGGGCCGCCTGTGCGTCGTCGACAATGGCTGGACGACGTGCGGCGCGAGCGCGGAAATCGTCTCGCAAGCAATCGAACGACTGCAGGGCGAGCGCGACATACGCGTGCAGCGTTTGGGTTTTGCACCGGCGACCTGCCCGACGGCGCCCAACCTGGAAGCGGATTATTACCCAAGCGCGCGCACGATTGCTGCGACTGCGCACGACATGGTTCGCGGACGAGGCGCCGGCTGGCTTCCGGCCGAGCGCGAGGATCTCAAAGCTCTTGAATTCAAGGGGCCCTTCTGATGAGCATTGCCCTGCGTCCGTCGTTGCCCAGCCTTGACTGGCCCTTGATGCGAAACAATATCGCTCGCGCCGACTTGGATGCGGTTATCGACTTGCTGCAACAAGACGATCCCATCCTGACGCAATCGAGCCAGGTGCGAGCCTTCGAACGGGAATGGTCCGACTGGTTGGGCGTGAAATACAGCGTTTTCGTCAACTCGGGCTCGTCGGCCAATTTGTTGAGCATGGCGGCGCTGCGCGAACTGTACGGCGAAGGCGAAGTCATCGTGCCGGCCTTGTCCTGGGTCTCCGATATCGCCTCGGTGATTCACAACCGCCTGGAACCCGTCTTTGTCGATATCGATCCCCGCACGCTCGGCATGGACACGGAGCAGGTGTTGAGCAAGCTCAGTTCGCGGACGCGGGCCGTCTTCTTGACGCACGTGATGGGCTACAACGCCCTGACCCAGCGACTGCTTGATGAGTTGAAAGCACGCAATATTCCGTTGATCGAGGACGTTTGCGAATCGCATGGCGCCACGTTCCAGGGGCGCAAGCTGGGTACGATCGGTCTGATGTCCAACTTCTCGTTCTATTACGCGCACCATATTACGACCATCGAAGGAGGCATGATCTCGACTGACGACGATTGTCTCTACGAGACGGTGCGGATGTTGCGCTCGCACGGCATGGTGCGGGAGCTAAGCCGCGATGAACTCAAAGCGTGGTATTGGGAACAGCATCCCGACTTGAACCCCGAATTCCTGTTCGCGTTCCCCGGCTACAATGTGCGCAGTACGGAAATCAATGCGGTGCTAGGGCGCAGCCAGCTCAAACGTCTCGATCAAAACAACGACGTCAGGACCGAAAACCTGGCCTTGTTCCTGGCGAACCTCGATCCGGAAAAGTATCAGACCGACTTCGCCACGGCAGGCAGCTGCAATTATGCATTCACGCTGATTCTCAGGCGCCCCGATCCCGTGCTGTGCCAGCAAGTGATGGACTTGTTGAGATCGCTGGGCGTCGAATTCCGGCGGGGAACGGCTGGCGGCGGTAACCAACTACGGCAGCCCTACGTGCAACGCTATTTAGGTCGCGACGATTCGCACCTTTATCCGCGCGTAGACCATGTCCACTTTTACGGTTTTTATATTGGCAATTACCCGGACTTGCCGAAAGAGAGCATCGAAACTCTCTGCTCGCTGCTCAACGCTCTGCCGGGACAGGAAACAGACAACTCTTGAACAAATCCTCGTAGGCCGTACCCGTAGGTTATGCCTTCAGCGTAGGTTATGCTTCAGCATAACGAGGGCCACAAAACGGCTGTTATGCTAAAGCATAACCTACGGATAACACCTCGCTCAGGTATCCGTAAGCAATGCTCAGCAATCGCCGCCTCGATGTCGTCCTGATCAATCCGGCTAGCCGGACGCAGGTTTATCAATCGCTCGGCGCTCGACTGGCGGCTATCGAAAACCCAATCTGGG
>JAICIG010000292.1 GCA_025924495.1 Pirellulales bacterium | reverse complement strand
GAGCAAGAAGAGCACGTCGCGCAGGATGCCGCCTTCTGCCGCGCACGCAGCGACGGTCAGCCGGCCGTATCCAGATAAGGATCCTGCCCCATCTGCTTCTGGATCTTCCGCCGCTCTTTCTCGTAATACATCAGCACGCGCCGATCGCGGAAGTGGCGTCGCTCGATGATACGCTGCGCCTTGCGGAACAATCTGCCGAGTTGGTCAAAGGGGCCGGATGAGCTCTCGCCCAGTTCTTTCAACTTTTCGGCTTTGCCGGGGCCGAGGCCCGACAGCAGAATGTCGTCGTCCAGGGAAAGGTACTGGCGAAAGGTGCCGGGATCGCCCTGGCGACCGCAACGACCGATCAACTGCCGATCAATGCGGGCTGAATCGTGCATTTCGGTCAGGATCACATGCAGGCCGCCCAACTCGGCGACCCCTTCGCCGAGCTTGATGTCGGTGCCGCGGCCAGCCATGTTGGTGGAGACCGTGACTTTTTCTTTCCGCCCGGCTTCGGAGACGATCTCGGCTTCGGCCGCGATCTGATGCGCGTTGAGCACCCGATGCTCAATCCCGGCTTGTTGGAGCAACTGGGAGAGCAAGACCGATTTGTCGATGGAACGGGTGCCGATCAGGATTGGACGACCGATATCATGCTGCTCGCGAACCTCTTCGACGATTGCCGCCCATTTGGCGTCGCTCGTACCGAAGATCCGATCGGGTAGACGCTCGCGGATAGCGGGGCGATTGGTGGGAATCGGCGCCACCCGCACTTCGTAGATCTTCGCCAATTCTCGCGCCGAACTCGAAGCCGTGCCAGTCATGCCGCACAACTGCTCGTAGCGCAGAAAAAAGTCCTGCACGGTGATCCGTGCGGCCTGACCGGTTGCCACCGTGACGGTGACCCCTTCTTTGGCTTCAATCGCCTGGTGAATGCCGTCGCGCCATTTGCGGCCTTCGGAGAGTCGTCCGGTGAACTCATCGACGATCACAATTTCGCCGTCGCGGACCACGTATTGCCGATCAAGGACGAACGCCCGCGTGACCTTGATGGATCGTTCGATGTATTCATAGATCGTAAACATGCCCACCGAGTCCATCGCTTCGGGCTTGGGCAAGGTTCGGACCAACTGGCGGCCGGACGGCGTCAGTTCGACTGTCTGCTTTTCGTGGTCGTACTCGTAATGCACTTCGTCTTCGAACTGGTCCGCGACCTGAGCGCTCCAGCGATAGCACTCCACGGCAATTTTTTCTTCTTCGGTCGGCAAGGCACTGATGATCAATGGCGTTCGCGCCTCGTCGATCAGAATGCTGTCCGCCTCGTCCACGACGATGAAATGCGCGCCGCGTTGAACCGGTTCTTCGCCCCCTTCGCCGTTCTGGCCGAGCATGCCGCCGAGAAAATCGGTCAAGCCTTCATTGATGCGGCGCAGGAGCAAGCGGTCGCGGAGAAAGTCGAAGCCGAATTCCTTGGCCGTCCCATAGGTCACGTCGCAGGCATAAGCCTTGCGTCGAGCCGGCTGAGACATGTTGCCCTCAATGACGCCTACGCTAATGCCGAGAATCTTGTAGATCGGGCTCATCCACTCCGCGTCGCGGCGCGCCAGGTAATCGTTGACGGTGGCGAGCTGGGCGCCTCTGCCGGTCAAGGCGTTAAGATACATTGCCAAGGTAGCGGTCAGCGTCTTACCTTCGCCCGTTTGCATTTCGACGATAGAGCGGTTGTGCATAGCGATACCGCCGAGCATCTGCACGTCGAAGTGCCGCATGTTGAGCGTCCGCCGACCAGCTTCGCGGACCAAGGCGAAGCTTTCCGGCAGCAGGCGGTCAAGCGGCTCCTGGCTCTTGGCCCGGTAGCGCAGCGAGAGACTGCGCTTGCGCAGGTCGTAGTCGGAGAGTTTTTCCAGTTCCGGCTCGAAAGAAGAAATCTTCGGCAGCAGAGCGCGCCATTGCGACAAGCGATATTGGACGGCGCCGTTCGTTAAGGCGCGCAACTGTCCCGCAATGCTCATGAAATGGTCCCAGCAACCCTCAAGAATTCCGAACCCGGTCTGCCACCCCATTCTACGCTATGAGGCGATTTTTGGCACAAGATTGCCGCCCGCCTGATGACCTACAACCGGTTTTTTCGTCAAACCCCGTCCCTCCTAGGAATGGAAGCCACCCGGCTTCCAGGCGAGGCACGGAGCGAAGGGCGGCAGCGCCCGACTCTCAGATGCGCGGCGGAGATGGCGCGGGCCGAAAGGGCCGCCGATGATGCAAACTTCCTGAGGGGCAGCTTTATCTCATGCCGCCAACTGGCCGCACGCTCAGTAATGCGCTGCCGAAGGCAATCGTCGACGCCGGGCAAAACCGCCCTAATCAGCCGCGGGGCTGATCGAATCGAAACGATAATTTGGAGCGAAATGGCCGGGGGCTGCATCGCCCGATAAGGCGCCCCGAACGACGACGAAATCGCCGGGTTGGAACTCGGCCGGAATCTCTCCTTCAAGCACGGCGCTGCCGCCGAAGGGGTCGGTTTCGCCGTCGATTGGAATGTATCGCAACTTCCAGCGGCGGTCGACGAGCGAATACTCCAATTGGCCCTTCAGCCAGAGATAAGCGCGGTCAAAGGCATAACGCCGCCCGACATTATGCGACGACGGCTTCTGATCAGAAGTTTCAGCCAATGTCCGCGCCGAACCTGATTCTTCATAGGAGGCCAGAGCCACGCGTCGCGATGCCTGCAGGCCGTTTGCCGCCGTTCGAGCCGGCGGCAAATCCATGATGTCGATTGCATCGTCCGCCGCCGGCAGGCGACCGGGCTCTTCGTCGCGATGCGCGGGACTCGCAGCCGATTGATCGTCGATATTGCGATTGCCGGAATCGACAACGCGAACGATTTTGACCTGGCTCGAGGCTTTACCGGGCGTCGAACTTTGCCCCGCTGCCAATTCCGCCGAGGCGGGTTTTACCGCGGAATCGCGAATTCCGCTGTTTGACTCCGCCAAACTCGAACGAATGCTGGTCGGCGTGCGATCGCGCAGCGTAGCGTTGGATGACTGCTTGGTCGCATCGTCACGGCGTGTCATGGGAAACCGGTCGGTGGGCTGAGGCGACGCTGGCGCGGCGCCGGGCGCCCCCATCGGCGTTCCCTCGGCGGGATAGTTGTAGTTGCCTCCTGGCGGCGTGTACAAACTGCCTGGCGCTGCGGCGGGCGCCGCGCCTGCCGCCCCGGGATAATAGGGCGCAGGGGCGCCAACCGCCGAACCCGTCGACGGGGGCGGCACCGTAGTGCGGGGCAAAAACGGATCCATAGCCTGGGGTGAGTTGCGGCAGCCGCCCAACAAGACAGGCGCCAGCAACAGCACCAGGGACCGCTTCATCGGCAGACTCCTTTCCACCTTCTGACGGGGGCGACACTTTAGCGATTTTCGCCGGCGCGTCCAGGGCGATTCTGCCGCGGCGGCAGGGCTGAAGAAGTCGGCTAGACCGCTCGATCTGCCAAAAGAAACGGCCGCAGGCTTAAGGGGCCTGCGGCCGAAAGGGCTTCTGGGCTTGTCAGACGCGTGAGCAGCGCCCCCGCTGCTAATGAATCAGGATAAACTCATTGCTGTTGAGCAGCGCCCACCAAATGTCTTGCATGGCCGCTACGGCATCGCCTTTGCGCGCCGCCAGCAGCTCATTGGCGATCTTCATTTCTTTGCTGGTCGGACGGCGTGCGAGCGCCGCCATGTATAGATAGTCGATGCGGGCCTGCGGCTTCAGGTCCCCGGTCGCTATCCGATACAAGAAGCTTCCCTGTTCGGCGCTGGTCGCTTTCTTGATCAGCTCGCCATTGAACATCATTAGGGCCTGGGGGATCGTGCCGTTGAAAGTGGTGGATTCATCCCCTTCATCGGTGCCGAAGGCGAGAGTGAACTGGCGGAGCCAATCGCCGATCGTCTTCTGCTGCTCTTCATAGCTGCCTTTCGTCTTGTGGGCCTCGGTTGCCACAAGCAACGACTCATACAGTTCTTCGGCCTGCATCTGGCGGACGTAGAAGTGGCTGAAAAGCGGCTTGACCCCGAGCGACGGATCGTCGGTCTTGTTTTTCGCCACGCGACCGCCGAAGCGGCTGGAGAGCGAATAGGCTTCGCTGAGCGTGATCCAGCGAATCAAACGTCTCAGGTCGTGACCTTGGGCCGAGAATTGCTTTCCGAGGTAATCGAGCAATTCCGGATGCGACGGCGCGTTATGCGGGCCCAGGTCGTCAATTGGCTTGGTAAAACCATAGCCCAGGAAGTGAGCCCACATCCGATTGGCGATCGACTTGCCGAGGTACTCTGACTTGACGATCAGTTTGGCCAATTCCTTACGGCGATCGATTTCGTCAGCGTAGCCGCTGGGATCGATCTTGGTGCCGTCGACGAACGTCGGGTAAGCCACCCTCAGCTCGCCATTGCGCAGCTCGTAATAAATTTCGGCCTCTTTCGGGTCTTTCCCCTCGCCTTCGAAATCTTCGTTTTCGAGCCGCGCCGAGGCAATTTCACGCCCCTCGAAATTGCGCAGCGCCTTCGATTGACGAAAGAAAGCGTTCATGCCCCAGAACTGATCTTGCTTCCAATCGTTGAATGGATGGTTGTGGCATTGGGTGCATTGCACCTGCAGGCCCAGGAAATAGCGGGCCGTCTTGGCCGTAGCAGTCGCCGCGTTCTCTTGCAGGTTATCGAGAATGAAATTGACGGCGCCGTTGTAGTTGTCTTCGCCCGGCTTGTTGGCGCCCGTTGCAGCGACCAACTCGAATACCATTTTGTCATACGGCTTGTTCGACAGGAACGTGCGCCGCAGATACTGCTGCATGCCCTCGCGATCGACCAGGTCGCGAGCTTCCTCGCGCGCCGGTTTGGGACGTCCAATCAGGAGATTGGTCCAGATCGTTGTCCAATTGCGAGCGTATTCTTCGACGTAGTCATCAGAATCGAGCAAGCGATCGAGGAGCGCGGCTTTCTTGTTCTTCGACTTGTCGTTCAAAAAACGATGCAACTCGTCGACGGTCGGTACGCGTCCGAGTACGTCAAGAAACACTCGGCGGCACCATTCGTTTTCGGTAGCAACCGGCGAGGGAGAGATCTCGGCGTCGGTCCAACCCTTGCGGATCTGTTCGTCGATGAACCTGATGATGTCGGCGTCGGTGATGGCACTGCTCGGCGTGCCGCTCAACTCCGATTTGCCGCGCGCATCATTCTTTTCCGCCGCGACGCCCTGCAAAGCAGGCAGCGACAAGCCGCACATGGCAACAACCGAGAGCAAGCCAAAGACTCGGGTGCGCGCGGCCTGTTGTTCCGGCGCCATCCAGCCACAAATCATCCGCATCATGGGACTCGCCTCTGTTTCGAGTGTGATATTCGGATTCCTCGACCTCTAGATTCCTACAGCGTCATCATAAAGATTTTGGCTGGCAAGTCAACCAAAATGAGGGGGTTAACGCTTGGCAGGAGCTTGAGTTATCGCTTCTTGGCTCGACTTGGCCGAGAGACGTACCAGCAACTGCTCCAATTGGATGCGCGCTTTCGTAGGCGACGAACTGGAGCCTTTGAGGGCCAGATCTGTCTCGAGCAGCCAGCGCTGCAATTGGGCAGCCCGATGTCGCCCTAGCTGCCGTAGCTGCGATTCGGCCTTATTCATGATAAACGGAACGGCTTTGACGCCTGCCGCCTCGAGCGCCTGACGCAAATTGGTCCGGCGCCCTGCCCCTTCGGCGCTTTCGATCAACTGGGCGGCAGCGGCAAAACGACGTAAGGAGGAGCCGATTTGCCCGAGCACGGCGATGGGCGTTTCCCCCGCGAGCAGCAGCCGATCGAGTTCGACCAGCGCCTGTCGAACGCGGCCCTCAAGGGCGGCATCGAGCATGTCCCACGCGGTTTTGGCGCGCCAACCGCCGACCAGTCGCTGCACCAGTTCTGCGGTGATAGGGGCGCCTTGCGCGGCCGCCGCCAATTTGGCCAACTCCTGATCAAGCATGCCCATCTCGTTGCCGACGATTTCCAGCAGCAGCTCGGCGGCGTCGCGGGGAAGTTTAACCCGATAACGGTTGCTTGCCGTGCTTTCGAGCCATTTCAACAGTCGCGCTGCTGGAGGCAGTTTGCACTCGATCGCCAGCCCCTCGGCGGCGACGGCCTTTGCCAACCGCGTGTTGCCTGGCCATGTGTCGACCGCGAGCAACAAGATTCCGGCGTGGCTGGGGTGTGCCACATAGGCTTCGAGAGCCGCACGATTGCGCGAGACGAAGTCGTCGGCATCCTCGACGATCACTAGACGCCTGCCGCTGCCGAACAACGCGACCGTGGAGAGCTCGTCGAAGACGGCTCGAGCTTCGCTGGCGCCCCCTTCGAAGCGGCTCAGCGAGAATTCGGCGTCCCCCTCGCCCAACGCCTCTTGCCGCAGCGAGGCAACCACCGCCGACTTCAGGAACGGCTCATCGCCGAAGGCGACGCACGCGGCTGGAATCTTGATCTTGGCGGCTTCCGCCAGGTAATCGAGCGCGTGCAGGGCTGGCATAGATCAGCATTTCTCCCACCTTCGCGAAAGGTCCTCTTTCGCGGACTTGTCATTCTAGGGAGAAACGTTCGATCTGAAAGACGCGGCCCCAGATAATTCCGTAACCCGGTTCGCGACTATTTGAGCAAATTGTGCGTGGTGCGGCTGCGGCGGTTGGCTTCGCCGAAGGGGCGAACGTCGCGAATGCGACCTTGCGGTCGCACACGTTCGATCTCGACCGGCTCCGTGGAATCGTCGATGCGGATGTTGCCCGCTTCGTCGCGGACTTCGAGCCGCAGATAGAATTTCTTAGGAACCCGTTGGTCGATGTGCCAGAGATAGCGGCCTGTGTTCTCCAGTCCAGAAGCAATGGCATGCCAGGGCCCATCGGGCGACTCGCTCATCCGCAATGAAATCGGACGAGCCGCTAGACGCTCGTCGGCGGCTTCCCAGCAGATGGTCAGCTCGCCGGCCTCCTCGCCGCTGCCTTGCTCGGCTGACACCAGATTCGCGGCGGGTTTGGTTTGATCGACGCCGACCCAAACGTCGGGTAGGTCGCCGCTGGCAGGGGTCGCGCCTTCCACTCCGGCGCCCGTCGTCACCACCACGCGGAATCCATAAATGCCTTCGCTGTCAACTTTGACCATCATTGGACTGCGGCAGTCTTCGTCAACGCCGAAGCTGCTCCAAGTCTGGCCGCCATCGCGGGTGCCCCACAATTCGACCTGAGCGATGCCCGCCGCGCCGACCGACTCGACATCGTAGAGCAATTCGAACTTCAACTTATTGACCATGTGCGGACGAACGCCCGGCGGCAACACCTGGCTGTTAGCAGACGGCAGCACGGCGGTTGGCTGAGCGGGTTCTTCGCTGGCGGCGGCCGGCGGCTGATCGGATTGCTCCGGATAGCGATCGCTGACAGGCGGCCGCACCTCGTCGCGCACCGTTTCAGGCTGACGTTGAAGCGCTGATGGCGTCTCATTGTGCCGAGGTTGAGTCGCCGGCCAGTCTGGCGTTCCGGTGCGCGGGTAAGGCGTCTCGGCTTCAGCAATTGGGAAGCGGCTGCCGGCGGCCGGCAAGTTGCCGGGAAAGCTCTCGGCCATTTCGGGCGGCGAGGCGAGTTGGCCATCGCTGGGGCCGAGTTGCGGGCCAGACATTGCCTCGCTTCTGCCAGTTGCCGTGCTCTCGCTCGGTGGTCCGCCCGCGAGGCGGTCTTCTTCGCCGCTTGCTTTGTTTTGCGGAACCACGGGCCGCTCGACGACGGTGCGATTGCCGGCCCGATCCGCAACCTCGGCTCGTACGGTTACCGCGCCATAGTGGGGACGCCCCTGGGGGACGAAATGGATCTCACCTGAGAGCGGTGCGCCGGGCTCCGCCGGCGATAAAGGATCAACCGCGATTTTCTGCCATCCCTGGCCGGCCCCTGCCAACTGATATTCAATCTTAAACGTCTCGGCCGCGAGATTGACATCGCTCAAGTCCCAGCGGACGTGCACATCGCCCCCTTCGCCGCTGATTGCTTCCAGATTGAGCACGGGCTGCGTGGTATCGACCACAACCTTTGCTTCCGCCCGGGGCGGCCCGGCAGGCAAGTAATTGCCCGACTGATACTTCGTTCGAGGCATGAACCAGTACTCTCCGTCTTTCGGCGCACGGAAGATGAAACGCTTTGCCTCCGGCGTCGTTTTTTGGGCGATTTCCCAGGTATTGCCTCGATCTTTGGAGACGTGGAGTTGCACTTCGGTGGGCTGGTCGCCCGCCTTTGCTGCGTTGTAGGTAAATAAGATTTTGAGTTCCGAGAATGGTTTGTAGGTGACTTCGGCTTTGCGGGACGGCGCTGGGCCGGCCGAGGCGCAGACAGCGAGCCAGCCGACCATGACCCAACTCAAAAGAGACGTCGTAAGCCGCATCAGACTGTCCTCGCCCGACTCCGTCGATTCGAGACGGGGCTTGCAGCAAGATGGGAAAGCTGCGCCGAGCTAATGCGCAATTAACCGCAAGCTTCGTCCGCCACTGGTATCGGCCGAGGAAGGGCGAGGCTTGAATAAGGATTTCCGTAAGCGGAGTTTGGGCGGTCTGGCCCTTTTAGGAGGCGCCGTAGAGTAGCGCGAGCAATTGATCGCCCTTGTCAACGACGGCAGCGCCAGCGCGCTGGCGGCCTTGGTCGCCAATTCTTACGCCGCCTGGGCCGGCGGCCGTTTCGCCGCAGCCGATGCCTCGGGGGAGGCTGACTCGAAGCGAACCGTATCTTTAATTGCTTCGTGCAGGTTTTCTTCGAGCAGGTTGATCTGCAGTTGTAGCCGAGCCATTTCCCTCACGAGGCTATCGCCCAACCTGTCAAAATCGCGCAAAGATTCCATGTGTTGCGCATGCCAGATTTCGAGTTGGCCCGACAATTGCGCAATATGGCTGTTCAAATAGGAGTCGACTCGACGCAGAAATGGTCTGCACAACACCAAGAGCGGCTGCGTGCAGCTCCTCAACAGACGCTTCGCGAACTGACCCATGTACTCTTACCAGCGCTTGCCGATCTCGGGACCACACCACTGCACTTGTCTCCTTGTCTACCTTCGTGCGGCTCGCCGCCAGCGATTGAAAATTGCTGCGGGGCGCCGTACGACCCGCACCATGCTCAGCATCTCCCGAGCAAGTTTGACGACGTGGGAAAGCTTGCCGGACAGGAAGCCTCTGCCTGAGAATTTGAGTTTGCGGGCAGTGTGCCGGCTGATAACTCGGGAAGGCGAATTCCTGATAGAAACCTGCACTGCGCCGTCGATCTCACCATAAAAAAAAACGGCTCGGGCGCCCTGGAACAGGCGGCCGAGCCGAAAGTAGTAAGCAGTGATAGCGCAGCGAAGGCCGCCGCGCCGCTTATTCAACCAGCATTTTGTAGCTCACCGTGCCAATCACGTCGCCGACCTTGTGGCCGGGATGGCACATAAGGCATTTCTGATTGACGACGGGTACAACGGTCGCCGCTCGCAAGTAGGTCTTGCCGTCTTCCTTTTGGATCTCGTCGTAGTAAGCCTCGCCGCCGAGTATCTTTTTGACGGCCTTCTTTTCGAATGCATCGCGAGGGGCATTCTCGTCGTTTGTCGGCTTGCCCGTCGCGTCGACGAGCCGTGCATCGTGCCAGCCCTTTTTCTTCATGGCGGCGAATATATCGCGGGCGATCTCGCCCGCAGCCGGTTCGTCGCCGTCCTTCACATACGTGTCGTTGATGAACACGATCGTCGTTTTGTAAAGGTCATCGAGCATTTTCACCTCGCGGCGGGCACGCTCGAGCGATGCGGCGTCGACTTTCGTCTCGGCCTTGTTTTCAACCGCCTGAGCGCGGTCCTGACGCAGCCCGACGTATGCCAGACAGGCCATGCAGGCGACTCCCAACAGACCTAGACGCGTGGCGGAATTAAAACGGCGCATTCCATCTCCTTTCAGTAAGCGATTGGTAAATGACGATCGTTGTCGCTGGTTCTGGGCGTCCCCTCGTTTTGCGCAGTGCAGGAAGCGGACGGACCTTGCCAGCGGGCGCTACTTAGCGGACGGACCTTGCCAGCGGGCGCTACTTAGTGGATAATTAACTCCAGTTATCCGACTT
>JAICIG010000291.1 GCA_025924495.1 Pirellulales bacterium | reverse complement strand
GTGTTCAGCACCACGCTCGGCCACAACAGCGAAACGGTCGGCGACCCGCGATATCTCAACCTCGTCACGCGCGGGTTGTTGTGGAGCTGCGACAAGTTGAACGACAAGTATTTGAAGAAGCAGTAATGGTCGTGGGCTGCTAAGCGATCGCGGCAAGTGGGCACGCTGTCGCGTTTCTGTGTTTCCCTATTCAAAGGACTAAGGATGAATCGCTTTGTCTTGTTGGGGCAGCTCGCGTGCCTGCTGGCGGTCACGGTCGATGCGTCGTCGGCGGAGCACCGACTTGTGATTCAAGGCAAAGGTAAACTGGCAATTGTCAGTCGCGATGGCAAAATCGAGTGGGAGATGCCGTGGGGCGGCATCCACGACGTGCACGTGCTTGCCAGCGGCCACATCATGGTTCAGCAGGGCGCGGCGAAGATTGCCGAAATCGATCCTTCCTCGAAAAGAATCGTCTGGTCCTACGATTCCGCTTCGCAGAACGGCAATGCCGGCAAGGCGGTCGAGGTGCACGCCTTTCAGCCTCTCGCGGAAGATCGGATCATGATCGCCGAATCGGGCGTCGGCCGAATTATCGAGATCGATCGGGGCGGCAAGCTGCTCAAAGAATTGGAGCTGAAGATCGATCATCCCCATCCGCATACCGACACGCGCCTGGCGCGCAAGTTAACCAACGGCAATTATCTGGTCTGCCAGGAAGGCGATGGCACGGTGCGCGAATACGATGGCGCCTCGGGCCAGGTGGTGTGGGAGTACGAGGTTCCATTGTTCGGCCAGCAACCGCGCGGCGGCCACGGGCCCGAGGCTTTCGGCAACAAGTGCTTTGCCGCCGTGCGACTGCCTGGCGGCAATACTTTGATCGCCACGGGCAATGGCCATAGCGTGCTGGAAGTAACGCCCGAGAAGAAAATTGTTTGGGAGATCCATCAACAGGATCTGCCCGGCATCACGCTGGCCTGGGTGACTACGCTGGAAGTATTGCCAGACGGGCACTACGTAATTGGCAATTGCCATGCAGGCCCGGGCAATCCGCAACTGATTGAACTAGAGCCGAAGACCAGGCAAGTCGTCTGGAAATTCGATCAGTTCGAGACCTTCGGCAACGATGTTTCCAACACGCAATTGCTCGACGTCGAAGGTGGTTCATTGCGCTAGCGGCGTGCTGAGTAAGTCATGCTCCCGCATGACGAAGCGGAGCCGGGAGCATGGTTGCCGTGCACGGTTCGAGGAAATCTCCCATGCCTCTGGTTCTTGGTCTCGATTTGGGCACGACGACCATCACCGCTTTAGCGCTCGACGTTGACAGCGGCGCAATCGTCGCGAGTGAAACGCTGGCGAACGCGGCGGAAATCGTCAGCCCGCAGACATCCGGCAGGTCGGAGTGGGACGCTGAACGAATCGCAGCGGCTGCTTTTCAGGCCTTGCATCGAGTGGCGGATGCGGTTGCCGATCGGGCTAGCGAATTGGCGGGCATCGGACTGACGGGACAGCAGCATGGCGTGCTGCTCGTTGATCCGTCGCTTAAGCCGGAAGGCCCCTTTATCAACTGGCAGGACCGAAGGGCCGCAGATATCTCTGCTGGGACCGGCCAGACTTGGCTGGCATTGGCTCGTGACCGGGCCGGAGAAGATTCGCGGCAAGCGACCGGCTGTTCATTGGCGGCCGGCTACATGGGCGTAACACTCTTCTGGATGCAGTCCCAAGGGTTAATACCGCGAGAGCGAACGGCCTGTTTTCTGGTCGACTATCTTGCTGCATTACTGACGGGCGGCAGAATTGTCACCGATGCCACGTCGGCCGCCAGCAGCGGATTGTTTGACGTACGGTCAGGGCGTTGGCACGGGCCGCTGATCGAACGATTGGGGTTGCCGCAAGAGTTGTTTCCGCCGCTGGCAGTCGGCGGCGAACCGCAGGGCGGCATGGCCCCGCAGATCGCTCAGTCGACCGGGCTGCCAGCCGGATTGCCCGTCTGCGTGGGTATCGGCGACAATCAAGCGAGCTTCTATGGCAGTGTGGCGCAGCTTGAGGCAAGCGTGCTCGTCAATGTGGGCACTGGCGGGCAGGTGGCGGTGTTCAGCGATCGATTCGTGTATGCGGACAACTTGGAGACGCGCCCCTTTCCTGGCGGCTTCTTGTTGGTGAATGCGGGGCTCTGCGGCGGGCGAACTTATGCCGTGCTCGAGAAGTTCTTCCGCCAAGCGGTCGCCATGAACGACGCGGCCCGACCGTCCGGTTCGCTCTATGAAGAAATGAACCGCCTGGCCGCCAACGTGCCGCGCGGGGCCGAGGGTTTGCGCTTCAGTCCGCTCTTTACCGGCACTCGGCAGAACCCGGAGTTGCGCGGCTCGCTCGAGGGAATCTCTCTCGAGAACATGACTCCGGCCCACATTACGCGAGCCTTGTTGGAAGGCATGGCGCGGCTCTTCCAGGAAGGATACGGCGAAATCGCGTCGGTGGTGGGCGATAAAACGAAACGCCGGTTGATCGGCGCAGGCAACGGCTTGCGGGAGAATGGCGTTTTGGCCAATTGCGTGGCCGATGCTTTCGAGATGCCGATAGAGGTTCCCAAACACCGCGAAGAGGCGGCATTTGGCGCCGCCCTATTGGCCGCCGTCAAGCTGGGCGTACTGCATGATCGCGCCGCGGCGAGTCGCCTGATCCAATACGAGCGTCCGCGCATGGCGCCGTGAGACCGCGGGCGCCTTGCAGTTAAATTAGCCGGACTGGTTGATTCACAAAGCGGCAGAGAGCATAGCGCGCGGTAGCCAGGTCCAGGCATGAGCGAATTGGCGCACTTTTGCTCACATGTTCAGCGAGTCCCGCGTGGGTTTCCCGAGCAGGCTCCTTGGGGGAATAGTCATTTGCGCTCGGCATTGGTCGACGGCGACTCGGATTGGTCGGCTGGGACCCCGCGCCGCAGAAGTTTTCGAAGAATTTGCAACCGCCATGAGCCGAAAACGGCGATGCCTCATCATTGTGGCACGCAAGTTGCTTCATCAGGCGACAAACCGCGGACAAAGTTGGGAACCGCGGATGAGTCAAGAAGACGTTTTACTTAATGAAGGTTGAATCATGCGACAGACTTTTCCTGGCACCAAGATTTCGAGCCCTGACGTTCGAGAAGCCTGCAGTCTCCAAGAGGCCATGGCGAAGCGAGCCGCCGTCCCCAATACGCAGGAAATCCGCCGCCGCATGGCCGCCATCCGACAGGGCTGGAGCGATGAAGAACGCCGCCAACGCGCGGTTTCCGAGTCGAGCTGGCAGTTGATCCCGGTCTTGTTGGGCATTCCGTCGCAACCGCGTGCGCGTCGCGCTTTCGGCTAATGCGGCCGTAAATCGCGCATTGCGAGCAGGTGGAAGCGGAACCCGATACGCCGATCAACGGCAGCGGCTTGCGCCCTTCCTGCGTGGCTCGTGGAACCCAGCCTGACCGCCGCGATTCTAGCGGCGCAATCGTAAACGTTCGAGTGACTGCTCTCGGCGTTTACTGAACCGCTCTGCGAGTTTGGCTGTCATCCTGCGGCGGCTGGATCATTGACGGGACATTCGCCGCCGCTCTCCGTCTCAGTGGGCGAGCCCGTGGGCACTCGTAAGGTTCAATTAAGCGATTTTGCGCCGCATGGCGCCTTTGCGGCCCATTGTTTGCTGCTAGCACTGCTAGCTGACTCCCGCTTCGGGGGCAGCCGATTTGAGGTGCGGCAATGGCAGCAACGAGTTGGAAAGGCTATCTACGGTTAAGTCTGGTGTCTGTCCCAGTGGTTGCGGTTCCGGCCGCGGCGTCGGGCGGCGGCGAGATCCGATTACATCAGCTGCACGCAGAATGTCATAGCCGGATCAAGTACCAAAAGATTTGTCCCGTTCATGGCGAGGTGCCTTCCAGCGAAATCGTGATGGCGTACGAATACGAAAAAGGGAAGTACGTCATTATTGATCAAGAGGAACGCGACGCGCTGAAAACGAAAAGCGAAAAGACGATTACGCTGGAAAAGTTCGTGCCGCCTGAGGCGGTCGATCCGCTGTACTATAGCGGCCGCAATTTGTATCTGCTGCCCGACGGCGCGAGCGGCGAGAAGCCCTATGCGGTGCTGACCCGTGCGATGCAAGCCGAAGGTCTGCAAGCCGTCGGGCAGGCGGCCGTCTCAGGGCGAGACGAACTGGTGCTCGTGCGGCCGGTGGAAGGACTGTTAGCCGTATCATTTCTGAGATATGCCAACCAGATCAAGCAGCCTGGGGATGTGCGCGATGAAGCGCCGGATCTGACCGTATCTAATGATGAATTGAAATTGGCGCGCACTCTGGTGCAGCAGGTGGCTGCCGACGAAGCAGATTTGGAAGAATACCGAGACCACTACACGGAAAAATTCACCGAGTTGATTGAGGCGAAGATCGCGGGCCGCGAGGTCGTGGCCCAAGCGCCGGAAGAGGAAGCCCCCATCGTCAATCTCATGGACGCACTGCGGAAGAGCCTGAAAGGCTCGCGACAGCGCAGCCCCGCCAAAGCGGCGCGAAGAACGGGCCGAGAGACGCACCGGCTGGCGCCCGCCCGGGCTCACCGAAAGAGTTCTTAAAACCGAGGCGAGGCCTGCTGCAGGCGCCATCAGCGCGGCCTGACAAAGATCAAATCAGCCAGCGACATGACGACGAAGTAGACGCTCACGAGGCAGACTGCCAGCAGTGCGAGCAGGCCGAACATCAGGCCGCCTACGAACCACCAATCACCGGCCCGCGCGCGGCGCTCGTCCGCAGGGCTGGCCTTTAGGTGGCGGCGCAACAGGGCGACGTTCTTAAGGTTCGACTTCCAGTAGACGTCGAACACGTCGCCCACGATCGGCAGCGAGCCCAGAGTCCAATCGATGGCGATATTAAAAGCCATCCGCACTAAGGTCACCCGCGGAACGCCGAAACGATTGGCAGCGCCGAGAATGTACAGCGAAACCAAAGACGTTAGGGTATCGCCGAGGCCAGGAATTAATCCGATCAACGAGTCGAGACCAAACCGGATGCCGAGGCCTGGGATTTCGAATACGCTGTCCATCCAGCGAGCCAAAACCTCCAGCTCTTCTTCAAGCTCACGGTCCGCAGCGCGACGCATCGGTCCGGTTTCTACGATTGGGTCGATCATGAACGACCTTCTTATATGATCTGGCAGCCCCTAGGAAGCTTAAGGCAATACGGTATAGTTGAGATCCGGCGGCTATATTTTCCATGGCAGCCGCAGAGAGCGAAAAGCGTCTGCAATGATGGCGCCGTAAGGCGAGTACCGAATGGAAGTAGCGGCGGCGTTTAAACTGGCGGTTCCCTCGCCTTTCACAGGCGGCATGACTGGTCGATTACCCGCCAGTCTGGCCGCTCAGGGCTGTGCCGGCAGTTACTGCCAATCGGGCGAGAGGCGATGTCGCTGCTACTAAGCTGTCAGTCGCTGAGCAAGTCGTTTGGCTCGCGCGTGCTGTTCGAAGACATTTCCCTGGAAGTCAGCGAAGGCGAGCGGCTGGGCCTGATTGGACCCAATGGATCGGGCAAGTCGACGCTGCTCCGGATCATGGCTGGCGAGTTGGAGGCGGACGTCGGCAGTTGCGTCCGACGCAAAGGGCTGCGGGTCGGGTATCTCCCTCAGGAGGACCAATTCGTCCCCGGCCTCACGGTCGAACAGGTGTTGACGCACGCGCTGGCCGCTGAACCGTTGGAAGACTACGAGCGGGAGACTCGGGTAGCCATCAGCTTGGGCAAGTTCGGTTTCTCCGACCGCCAGGCAAAGCCCGAGACCCTTTCGGGCGGTTGGCGAAAAAGACTCGCCTTGGCGCGCGAACTAATTCGTCGGCCCGATCTGCTGCTCTTGGACGAGCCGACGAACCACCTCGACCTGGAAGGCGTGCTGTGGTTGGAGGAGTTGCTCGCAAGTGCTCCGTTCGCCTTCGTAATGGTGAGCCACGACCGATATCTGCTCGAGAATGCGGTGAACCGCGCGGTGGAACTGAACCGGGCTTACCCGCTAGGGTATTTCCGGGTGTCGGGCGGTTACAGCGAATTGCTCGTGAAGCGAGCCGAGTTTCTCGAAGCGCAGTCGCGGCAGGAAGAAACCCTGGCCAACCTGGTGCGGCGCGAAATCGAATGGCTGAGACGCGGGCCGAAAGCGCGGACCGGCAAGAGCCAGTCGCGCATTGATCGCGCCGGCCAGATGATGGCCGACTTGTCGAGCCTGCGCGAGCAGAATTCGCAAGGCAAACGCGTCGATATCGATTTCTCCAGCAGCGGCCGCAAGGCGAACAAGCTGCTCACGACGAAAGATCTGGAGATGGGGTTCGGCGCACGAAAGCTGTTTGCCGGCGTCAGCTTCACTTTGTCGCCAGGCGATCGGCTGGGGTTGATCGGCGCGAACGGCAGCGGCAAGACCACTTTGTTGCGGATCATTGCCGGCCAGTTGACGCCCGAGCGCGGCACGCTGGAAAAAGCTCGTAGGCTGGAGGTGGTGTGGTTCGACCAGAACCGGGAGCAGATCGATCGCATTCAGACGTTGCGACAAGCATTGTCGCCGCAAGGCGATCAGGTGATTTTTCAGGGCAACCCGGTGCACGTCGTGGCCTGGGCCAAACGTTTTCTGTTTCGAACGGAACAGCTCGACACGCCGGTTGGCAAACTTTCGGGCGGCGAGCAGGCCCGCATCCTGATTGCGAACTTAATGCTGAAGCCGGCGGATATTCTGCTGTTGGACGAACCGACCAATGATCTCGATATTCCATCGCTGGATGTGCTCGAAGAAAGCCTGGCGCAGTTCTCCGGAGCGATCGTGTTGATCACGCACGACCGTTACATGCTCGATCGGCTGTCGACCATGGTGCTAGGTTTGGACGGGCAGGGGGGCGCCCGCGTTTATGCCGACTATTCGCAATGGCAGGCGGCTCAAGAACGGCGAGAAAGCGCCGCTGCGGCGACCAAAGAGGAGAAGCCGAAAAAGGCAGCGGCGCCGGCGCGCGCGAAGGCGGCGAAGCTCTCGTACCGCGAGCAGCGCGAACTTGACGAGATGCAACAGCGCATTGACGAAGCCGAAGGTCGCGTGGCGGAACTGCAGCAATGCCTCGCGGCTCTCGGCGGAGGCGATTACAAGCAGTTGACCGCCAAAACCAGCGAACTCCATGACGCCATGCAGGCCGTCGACAATCTTTACCGTCGCTGGGAGGAATTGGAGCAAAAGGGATGATGCCGGCGAGCGCCATCCAGCCGGTCGAGAGTTGAGCCAGGAGGCGGCGTTGATTAGGGTAGGGGGACTGATTCGGCCTGACAAGAGCACCGGGCTGATGCTCGCAAGCGAGGGAGAATAAGCGCAATGAAAAACATGATGATTGGTCTGGCGTTGCTGGCGGCCCTAACTTCGGCTCCCCCTTGCGCAGTGGGAGAAAATGACAAGCCAGAAGAGAATAAACCCAAGGTGATCCGGCAAGCCGACGATGGGACGGTGTTGCTGCATGCGAAGGATGTGTCGATCCACGGTTCGACCGTGCGGTATGAGCCGCAACCGAACAAAAACACGATTGGCTATTGGACGAAAGTCGACGACTGGGTGAGCTGGGATTTCGAAATCACGCGACCCGGCGAGTTCAAGGTCGAAATCTTGCAAGGCTGCGGGAATGGCAGCGGCGGCAGCGAGGTGGAGTTCGCCGTTGGCGAACAGAAGCTGAAGCTAGTCGTCAAAGAGACCGGTGGATTTCAGGACTTCGTTTCGCGCGAGCTCGGCTCTTACAAGCTCGACAAAGCAGGACGATACACGTTATCCGTGAAGCCGAAAACCAAGCCCGGCGTGGCAGTCATGGATCTCAGGCAAGTCAAGCTGACGCCCAAATAGGCGTCAGGCGCCGGGAATCAGGCGAGCGGGTGGCTTCATCCTCTCCTTGTTGACGGATACAGCGGCACGCTGCCAGCCTCCAGGTAAGCGGTGGAAGGCGTCCGCTGTGACCCGGAGCAGGCGGCCCCAACCGCCTGATGCCGCAAAAGTTCCAGCGGTCGACTTTTCACCTGTCTGTTTTTTCGCGAGACTCCCGACGTCATCTCAGGTCGTTCTCCGACGCGCCCGCGGGCTGCGATATCTGTAACGGATCTGACGGTCTTGCGGCGCATGCCAGCGCGACGAGATTCGGATAGTCGCGTGGTTGCGAGCGGAGTGTGGCGAAAACGCAACCTACACTTTCGCAAGATAAGCTGCTTCGTTTCCAGGTTCGTCCGGAGTTTCGAGATGTCGAGCTGTTCAGGTTGCGAGGCTCTGCCGCCCTCGATCGCTGATGCGGGCACATTGTATTTGGCGCTGCCTTTGGCTCATACGGGGGCCAAGGTCTGCCGCGGTTTGAGCGAGGCAGGCATCGAGCATTGCATTCACGATGATGTGCTGATCTCATTTGCGGTGACGCACGACAACTTGAAGCGCTTTGTCGAGATCGTGACGAACACATTAAGCTCCGTAGAGCTCAACGACGCAAAGTCCTTGTTGTTGTCGCCAGGCGCCCAACTTGCGGTGACCGACCTCGTGCGGATGGACTCTCTGGCCAATTTGGCGTCGCGGATTGAAGGCCGATGGCTGGTCGAATTGCTGGCCGAAGAGCGGCTGGCGACCTATTTTCAGCCGATTGTTGATTGCCGGGAGCCAGAAAATGTGTTCGCTTACGAGTGCCTGACGCGCGGCGTGCAAGCCAACGGCGATTTGATTTATCCCGATCGTCTGTATGCCACGGCTCGGGCATCCAACCTGCTCTATCATCTCGACCGGGCTGCTCGCTTGCGCGCGATCGCTTCGGCGGCCGAGCACAATATTCCGACGAAAATATTCATCAACTTCAACCCGACTTCGATCTACGATCCGGCGTTCTGTCTGCGGAGCACGGTGCGAGCGATCGAACAATCATCTCTCTCCGTCGATCAGTTCGTGTTTGAAGTGGTGGAAAGCGATCGAACGCCAGACGAGCAGCACTTGCGGCGTGTGCTGGAATATTACCGGCAAGCGGGATGTGCGGTCGCGCTCGACGATGTGGGTTCGGGCTATAGCTCGTTGAACCTGCTTTCGAAGCTCAAGCCGGACTTCATTAAGCTCGACATGGAACTGATTCGGGACGCGGATCATGATCCACATAAAGCGCACATTGCCGCCAGATTGCTCGAGTTGGCCCGCGGCCTCGGCGTCAAGACAATTGCCGAAGGGGTCGAGACGGAAGCCGAATGGCAGTGGCTCATGAATCACGGCGCTAACTATGCACAAGGGTACCTGTTCGCCCGGCCGGCGCGCGTCCCGAGTCCGCCCTTGATGATGGCAGCAGTTGACTAGCGTTCAGTCCAACCCGCGCTCGAGCAGCAGCACCGACGTGTCGTCATGCCGTCCGTGCCCGGCGGTGAAAGAGTGTGAATCGTGGAACAGCTGGTCGAGCGTGTCTGAAAGCGACGCCCGGCGGCAGCGCTCGAGCGTTTGCTTGAGACCATCGATGCCGAATTGGCGGTGGCCGTCGCCATTGGGCATGGCCTCGATAATGCCGTCGGTATAGACGATCAGCCGATGACCGGGCGGCATGGGGCTGGAAACTGTCGTGTACTCGGCATCCTCGGAAATCGCCAGGGGCAGTCCGCCGTCGGAGTAGGCGTCGCCCAACTCACGGACTTGGCCGGTCTCCAGGTCTTGCAAGAGCGGCGGACAATGGCCGGCCGAGGTCCAGCGCAGGATGCCGTCCTCGACGACTCCGTAGATCAGCGTGATGAACCCTTCTTGCTGATGCGCAAAATTCTGCTCGCACAGTCGACGGTTGATCTTAGCGACGAACTCATCGGGCAGGCCAGCCAAATTCTCTTGCAGCTGATTGATTAAGGTGTGCATGCTCATGATCGACATGCACGCCTTGATGCCGTGGCCGGATGCGTCTCCAACCAGGAATACGAGCCGCTTGCGAGAGACCTGAAAGGCGTAGTAATAGTCGCCGCCCGCAAGAATGACCGGCTGGCCGCCGCTGACCAGAATTTGCGAAGGCTCATAGCGGGCGAGGATTTGATAGCCCGCGGGCGCCGGCATGTTGCGAGGAATCATCGATTCTTGCAATTGCCTGACCGAATCGAT
>JAICIG010000290.1 GCA_025924495.1 Pirellulales bacterium | reverse complement strand
GGCCACGGCTTTGCCGCGGCGATGGAACACGCGCTCTTCGGAGGGCTGCATGCCTGGCTTGCGCCCGACTTGCGAGAAGAAAGCGGACATGCCGTAGTAATCGCGCTGGCTCCACTTTTCAAATGGGTGATGATGGCAGCGAGCGCACTGAATTCGCAAGCCCAGGAACAACTGGGCGGCGTCTTCCACCTGCTGATTGACTTCTTTGACCTCGCGATACCAGACCACCGGCGGATTCTGGCCGACCTCGCCCGAGGCCGAGAGAATTTCGCGCACGAACTGGTCATACGGCTTGTTCTCGTACAGGCTGTCGCGGATCCAACCGTGGAAAGCGTACGAGCCGCGCATGTAGGTCGGATCGCGACGCTTGTTCCTGAGGATGGCGCTCCACTTGTTGGCAAAGTAGTCGGCGTAGTCGGCGCTATCCAGCAGCCGATCGATCAGCTTGTCGCGTTTGGCCGGATCCTGGTCGGCCAGGAAGGCTGCAGATTCTTCGGGCGACGGCAACCGACCGGCCAGATCGACCGTCACGCGGCGAATGAAGGTGCTGTCATCGCAAACGGGCGAAGGAGGCACACCCAGCGTCTTGAGCTTCTTGAACACGAACTCGTCGACGAAGTTCTTCGTCGGCGGCAGGTTGTCGACGTTGATGCCCAGCGGAACGCTAGCTCGGAACACGCCGACTTGGCCCTGATAGCGGGCCATGATCGCCACGTCGCCGGTCAGTTCCAACGTTTTCACCAAACCCGTCGGCGTGCACTCGGCCATTTCGCTGTCGTTGGAGTCAAAGGTGGCGACTCGCGTCACGTCTTCAATCGACCCGTCGGTGTAATGAGCCAAGACCACAATCTGCTGCTCGCTGCTGCGGCCCATCTGGCGGCCGGGCGGGTAGACCTGAATGCGAGCCACAGTCGGATCATCGGGCTTGCCGTAGGGCATGCCTTGCTCGATCCAGCGACGCAGCAAGCGGTATTCGTGCGATTGAGGATCCATACGCTGGCCGCCGCCGTGTGGCATGGCGTTAATTGGCTTGAGCAGCAACAGGCTGCGGTCGGGCGAAGCGGGGAACAGCCGACGGCCGCGACCTTCTTTCACCAGGTGCTCGTAATCCTCAGTCGGTTCGAAGCCCAAGAGCGAAAGCTTGAAACCGTTCTGGCCGCTCGCCTTGCCGTGGCAACCACCGCTGTTGCACGCCAGCTTGGTGAAAACCGGCACTACTTGATTGGGAAAGTTGACCGGCACATCGTTGATAAACCGCTCGACGGTGACCTCGGTCGCGGCCTTCAACCCGCCGCTGGCGACGGCGCTGACTACGGCCTTGCCATCGGTGATAGGCAACACGAGGCCGGTCGAATCGACCGTCACCACGCCCGCCGGGTCCGCCTGGTAGGTCACCTGGCGGGTCAAATCGCGAACCTGGCCGCTGCTGTAGTGACCGGTAACGACTAACTGTTGTTGAGCGTCTCGACCTCGCAAAATCGGGGCAATTCCCTGATCTCGGCCGGTCTCGATCGTAATGCCAGTTAGTGTACCGGGATCGCCCAAGCCGGGAGCTTGAACCTTTGCCGGGGCGGCATCTGCTGCGAACAAGGGAGTGCAAAACGCAGAAGCAACGGCGAGTACCGCAAGCATATCTCGGGCGGGACGCATAAGCCGGCTCATGGAGGCTCCTTCCGTGAGGTAGGTCAATCGAGGAACCGAAACTGGTAGGCTGCCCCGAATTATGACAGCCGGCGCCAGCGAGTGCAATCTTTTTTAGCGACGCATCATTATTTGTTGATGAATAGGGGCTCGGCCCGGGACATCCGACCGGGAGTTTGACGGGGCCTTCAACCGTCGCGCCGCTGCGCCTAATCAATAGCGCTAAGGCACACACGGAGGCGCATACGGAGAGATGGGGGGGGTTCACGGCCGACATCGGTACATTGCGTCTTTTATGTCGCGCAGCGGCTCCCGGCAAGCACGCACGCACATCAGTACACCATCTATATATAGATGGTGTACTGATGTGCGCTCGGTGCAGCGGTACGCCGGACGTCGCGGTCGCGTACCGATGCGTACCGATGAGCCGATTCACTGCCCCGGCGCGCGGTTAACGCGCATTGGAAGGCGCTTTCGAGGCCGAACGATTGCCTTGGTCGCGCCGCGAACCATCCACGGCCTGGGCAATGATTGGCTCCCCGTCTTCAAGCGAGCCGCTGTAGGAGACAACGACCTGATCTCGCTCGCTCAGTCCCCCGGAGACTTCGGAGCGGATGCCGTCATCGCGGCTGACTTGAATCTTGCGGCGTCGTGCGCGGTCGCCATCTGCCACGAACACCTCGGCCTCTCCGGCTTCGGTCTTTTTTTGCAGCGCCGAAGAAGGGATGACCAGCTTGTTCGAAGGGGGCTCGAGCAAAATCGACACGCCGCCATACATTCCCTCGCGAAGCCTGCCGCTCGGATTCGGCAAATCGATCTCGGCGCGCATGGTGCGATTCGTCGGATCTTCGTATTCCGAGAACCGCGAGACCCGTCCTCTGAATTCCTCTCCGGCAAAGGCATCGACCCGCACGACCGCCTCGTCGCCGCGGTCCAGATAAGGCACGTCACGATCGGGCACGAACACGACGACGCGCATCCGGTCGGTACGCGCGACCGAAAGCATGGGCGGCTGGGTCCCTTGGTCGGCCGAGCGGATGAAATCGCCGCGATGGTAATTGCGGTTCGTGACGACGCCATCGTAGGGAGACGTGATCTTCAGGTACCGCACCAGAATGTCCGCCTGCTGCTCGCGGGCCGTGAGGATGCGCACATTGGCGCGAGCGGCCGCTACGTTCGCCTTGGCGGTTTCGACGTCGGCTTCAGCTTGTGCGAGATCGGCCTGCGCCGTCTTGACCGCGGCCTTCGCCTCTTCTTCGGCCGAGAGACTCGATTCGTACTGCTTCTGTTTTTCGTCCGAGACGCGATAGTCGACCGCCTTCTGCTGAGTCAATTCGATATATCGCAGATATTCTTTTTCGTGATATTTTCGGGCGGCGACATACCGCGCCACGTCGGCCTTCCTTTGCTTCACCAGTGCTTTCGCGGCCGTAACCGCCGCCTCTGCGGTGGTGACTTTGGCCAGGGCCTGTTGCACCTGGGCCTTGCCTTGCTCGACCGCCGCGGCCGCTTGCTCGACTTCCTGTTCACGTTCGGGATCATAGATCTCCGCCAGAACCTGGCCTCTTTCCACCGTGTCGCCAATGTCAACGACCTGCGCCGTAAGGAAGCCGGAGGCCTTGGCGTACAAATCCGCATACTCGAAAGCATGCAGTACTCCGGGCTGAGTCGTCGTGCGCGTCAGTCCGCCTTTGCGCGGATGGACGACTTTGACTTTGAGCCGGCTGGCCTGCGATTGGTCGGCGCCGTTTTCGCCCGACTGATCCGCTTCACTGCTCCCTTTGGCCTTTGACTGGGCGTTCGACTCGCCCTGGCTTGTCACCTCGTAGGCGATGCCGGCGCCGGCTGCAAGGGCCAGCACGATCGCCAGCGCCCAGCGTAGAACGGCCCCGCTCGCAACGGACGCCGAATGCGGCGAACCCTGGTCGGCCGAATAATCAGCCGATGTTCGTGACAAAGAAGGTGAAGACACGATGCTGCGCCCTACCGCCCCGCGTTGTGTATGCAATCTCCGGTAGCGGTCATAATGCAACCAGTGTGCCGAACGCTCATGCGTTGAGGACAATGCAGTTCTTTGGCGCCACCAGGGGACAGCGACGCACTTTGTAGGGAAGGCCCGCCGTGGCGTTCCGGGAGCCGGGGCAGGAGGCGCCACCGGCACTCGCGGAACCCACGGAGGACGTTCCCTACAGAGAGCCGTTTGCATCCGCTCAAATGGTGTCGCCGTCGGCCGCCGGCTTGGCTCGACTCCCGACAAAATGGCCGTTCGTGTGTCAGGTGGTTGGACAAAGTTTGTCCACGCTTCAACTTGCGACGTCGTGCCGGCGCAGCAGCGTTCGCACGGACCGCGCGCGGACACATCGCCGCGCTCAATCGGTCCGCAATTTGCGAGTCAGTGATCGATTGCGTCTGCTTTCGATCGTCGGGGCAACAGCCCGCTCGCATTCAAGTACGACGCTTTGTCCGTGGTCTTCGCGAGGCGGTCCTCATGCGTGCTTTTATCCAAGGCTCCTTGAAGAATAAGCCCGCCGTGACGGTCTTCGCGCTGACGATCGTCCTGCTCGGCGGGCTGAGCCTGTTCTCCATTCCCATCGATATTCTGCCGGTGTTCAAAAGCCCGGCGGTGATGGTGCTGACGTTCTATGGGGGCATGCCGCCCCAAAGCGTCGAACGCGACATTACGAACCGCTTGGAGCGATGGACAGGGATGGCGCCGGGAATCAAGCGCCAGGAATCTCGATCGACGCTCGGCTGCAGCGTGATCTTCAATTACTTCTACAGCGACGCCGATCCAGGCGAAGCGCTGACCTCCGTCAATTCTCTGGCCCAATCGGTCACGATGAACTTGCCGCCTGGCACGCTGCCGTCCGTGGTGCTCCCCTTCGACCCGACGGCGACCACCCCGGTCTGCTTAGTGGCTCTGAACAGCAAGCAATATGGGGAGACAGAGCTGTATGACGTGGGCCGATACGAGGTCCGCAATCAAATCATGGCGGTTCAAGGCGCGGTGTCGCCCGCGGTATTCGGCGGCAAGATTCGTGCAGTGCAGGTCTATCTCGATCGCGAGAAAATGCAAGCGCGCGGGCTGGCGCCGCTCGACGTGATGAACTCGATTGCCAGCTCTAATGTCTTTCTTCCCTCGGGCGAACTGATCGTCGGCGAGAAAGATTACTTCGTGGGCAGCAACGCCATGTTCCCCGATGTGAAGGGCATGGGCGAGATACCTCTGCGCACCGAACACGGGAATCGCGGTTTCCTGCGAGACGTAGGCGCTCCCACCGACGACGCCATGATCCAAACCACGATCGTTCGCGTGGAGGGGCGCAAGCAGGTTTATGTCCCCGTGATGCGGCAAAAAGGCGCCAGCACGCTCGAGGTGGTGAACCAGGTCAAAGACCAGTTGCCGGCAATGGAGAGTCGCCTCTCGCTTCCCGGCATCGACCTGGAAGTCATCATGGATCAGTCCGTTTACGTTCGCCAATCGATCAAAAGCCTGGCCCTGGAGGCGGGTCTCGGGGCGATCTTGTGCTCACTCGTCATCCTCTTGTTCCTGGGCCAGCCTCGCATGACCGCCATCGCGGTGCTGACGATCCCGATTTCAGCGTTGGCGGCCGCCGGCCTGCTGTATGCGACCGGACAGACGATCAACGTGATGACGCTCTCCGGTCTGGCTCTGGCGATCGGCCCCATGGTCGACATTGCGATCGTCTGCCTGGAGAACACCGACCGGTTGCTGGAAAGCGGCCAGCCGCTGGAACAGGCCGCCCTGAACGGCGCGAGCGAAGTCGCCTTGCCTGAATTGGCGGCGAGCCTCAGCACCTTGATGGTTTTAGCTCCGTTGGCGTTGATGCCAGGCGCCGGCTCCTTCCTGTTTCGGCCGATGGCCTTGGCGGTGACCTTTGCCATGGCCGCCGTCTTTATCCTCGCCATGAGCATGATTCCGGTTTGTGCGGCGTCCTGGCTCAAGCCCTCCGTAAGCGGCAAGAAGAACCGCACGCCCAAGGGGGCGATCGGTCGCTTCTTCGCCAAATGGCAATCGCTCGTGCAGACGGGAATTCGCAAATATCTCGACTGGCTCGACGTCGTGCTCGCTCATGCCGTGCCATCCACGGCAATCGCATTCGGATTGCTGATCGTTGTCGTCGCAGTCCTGGCGCTGCCGCTGCGCCGCGAATTCTTTCCAATCGTCGATGGCGGCGCGTTCGAAATGTACGTGCGGGCGCCCAGCGGCACTCGGCTGGAGGTTACGAACGATCGAATCGCCGAGGTCGAAAACTTCGTGCGCGAGGTGATCCCCAAGCACGATCTGCACTTGATCGTCTCACAGATTGGCATCACCCCCGACTGGTCGGCGGCTTACACGACGAACTCCGGCAAGATGGACGCCACGATGCAAATTCAGCTCGCGGAAGACCGCGACGAGACAGCCCAGCACTACGTTCGCGAGCTGCGTCGGTCATTCAGCCGCGACAAACGCTTCGCCGATCTAGAATTCGGCTACAACTCCGGCGGCTTGATCCGCGGCGCCTTGAACGAAGGCAAAGTGACGCCGATCAACATTCGCGTCACCGGCAAGAAGCAAGAAAAGGCGCACGAGATCGCCGATCTGATTCGGCGCCAGGTGGCGACCATCGACGGCGTGGTCGATGCACGCATCATTCAGCGGCAAGATTATCCGCAGTATGTGATCGACGTCGATCGGGCCAAGGCGGCCGACCTGGGCCTGACCCAGGAAGAAGTCATGAAATCGGTCATTGCCGCGCTCAACTCGAGCATTTTGTTCAACAAGAACATCTTCTGGATCGACCGCGTCAACGGCAATCAATATTTCGTCGGCGTGCAATATCCTTTAGCCCACATTGAGTCACTCGAGACGTTACTGAACGTCCCAGTCACCGGCGCCGACCAGTCGAAGATGGATTCTCGCGTCGCTTCGCTCGGGCTGTCCGAGACAGGAAGTCTGAGTCGACGGCGGCAAACGCCGCCGCCCGTACCGCTTTCGAATCTGGTGAAGATCCGCCGCAGTACGATCGGCACCGAGGTCTCGCACCTCAATATCCGTCCGACGATCGACGTCAGCCTGAACGTCGAAGGTCGCGATCTGGGGCACGTCGCCGACGATGTGCACCAGGCGCTCAACCAGTTCGGAGAGCACCAGGGAGAAGCCACCGGAAAGAGCGAACAACTCGGCACGACCTGGCAGGCTTACGATCCGGCTTCCGACGACAAACAGCTCATGGAAGGCACGGAAATTGTGCTCAGCGGCGAGTATTCGCGCATGAAGCAAACCTTTCGCGATCTGGCTATCGGGCTGGCGCTGGCAGTGATCTTGATCTTCTTCATGCTTGTGGCGCTCACCAAGTCTTTCTCGGCGCCGCTGTGCGTGTTGCTGGCGGTTCCGCTGATTCTGATCGGCGTACTGCCCGTGCTGTATGTGACGCAAACCTCGATCAACGTCCAGTCGCTGTTGGGGATCATTTTTACAGTCGGTATTTTCGTCGCCAATACGGTGCTATTGACCGAAGTGGCTCAGGAATTCCGACGCGACGAGCGGCTTTCGCCGCGCGCGGCGATTCGCAAGGCGGCCTCGATCCGCGTTCGTCCGGTGACGATGACGGCCATGGCCGCGTTTTTCGCCATGGTCCCTACGGCGCTCGCCTTGGAAAAAGGGAGCGAAGCCAATGCGCCGCTGGGCCGGGCCATTCTGGGCGGACTGTTGGCGGGCGAGCCTGCGACGTTGTTCGTCGTGCCGGCGCTCTACGCATTAATCATCCGGCAGAAGCCCGGCGATCGCGACGGCGCCGAAAGCGAGGCCGCCAGCGAAGCGCCGCAACAAGAGCAGGAGGATTGAGGTCACTCGCCAGTCCACACAGTAAGCGCCCGGCGGATTGGAACGACTCAGGGGAACAAAATTAACGGTCTTCAGTGCGAGAAGCGGCGCTCGCGTTTTAGTTTTCATCAGGCATGACCAATCGCTGATCGAACAGCGGGAGAGTTGAACCATGGCACGCGACCCCATTCGTTCTCAGAAGAAATATGGCGACAGGACGCCCGGCCCCGACCGCGCCGCCGCTGAAAAGCCCGCCGCACCGGAGGAAAACAGAACGGTCGACAATACGTCTGCTGCGACTCGCTCGGTCAGCACGAATGACCCTGCCGTACGATCGGAAGCGGATCGCGTGCGCAACCCTACTGCCAGCTATTCGCTCGAAACAAACCAGGCGAATGCGGGCGAAACCATTGCTTCGCCGCCCGGTTCGGCGGCGGAGTCGAAAGATGTGGTGGAACGCAGTTCCCCGGCCTCGCGCGAGGACCGGACGGAAGGGGCGCGAAGCGATGCCGCGCTCCGCCAGCAACATCCGGCAGCATCAGACGATCGGCGTTCGGAACAGCGCCGGCCCGAAGATGCGTCCTCAACATCCGGCGTGGAATCTCGCGAGCACGAATCGAGACGGCAAGAAATTCCATACCGCGAGGGCTGGAGTTGGAAATCGCTGGCCTTGACCGCCGTGGTGGCATTAATTTGCGGCGCCGCCGGCGCCTGGGCCTATGCCAAATTCTTGGGCCCGTCGAAAGAAGACGAAAAACAGAACTCGCAGCAGGCGCACGGCGGCAAAAGCGGCGGGTCGCAATCGTCGAAAAAATCGAGCAGCAAGAAAAGGTCCGGCAGCGGCGAATCCTCAAACGAGACGGGATCTGACGATTCAGCATCCGAGATTCCCGGTTTCACGTCCGCCGATGACGCGGAAACGCTCAAGAAACAGATCAAACATCTTGCTCATCGGCTCGACTCGCTTAGCCAGCGAATCGACAACACGCAGGCGCCTGCGAATGAGACCCCGCCCGCCCTGCATACGCTGCAAACTCAGGTCGGAGAATTGGCGAAAAGCATCGATGAGACGGCCAAGCTACCCGCGCAAGTGCGTCACCTTGACCATCGCCTGTCGAGCCTTGTGGAGGAGTTCAAGACATTGCGGGATGAAATCGCGCCGCAGGAGACCTCGGCCGAGTCGAACCCGTCAAAGACTCAGGCCGCTGATTTGTCGAGCGATAAGTCCGCCGACTCCCCGGCAACATCCCAGGATGAGGCGCCGGCGACGCCCAGCGACGAAGACGAAGCGGATGTCAATGATGACGATGCAACCTTCGATCTCGCCGTGGGGTTGTTCAAAGCGGGGCGGTACGCGCAGTCGCGCGATGTTTTCCGCCGCCTGCAGCAAGCCCGACCGCACGACGCGCGCGTCTGGTACTATTCCGCACTGGCCAATGGCCTGGTTACGCATGCCTGGGACGGCGAAACGAAGCGTCTCTTCGAGCGGGGTGCGGCTCGCGAGCGAGCGGGAACGCCCGAAAAAGCCCAGATCGACGAGACGATGGCCGCGAAGATGCCGGAGGAGGCCCGACGCGAACTCGATAAATATCGTCGGCAGGCCGTAACCGACAACGCCGACCAAACAAAAGCTCACGGCAAGCAGCAATATCAGCTCAACAATGACTCATTGAAAGTGCCATAGCCGGCAATCTCGTCAATCTTTCCCGGCCCGGGCGATTCAGTGAGCGCGCTTGAAGTATTGCACGGCACGCTCGTGCTGTTCGGCCTTTTCCCGACTGGGGAATGTGCCGAGATTGCGGCGGTGACCGGTTTTCGGATTGACCTTGCGCGAGTAGAGGCGGTATTCGCCTGACTTCAATTTTCGGATCATGGAGCGCATCCTCTCATTTCTTTGCGGATGACTTGCCTTTGTGTGTTGCCGACGATTTCTTCCGCGTCGCCTTTTCCTTGCTTTTCTCGTCTCGGTTCCGCTCTTGCAGGATGTGCTTGGCTTTCTCGAGTTCCTGCTTCTGCTCGGCGGGCAGATTCTTGCCAGCCCGGTTAATGAAGAACTGAATCATCCGAATCCCCGACCCGATGCCTTTCGGGCTGACCTTTTTGCTAGCCATCGTGCGTGCGATCGACTCCGCGTCCTTGGTAAAGGCTTTTGCCGGCGGAAAAGTCGACACCGTTTTCACCTTGCTGCTCCAGCGACGATCATCCCCACGTCGGTGGCTTTTATGCTCGCTATGCTTTGATCGGTCCGATTTGCCTTTCGTCTTTCTTGCGGCCATGGCGCCCTCCGGTGCGAGATGGTTGAGCAGTTGCTCCTTCACCGCCAGATGCAAATCTGATGCCGATGAGTTGAGAACGGCGTCGGCGAAAGGTAGGCTCAAACCATGCGGTCGGTGGAGGCGGCTCCCATCCGCGCAGCAAGCTCCGGCTGTTCGGCCGGTGCGCTTGTTTCATCACGCTCATCCTTGGGGTGGTTTCTATGCATGTTGCCAAGCTGATCGGTGCGCTCGCCCTTGTCCTGGCCGCGCTGCCCCTCCGCGCTGCAGAAGAGGAAGCGGTTGAAGTCTTCAAACGCGTTCGTGGCTGCGTCGTCAGCTTGGAAAGCGTGGCGAGCGAGGGCACGGGCATTGTCCTGGACGACACCGGGCTGATCCTGACCAACGCGCATGTCGTGGCCG
>JAICIG010000289.1 GCA_025924495.1 Pirellulales bacterium | reverse complement strand
CCGCGAGCGTCGCCGGCCCGCGCTTCCCTTACCAGGCCACTTCCCCCGCGCCTCTCACTCCTCTTCGCGCTGCGCCGACGGCGTATAGCTATCCTGGATCGGCTCTTCTTCCGCCTCCTGCAGCACGAACGTGTCCTCGGGTTCGACATCCGCCGGCCGCTTGCGTTTCCGCGGATTTGCACCCGGATCGGGGTGGCCATACGGATCTGTCGAAGGAACGGAGCCCACACGGAAATCTTCCATGGTCGACCTCGCCTTGCATGTGTTTTACCCGAATCTGAGCTAGCAGGCAAGCCTTTTTTTGCGGCTATCCTGGGTCAATGGACATCCGAGCCCTTACCGAGTCCGATGCCGCCGCCTACTGGCACGTTCGGCTGGAGGCCCTTCGGTCCGAGCCATTTGCGTTCGCCAGCGACGCGGAGGAGCACGCCGCCAGTACCATTCAGTCCACGGCTGCCCGCTTCCGAAACGCCGCCGGCCAGTTGTTTCACGACAAAAGCCGTTGGCGGGCCCAACACGCGCAGCTCCCCATCGCCCCAGAACACCGGATGTTCCGGAACAACTTTGATTCGTGAGAAATCATAAGGTCCCCACTCGTCGACAAAGATGTATTTCAGGCCTCGCAAGGCGCCTTTCGGCAGGTAGGCATTTTGTTTGCCTGGCGCCGCGGCCAAGTCGGCTAGCGGCCCCGGCTCTTGAAATTCGAGCGCAAGCGGCGACGCCGTTGAAGTGGCGCCAGCGGGCTCTTCGCAAAAGTAATTTCCCTCGAACTTCGCCTCGGCTGGCTCGGCGATTCGCACTTTGCCTGAAATATTGTTTTCGGCAATCGTCACGCTGCGAGAATTGCCGCCGACCTCAATGGCAACCGGCGCGTCTTGGAGTTCGTTGTGTCGAAAGGCGACCTGGCTGGTATTTGCCACTCGCAAGTCGAGACGATTGCGGGTAAAGCGGTTCTTGAGGATATCGTATTGCTCGGATTGGCAATGATGCAAATTGCCGTACTGTTTTTTACGGAATGCCGATGCCTCGTTCGCCCAGAGATTGACCCCGATGCCGGTCTCTTGGATCAGGTTATCCTCGATGCGGTTATTACTGCCGTGCTCGATCGAAATTCCGTGCTTGCAATGGCTAATCTTGTTGCCAATGAAGTCTGAGCCATAAGAGTACCCGGCCCAAATGGCATGATCGGCTTCATCGAGAATGTTTTCGATGAAACGATTGCCGGTCGAAAAGGTGGCCTCGATGCCGTTGTTGCTGGCATGAGAGAAATCGTTGCGGTAGACCAGATTTCGATTGCAGCCCCCTGTGCCTGTTTCCTCGAGCGTTTCGAGCCCGGCGAACAGGAAGAACCCGTCGCCGCCGTGCGTGGCGCTATTGAACAGGAAATCGTTGTCGGAGCATTGCTCGAACACGAGAATGCCCGCCGAATCCTGACCGCGGTTGTAAACTCCGTGCGAGTAGCCGCGGATGCACCAATCGAATTTGTTGTGCGAGATCGTGTTTCGACAAGAGCGATAGAGCGCCAGCCCCCAGCCGCTGTTAAACGAGCAGTCGTTGTCATAGACGGCGCCTTCGCTCGATCGCACCAGGCAAATGCCATTTTGGCCTCGATGAACGACATTATTCCGCAACGTGAACCCTCTGCACCGGTCAAGATAGACGGCGGCCCCATAGCGAAGCCATTCGTTGTCGTCGTTTTCGTGCCCGAACAGCCAATCGGCGCCGTTCTCCGCCTGCGGCGTGCTCAACAGATGCTGCTTGTAATTGTCGGAAAAATCGCAATGCTCAATCGTCAGGTTCCGGCAGTTACGGGCGTAAACGCCAAGCTTGAAACCGCGCAACGTGAGATTCTCGATCGTGACGTTGTCCGAATCTTCAATGACAATGCCGCGGCCATGAAATTGATCAGGCGGCGTGCCGTCCGCCGAGCCCGTCAAGGTTGCGCCTTGAAAATCGAGCGTCAAGTTGCTGCCGCGAATAAGCAACACGCCGTTCCCGTCGCCATCTTCGACGTAATAACGGCCTGGTCGAACGGTCGCGCTGGCGTCAATCGCGATATTGTCCCGGTCGATTGGCAGTTCGGCAGCGCTAACGCCCCGCGCCCAGCCAATGGCGCTGGCCGCGAGCAAGAGCTGCACCAATAAACAACGGATTGCGTTGCCGGGATCAAGCATCGTCGTCCTCGAAACTAGGAACGCAGCCAGGAGTATAGCCCATCGCCGATGCGTTGACACCCGTCGGCGCCTTCTGGCGCAGCGGTAATCCACGTCAACGAGCCGGGGTGAGGCGGCGGTCGGCAATTAGCCAGGAATCGCTAGCAGTGAATAGAGCGTCATTGCCACGGAGAATACGACCGAGGACGCGACCACGCGGAAGAATAATTGCTGGAATAGCAGAAGACGATGCTGGACCGACTCGTCAACGGTGCGAGCGATGGCGTCAAAAGCGTCTTCCAGCTTTCCCGCCTCGTCGCCGGCAAAAACCAAAGATTTCAGATCGAGAGGGATCGAGTTGGGGATAGCAAAGGCTTCGGCGATCGTTGCGCCGCTCTCGACCGCCGCGGCTGCGCGAACGAAATCGCGGCGGAGGATGATGTTGTCGGAAGACTCTGCGGCCAGGCGGATCATTTGTTCCACGCGTCGGCCGTTGGTGGAGTAGAGCAAGCTCATGGCATGGAAAAAGCGGCTCATCGCCAACTCGCGTTCGGCCGGCCCGATCACGGGCAAGACGAGTTTCAGTCTATCAACAAGTCTCTTGGCCTGCGGGACGCATAGTGCGACCGCCAGCAAGCCAGCAAGGACTCCATAGTAACCCATGGTATGGAGGACATAAGCGAACGTGACCGGGAGAGGCGCCAGCAGTAAGTGGACTACGCCGCAGATCACCGAGCCGCCCAGCAGGACTCCAAGCGGCACTCGCCACGTATTTTGCATCGTGCGTGCAGGCCCGGCCAACAAGCGGCAATGTCGCTCCAAGTAGGCGAGGGCGTCGTCTTGTCGGCCGGTTTCTTCACCGCAACGAAGGACAGGCAGCAAGAACGGCGGGAAACGCTCCTGCCAGCGATCGAGAGCATCGCATAAGCCCATGCCTGCCTTGGTTAACTCGGCGGCCTGCTCCAAAATCTCTTGAAGCGTTTGCGACGAGCGGGAACAAATCTGCAAGCTCGAGGGCATATCCAGCCCTCCGCATAGGCACGTCCGCAGATTGCAGCAGAAGTGCGCGAGCTGTTCGAGCGAAATCTGGCAAGGAAAACGCAATAGCTTCGGCGCCATGAGGATTGAACCGGCGGACCAAGCACATTGCCAAGTGATGGCCATGTACAGTCAGTCGATCTAGGTTAAGCTTCAGCCTGACATTTCGGCACACGACGGGAGCAACGCTGTGCTAGAGCATAACATACGGTTCAAGCAAAATCTCTGTGTACTGCGACTTATCGCGTGCTTGGCGATGATGTTTGTCATCGCGCCGTCGCAACTGTCGGCCGCCGGGGAAGCGAATTCCGCGTATCCAGATCTGCCGGCTGCCGACGAGCGGGTCTTGCTGCCGGCCCAGGAGTGGCCGCTCCGGCCGGGGCCGCGCACGATCGAAGTGCTTATCCACTATCCCGGCGGGAAACTCGACCAGGTCACGGCCGAGACGGGCTTGATGCTCTCGCTGCACAATTGGGGCGGCACGGATTGCGTCGGCACGGCGAACCCACAGACGATTGCCAACCGGCTAAATGTAATCTCGCTATGCGTCAATTACCTGCAGAGCGGCAAGCAAGATTCGATCGACGGACCGGAGCCTTACGACTTTGGTTATCTGCAGGCGCTTGATGCGCTGCGCTCCTTGTACTGGGCCTATGCCGGGCTTCAGTCTCGCAATACTCCTTTTGCCTCAGGGCGCATCTTTGCGACCGGCGGCTCCGGCGGCGGCAACGTGACGCTGATGGCCGCCAAACTGGCGCCTCGGACGTTTGCCTGCGTCGTCGATATGTGCGGCATGAAGAAACTCAGCGGCGATATCGCCTTTGGCCTGCCCGGCGGAAGCAGCTTGAACGCCCGGTATCGCCGCGATCCGGCGCATCCTTACTATCTCTCGCGCGATGCACAAGAGCTGCGCTGGCTAGCTAATACCGATCATTTACGAACCATGGCCGAAATCGGCTCGCAGACAAAGATCGTCACGGTCCACGGCGTCGACGACACGACGTGCCCGTTCGCCGACGCGGACGATTTTGTCGCTGCAGCGCAAAAATCGCGAATCGATATTGAGCCGCACTTCATTGCCAAAAAAGATCTCGACGGCCGAGTCTTTGCCAGCACCGGGCACTCGCTGGGCGACCGGACCGAGATCGTGTTCCGCGTGGCGGGCGACTACCTTGCGCCCGACGGACCAAAATCGGTGCGCCGCCAGGGGCCGAGCGACTTTGAGCGGCGCGATGAGGTGCGCTATCGCACGAGCGGTGGCCAGTTCATCATCTCCTACAAGCAGCGCTGGCCGGTCGGACGCTTCGAACCCGACCCGGCGCCGCCCCTGTATGATGACCATCTCGATCTGGCGTACTTTATCGACGAGTCGGGTCAGAAGCAGAAGGTGAACTCGCTCGCCGATTGGCAACGTCGCCGCGGGCATATTCTTAAGCATTTTCAAGAAGTCGCGGGCTTGCTTCCCGGGCCGCTCCATCGGCCGCCGCTCGACGTGAAGGTCGTTGAGGAGGTTCGCCTCGATTCGCTGGTCCGGCGCAAGCTGACTTATCAATCGGACTCAGACGATCGCGTAGCGGCCTATCTGTTTCTGCCCGAGCGAGGCAAAGGCGCCAATCAAAAACTGCCTGCCGTGCTTTGCTTGCAGCAGACGACCGCGGCTGGCAAGAGCGAGCCGGCGGGGCTGGCCGGCGACGCCGACATGCAGTACGCGTTGGAATTAGCGAAACGAGGTTACGTTACCTTAGCGCCTGATTACCCTTCGTTCGGCGAACATCCGTATGACTTCAATGCAGGACACGGTTACGTCAGCGGCACGATGAAGGCCATTTGGGACAACATGCGAGCGATCGACCTGCTCGAAACGCTTCCCGAGGTCGACGCTTTGCGGATTGGTTGCATCGGCCATTCGCTGGGCGGTCACAATGGCATCTTTACGGCCGCGCTGGAGCCGCGGATCAAAGCGATCGTTTCGAACTGCGGTTTTTGCACGTTTCAAAAAGACGACGTGCCGAGTTGGGCCGGCCCCCGCTATATGCCGCGGATTGCCTCGGTTTACTCGAACGACGCGCGCCATTTGCCATTCGATTTCCCCGAGCTGATCGGTTCGATCGCACCACGGCCCTTCTTGGCCTGCGCCGCCGAAGGCGATTCCGATTTCGACGTGGCCGGCGTCAAGCAGTGCGTCTCCGCCGCCCAATCGATTTACGACCTCTACGCTCAGCCGCAGGCGCTCGAAGCGTATTATTATCCTGGCCCGCATGCGTTTCCCGCGCGAGCGCGTCAGCAGGCTTATGAGTTCCTCGATCGGCATCTGCAGCATTCATCGCCGCAGAAGTAGGGGGCGGCCCACGCCGCATGTGGTTGACAAATCTAGGCGAGCGGTCGGATGGCAATTCCGAGGGATTCGATGCAGACGGGCGTGGCTTCCATCAAATCCATCTAAATCCTGAATGGTGCTACTGCAGGCCGCCGCGCGCCGCGACGGATTTCAAAGCGAATGCTAACATGGCCGGAGTCCGGGCGATAATCGAGGAGACTTGCCATGACGCAGATTCGCGGTTGGGCGGCGCCCGGTGCGCGCCAGGCGCTGGTTCCTTATGAATTCGACGCGGGACCTTTAGGGCCGGAAGAGGTTGAGATTGCGGTCGAACATTGCGGCCTCTGCCATTCCGACCTGTCGGTCGTCCAGGATGAATGGGGCTACTCGCAATTTCCCGTGATTCCAGGACATGAAGCGATTGGACGCATTGTTGCTCTGGGCGAACAAACCAAGGGCCGGCAAGTCGGCCAGCGCGTCGGCCTCGGCTGGACTGCCCAATGCTGCATGCATTGCCGACAATGTCTCGGCGGCGATCAACATCTGTGCTTGCAGGCCGTTCCGACTATTGTCGGCCGTCACGGCGCTTTCGCGGAACGGGTGCGCGCTCACTGGGCGTGGACCATCCCGTTGCCCGCGGGAATCGACCTGGCTTCTGCCGGACCGTTGCTATGTGGAGGAGTCACGGTGTTTTCGCCGCTGGCGGCGTACGGCATCAAAGCCTCGGACCATGTGGCTGTCGTGGGCATCGGCGGCCTGGGCCACATGGGCGTGAAGTTCGCCCATGCTTGGGGCTGCGAAGTGACCGCGTTCACCTCCAGCGAATCAAAAACGGCGGAAGCGAAAGGCTTCGGCGCTGATCATGTGCTCGCCACTCGCGATGAGCAGGCGCTGGCCGCCGCGGCCAATGCCTTCGATTTGCTGCTGGTAACGGTGAATGTTTCGCTGAACTGGCCCGCCCTGTTGAAGACGCTCAAGCCGAAAGGGCGGCTGCATGTGGTCGGCGCCGTGACGGAACCGATGGCGATCCCTGCTTTCAGCCTGATCGGCGGCCAAAAGAGCGTTTCAGGTTCTCCTACGGGCAGCCCGACCATGATTGCCACGATGTTAGAATTTGCGACCCGCTGTAAGGTTGCGCCACAGGTCGAGTATTTTCCCATGAGCAAGGTCAATGAGGCCCTGGCGCGCCTGGCTGCGGGCAAGGCGCGTTACCGGATCGTGTTGAATGCCGACTTCTAACCATGCCCCCTGTGAAGGAGCTTGCCATGGCTCGCATCGTTCGGTTTCATCGTCTCGGCGGTCCCGAGGTTCTGCAGATCGACACGCTCGACGCCCCGTCGCCGGGCGCCGGCGAAGTGCGAATCAATGTCAAGGTGTTGGGCCTCAACCGCGCCGAAGCGATGTTCCGCTCCGGCCATTACCTCGAACAACCGGTCTTCCCTTCGAAGCTCGGCTATGAAGCGGCCGGCGTCGTCGATTCAGTCGGTCCTGGCGTTCAAGGGTTGAAGCCCGGCGATGCGGTTAGCACCGTGCCCGCGTTCTCGCAGGGAAAGTACGGCGTTTATGGAGACGTCGCGGTTGTTCCGGCCGCTGCCGTGGCAAAGCATCCTCCAGCGCTCTCGTTTACCGAAGCCGCGGCGGTCTGGATGCAGTACCTGACTGCGTACGGCGCTTTAATCGATATCGCGAACTTGACTCGCGGCGATACCGTGTTGATTCCCGCCGCGTCGAGTAGCGTCGGCATTGCCGCAATCCAGATCGCGAATCGGGTTGGCGCAAGACCGATTGCGCTGACGCGAAAAGACGACAAGAAAGACGAACTGTATCACTTAGGGGCGGCGCATGTCATTGTAACCGAGAGGCAAGACATTCCCGCCGAAGTCCGCAAGCTCACCGACGGTAAAGGCGCCCGCGTGGTCTTCGATCCGGTCGGCGGGCCGACGATTATCAAGCTGATGGCGGCCATGGCCGAACGGGGAATTCTGTTTCTCTATGGCGCGCTGAGTCCGGAACCGACGCCCGTCCCGCTGTTGGAAGTGCTCGGCAAATCATTGACGCTCCGCGGGTACCTTCTGTTCGAGATCACTTCCGATCCGGCACGGCTCGAGCGGGCGAAACAGTGGGTCGTCGATGGTCTTGCCGGCGGCAAGCTCAAGCCGGTCGTCGCCAAAACGTTTCCCTTGGACCAGATCGTGGAAGCGCACCGTTTCCTGGAGTCGAACCAGCAAATCGGCAAGATCGTGGTCACGGTGTGACGGCGCCCCCTGCGCCGATTATTCCGGCGGCAGCGCAGTGTTCAAGCGTTTCTCGCTAGAAAGTGTCGGGAATATCGCGTCGTCTCGCGTTTTTCCCTGGCGGCGCCGCTGCTTAGCTTAGGCTAAACTGGTACAGGCAGCGGCGTTGGAGGGATATGCCGCTGGCCGAGCGAATCGGGCAGCAGCTCGGAGCCATCGGGGATGAGCGACCGGAAAGCCAACTTCTATAGCAATGCGCCGCTACGGCGTCTGACCGGCGTGCAGATCGTGTCGACCGGCGCTTACGTGCCCGACCCGGTCGTCACGAACGACGAACTTGCTTCGCGGTTGGGCATTGATGCGAATTGGATCCTGCAGCGCACAGGCATTCGCGAGCGCCGGCAAGCGCCTGCCGAGATGGCGACCAGCGACCTGGCCATCCGCGCCGCCGAGCGCGCCATCGAACGGGCCGGCGTGACGGCCGCCGACATCGACCTGGTCTTGGTCGGCACGTTCACGCCCGACATGCCATTTCCGTCGACGGCGTGTCTGGTGCAAGACCGGCTTGGCATTCGCGCCCCCGCGGTCGATCTGCAGGCGGCCTGCGCCGGTTTTATGTATGCCTTGATTACCGGCGCACAGTTCGTCGCCACCGGTTGCAGCAAGCTGGCCTTGGTAATCGGCGCCGACTGCAATTCGCGCGTGCTGAATCCTAAAGATCCTTCCACCTTTCCATTGTTCGGCGACGGCGCCGGAGCCGTGCTGCTGGCGGCCGGAGATTCCGACCAAGGTTTAATCTCTTACACGCTCGGCGCCGACGGTTCGGGGGGACCGCTGCTCTGCCGGCCGATGAGCGGGTCGCGGTTGCCGATCGAGACCGCGAAGCTCGACGAGGGGCTGCAGTATCTGCAAATGGATGGCCCCGCCGTTTTCAAATGGGCGGTGCGATTGGTTTTCGAATCGATCAACGACGTGCTCGCCGCCGCCGAAATGAAGGCCAGCGACATCGACCTCGCCATCCTGCATCAGGCCAATATCCGTATCATCTATACGGCCACCGACATGGTCGGCATCGACCGCAGCCGAGTGGTCGTTAATCTCGACCGCTACGGCAACACCTCCGCCGGCAGCATTCCCTTAGCTCTCGACGAAGCTTTCGCCGCCGGCCGCATCCAGCGCGGCAGCCGCTTGCTGCTCAGCGGCTTCGGTGGCGGACTGGCCTGGGGCACCGCGCTTTGGAAGTGGTGATCGCGGTTAGCGCTCGAAGCCGCGCCCCGCGGCGAGCAGCGAGTTGGCGCGGAATAGTCCTAGAGGGACGACATGATGCAGCCTGGCGGCGCGAGCCCCAGGTTTCGGACTGTGGGCTCCAAGGGCTGAAGCCCCCTGGCTACATCCTGCCGCTGTTGCGCAGCTAGTAGGGTAGCTCGCCTCGATGTGTATTGGCACGACACGAAGGACCGCAGCGGCTGAGCTGCGTAAAGTAGCAGGCATACTCCCGTATGCCGTGCCAAGTTGGAGCATGAAGAGCTAGAGCGGTTTTCGCGTTTTTGAGTGCGAGGCGAATCGGCGGGGCGGCAGACGGCACACGGAGTGTGCCTGCTACTTTACGGACGGCACATGGAATGTGCCTGCTACTTTTGCGGACGGCACAGGGAATGTCGATCGCTACTTTGCCTCTCGCGCCAAGCCAGCGCGAGTCTAGGCTCAGCGGCAATTGTGTGCATCGGGGAGGCGTTTTTTCACCCGGCGTCGTAGGGACGCGGGCGCCGCTTTCGCGCAGTGCACCGAGCCAGCCGAGGATCATAGACATGTCGCAAACCAACGGCGATTCGCAAGTCAAAAGCAACGAGCAGGCACGCGGACAGGCCAAAGGCCAGGGCCAGGCAAAAGCCGTCTGGGGTCCAAGGCCGGAAGCGATGCGCTGGACGCCGTTTGATGAAAAATACGACCCGAATGGCCAGGCGAAAAAGGTGCAAGTTGGCAAGCTGACGGGCTTCCGTCCGGTCGAGGTGAGTTGGATGGCCGAGGGGCGCCTGCCGCAAGGGGCGCTGTGCGTGGTGGCGGGCGAGCCCGGCTCGTGCAAAAGCCTGCTGGCCGTGGAATGGGCGGCTCGGTTGAGCAATCAGCGCGGGTATCGCGATGCGGCGCTTTTTGCCCATGCGGCCGACATGCCCGCGCCGACGTTGCGGGCCAGGCTCGATAAGGCGGGCGCCACGATCGAGCGGATCGCCGTGGCCACGCTCGGCTGGCCCGAGCCGGGCGACGACTGCTCGCTCGAGGAACTGGAACGCCGCGTGTTGGCGCTAGCTTACGGCATTCAGTTCGGCTACGACGCCAATATGATCGTCATCGACAATCTCGAAGCCTGGGCCGCCAGCCTCGACGAAACGCCCAGCCGCGCGCGGATCAAATGCCTGCTG
>JAICIG010000288.1 GCA_025924495.1 Pirellulales bacterium | reverse complement strand
TCGCCGAGCGCTCGGTGCGCGAATTGAACGGCTACCTGCACGGCCTCGGCGGGGAGGCTGCCGCCCTGTACGTTCGCGTCCATCATCCGCGCGGCAAACACAGCATTGCCGTCGGGTTAGATACCCGTATCCAAGTCGAGGTGCTCGGAGATGCGGGTTATTACCTGGCGGGCATGAATCAACAAGCCGAGGTGACCGTGACGGGCAATGTCGGCCGCAGCGTTGCGGAAAACATGATGTCGGGCACGGTGCGAGTGCGCGGCGACGCCTCGGAATCAGCCGGCGCGAGCGCGCACGGCGGCCTGCTCATCATCGAAGGCAGCGCCAGCGGACGATGCGGCATCTCGCTCAAAGGGGGCGAGATCGTCGTCGGCGGAAACGTCGGACATATGTCGGCGTTCATGGCGCAAGCCGGAACGCTGGTGGTCTGCGGAGACGCCGGACCCGGCCTCGGCGACTCGCTCTACGAGGCGGTAATCTACATCCGCGGAAATATTTCTGGACTCGGCGCGGACGCGCATTTCGAACCGATGCTCGAGCGCGATTACGCGCAGCTCGTCCGGCTGCTGGATTCGGCAGGCTTCGGTCATAATCCGCAAGAGTTCAGGCGCGTCGCCTCGGCGCGAACGCTGTATCACTGGAATTCGGAAGTTCATCAAGAGTACTGAGCCTTGTAGTCTCGCAATTGTCGCGAGTAATGCGTTTAGAATTGCTGCGCAGTGAGTCGCTACGGGCGATGACTGCCCTGCTTGAGTTGGCGGACTCGCAGCAGGAAGCTGGGAACCTGCCGTCCCAAGCGGCTCAGATCCCTCGTTTTCACCACACGAGTCCGCCGATGTCCGACTTCTCCGACCGCGAAGAGAGTTTTTCGTTCGACCGCCACGTATTGCGGTATATCCATCACGCCGCAGAAACCGGTCTGTACGACATTCGCGGCATGGGGGCCAAGCGCAAGCTCCCCACGTTCGACGACCTGGTTTTTCTCACTGCCTCGGCCTCGCGTTATCCGTTGGAAGGTTATCGCGAGAAGTGCGTCACGCGGACCGTGCTGGGCGCCCGATTTGCGAAGAAGCCGATCGAGCTGGCGATTCCCATCACGGTGGCCGGCATGAGCTTCGGCGCCTTGAGCGCCAACGCCAAGGAAGCCATTGGGCTGGCTGCGACGAAGCTCGGCACGTCAACCACCACGGGCGACGGCGGCATGACGCCCGAAGAGCGCGCCGCCAGTGCAATCGTCGTCTATCAATGTCTCCCGTCGCGATATGGCTTTAACCCCGACGATCTCCGGAAGGCCGACGCGATCGAGGTCGTCATTGGCCAGGGCGCCAAGCCGGGCGGGGGCGGCATGCTGCTGGGCCAAAAGGTCAGCGAGCGCGTGGCAGCGATGCGCACCCTGCCCGCCGGCATCGATCAGCGCTCCGCATGCCGGCACCCGGATTGGACCGGCCCCGACGATCTGGCGATCAAGATCGACGAGCTGCGCGAGCTGACCGATTGGCGCCTGCCGATCTATGTGAAAATGGGCGCCACGCGCGTCCGCGAAGACGTCAAGCTTGCCGTCAAAGCGGGCGCCGACGTCGTTGTGATCGACGGCCTGCAAGGCGGCACCGCGGCGACGCAGCAGGTGTTCATCGAGCACACGGGCATTCCCACGCTGGCGGCGGTTCCGTTGGCGGCCGAAGCGCTCGCCGAAATGGACATGACTGGCGTCGTACAACTGGTTGTCTCGGGCGGAATTCGCAGCGGCGCCGACGTGGCGAAGGCTCTGGCCCTTGGCGCCGACGCAGTGGCAATCGGCCAAGGCGTGCTCGTCGCCTTGGGCTGCAATTCGCCAGAGTATGCCACGGCCGACGGCAATGTTGATGCGCGGGCAGACTACGAAGCGATCGGCGCGTCGCCCGGCTTCTGCCACCACTGTCACACTGGGCGCTGTCCCGTTGGCATCACGACACAGATTCCCGAGTTGGAAATGAGGCTCGATCCGGAGTGGGGCGCTAAACGCCTGAAGAATTACTTCGACGTGTTGACCATGGAGCTGACCGCTTTGGCCAGGGCTTGCGGCAAGTCGAACGTGCACAACCTCGAGCCCGAAGACCTGGCGGCGCTGACGGTCGAAGCCGCCGCCATGGCCCGCGTGCCGTTAGCTGGCACCAACTGGATTCCAGGGCAAAGCAACCATTAATTCCACCCCTTTATTTGAGCGGCGCGAGCGCGAGGAACTACCGATGGCAAGCCGAGAGGAGATCCGCAAGCGGCTCGAGAGCGACGGCATTCAGTTTATCCTGGTTCAGTTCGTCGACATTCACGGCGCCGCCAAGACGAAGATGATGCCCGTCGAGTGCTACGACGAAGCAATCGACATCGGGGGGGGGTTCGCCGGCGGCGCGGTTTGGGGCTCCGGTCAGGGGCCGCACTCGCACGACATGATGGCCCGCATCGACCCGGCCAGCTACACGCCTGTTTCTTGGCTCGACCGTACGGCGCGGTTCGCCGCCGACTTGTACGTCGACGGTCACCCACATCCCCTCTGTCCGCGCGCTCGGCTGCGCGCAGTCCTCGACGCTGCACTGAGTCAAGGCTACCGGCTGAACGTGGGCATGGAGCCGGAGCACTTTCTGGTAACCGTCGACGGCGACGGCAAGCTCAGCATCTGGAACCCCGACCGAGTCGACGGCCTGGTCAAGCCCTGTTACGACTTCCGCTCGATGGCGCCGGCTGTTGCCTACCTGCAGGAGTTGACGACCTGCTTGAATGCGCTCGGCTGGGGCGTCTATCAAACCGACCACGAGGATGGCAACGGTCAGTACGAGGTGAATTTTAAATATGCCGACGCGTTGACGACCGCCGACCGCATCACGTATTTTCGCATGACTGCCGCGCAATTGGCCAAGCGGCATGGCGCCATTGCAACCTTCATGGCCAAGCCGTTCGCGCGACAATCGGGCAGCGGCATGCACGTGCACTTTCACATCGCCGACGCCGAGACGGGCAAGAACCTGTTTCTGGCCGAGCACGACAAGCGCCATCTCGGTCTGTCCGACTTCGCCTATGCTTTCCTTGGCGGCCTGCTCGAACATTCGGGCGCCCTGACGGCCGTCGGCAGCCCGACGGTGAATTGCTATAAACGACTGCAAGTTGGGCCGGGCCTACACTCCACTCGCTCCGGCTATACCTGGACGCCGGCCTTCGCCAGCTACGGCGACAACAACCGCACCCAAATGATTCGCGTTGCCGGCCCCGGACACTGCGAAGATCGCACGGTGTCAGCCGCCTGCAATCCGTACTTGACCCTGTCCGCCATGTTCGAAGCCGGCCTCGACGGCGTGCGCCGGCAGCTTGATCCTGGCGAACCGAACCTGGGCAACCTCTACGAATGGACGCTGGCGGATATCGAAAGCCGCGGCATCAAGATCCTGCCTCAATCGCTGGCCGCCGCGCTCGATCATCTTCGTCACGACGATGTCGTTTGCTCCGCGCTCGGCCCGATCGCCAAGTCTTTTCTGGAGCTCAAGAGTCGTGAATGGGAAAGCTATCATAAAGAGGTCAGTCCTTGGGAAGTCGAGAACTATCTGACCATGCTGTAGCTTGTGACGCAGTGGACGCAGGGTGGCCGCCGGAGTCGCTATGATCGAAACGTACGATGCCGTCGTGCTTGGCGTAGGAGGCGTGGGCAGTGCAGCGCTGTTCCATCTCGCCGCGCGCGGCTTGAACGCGTTAGGCATCGATCGGTTCCTGCCCGGACACGATCGCGGCAGCTCGCACGGTCAGACGCGCCTGATTCGACAGGCGTACCACGAGCATCCGGCCTATGTGCCGCTCGTGCAGCGGGCCTATGCACTATGGGATAGTCTCGAACGACTCAGCGGCCGGCAGTTGTACCGGCAAGTCGGCATCCTGGAAATCGGCCCGCCCGACGGTTCGGTAGTTCCTGGCGTATTGACCAGCGCCCGCCAACATGGCCTCGACGTCGAAGAACTCGGCGCGGCGGGGGCTCGCCGCCGCTTTCCCGGGTTTCAAATCCCCGAAGATTTCGCGGCCGTATTCGAGGCGCGCGCCGGGTATTTGCGAGTCGAGGACTGCACTCGGACTCACGTCGATCAGGCACTGCTGCGCGGAGCTAAACTTCAAATCGGAACCAGCGTGCAATCGTGGCAACCGCAGGGACAATCGATCCGAATCGTGACGGATCAAGGCGAAATTCATACAAAACGATTAGTTATCACCGCCGGCGCCTGGGCAGGTCAGTTGCTTTCCGACCTGAAGATTGCCCTTACGGTCGTGCGCAAGCCGCTCTATTGGTTCAATGCGCCGGAGAAAGCGTATGGCGAACAACATGGCGGACCAGGCTATATTGTCGAAACGCGCGACGGCAATTTTTACGGCTTCCCTTTCGTCGCGGGGCAGGGATTGAAATGCGCCGAGCATACGGGCGGCAGCGAAGTTTCCGATCCGCTCCAAGTCGATCGTCGACCGCAGGCGGAGGAAACGGCTCGTGTCCAGCAGTTCGTTTCGCGCTATCTGCCCCAAGCATCCACGGACGTGATCAACTTCGCCGTTTGCCTTTACACCTTGAGCCCCGACCGCAACTTCATCGTCGATCGGCATCCTGAATGTTCTCAGGTCAGCTTCGCCGCCGGCCTTTCGGGACATGGCTTCAAATTCGCCAGCGTGTTGGGCGAAGTGCTGGCGGATTTGGCCGTCGACGGACGCACGTCGTTGCCAATCGATTTTCTCTCCTGCCGGCGATTTGAGACGCTCCGCGCTAGCTAAACTTGCGCCGTTGGCGAGCGGAGAAGGCGGCGATAGATCAAGCTTTCGCTTCCAGTCCCGTCAACGTACCGGTGCTTGAGCCAAAGTGGTCGGCCTCGATGCCGAGGCGCTGGAGCATGCTGAGATATAAATTCGAAAGCGGCGGCGGGCTATTCGCATCGAACGCCAGATGCTGACCGTGACGGAAGCCGCCGCCGGCGAACAAGATCGGCAGGTTCTTGCATGAGTGGCTACTGGCGTTGCCCAGGTTGCTGCTGAAATAGACCATGGTGCGATCGAGCAGCGTTTCGCCCTCTTCCCGCGTTTGCTTCAGCCTGGCGAGCAGATCTCGCAGCACTTTAAGCTTTTCAGTCTCGACCGTTTTGAGCTGCGCCAGTTTGGCTGGGTCCTGGCCGTGGTGCGAGAGGTTATGGTGGCCGTCTGACACGCCCTGGATCGGCGGGACCAGGCTCGTCCCCAGCAGCATAATCGTGATCAGCCGCGTCGAGTCGGTCTCTAAAGCCAGGTGCGCGAGCTCGAACAACAGCTTCGTGCGGCCGATCAGATCCGCTGGGTTGGCAATGTCTTGCGGCTGCTTGGCGTCAACTTTTGGCTTCGGCTTTTTGGACCACTCTTCGGCCTTCGCCAACCGGCGCTCCAGTTCGCGGACGCTCGTGAAATACTCGTCCAGTTTTTCGCGATCGTTCGCTCCGAGCCCCGCTTGCATCTGCCTCGCCTGGCCGCCCACCTGATCCAAGATGCTCTGCCCGTCGCGCAAGCGACGGATTTGCGCCTGCAATTCGTCAGGCCGGCTATCGAGAAACAGCCGGGCGAAGAGTCGCGATGGCAAGAAATCCGACGGCACAAGGGCGCCGCTGCGCGTCCACGACAGGCTGAAGCCCTCGGCCGACAGCGTCAGGCTCGGAAAGCGCGTCTCATCGCCGATGTGCTCGGCCGCCAATTGATCGAGCGAAATCTCGTTGCGAAAGCCGGCTCTGCGTTCGGGATGGGGCACGGCCGTCAAAAAGCTGAAGATTGAATCATGACCCGACTCGACCCCAGGATGCGAGAGTCCGGAAATGACCGTGTAGTCCTCGCGGAGATCGTTGAGGATTTCCAAATATGGCGTGAGTTCGTACTCTCGCCCCGCTTTCTCAGGAAAGAAGTTGGGCGTATGCAGCCCCAGCGGCGTGCAGATGCAAACCATGCGGCGCGGCGTAGGCGGGGCCGACTCTGCGCGCGAGCGCGGCGCCATGGCATCGAGCAGCGGCAAGGCTAGCGTCACGCCCGCGCCTTTGAGGAATGTGCGGCGAGGAAGGCGGGCGCCGAAAGATTGGTTCATGGCGACTTCCTGGATCATTTGTCGCATTTCCCAATGCTTGGATCTAGCTATTTCCGTAGGAACATTTCGCTGCGAACGACTTCGTGCACCAGCGAACGCAAACCATAATCCCGCTCTCGAACGCGCTCGACAATCGCTTCGATCTCGTCCCGGTCAATCGCATCGGGCGCTTTGCCGGTGGCATACGCAATTAGCCTCGCGGCCAACGCTCTTGCCAGTTGGTCCTTGTCTTCCAGCAGCAAACGCTTGAGCTCGTCGATATCTGCAAATTGTCGCCCGTCAGAAAGCACATCGCCCGGATCGACTTTCAGGCCCGAATGGTATGGCATCCTGCGGCCGTCAACCATCACCGGCTTGCCGTTGCCAACGCTACGATAGTTTTCCCGCCAGCCGCCGATCACGTCAAAACTTTCCAGCGCGAAACCCGGCGGATCGATCTGTGCATGGCATGCCGCACAGGAAGCGATCTCGCGGTGCTTGGCAAGCTGTTCGCGGATGGTCGTGGCGCCGCGAATATCGGGCTCGACGGCCGGCACTCCCTCGGGAGGCGGCGCCGGCGGTTTGCCGAGAATGCGATCCAACACCCACGCTCCGCGAACCACCGGCGAGGTCGTCGTGCCGTTGGCCGTCACCTTCAACACGCTGGCCATTGTCAACACGCCGCCCCGATGGCTGCCGGGGGGCAACGCCGTCTTTTTGAGTTCCCAGCCTTCGACGCCATCAATCCCATAGTGCTTCGCCAGCCGTTGATTGAGCATCGTGAAATCGGATGCGACAAAATTGGTTACGCTCAAATCGTTCTTCAGCACTTCATCAAAGAAAAGCTCGGTCTCTTTGACCATCGACGCCTTGAGCATGTCGTCAAATTCGGGATACAGCCGGGAATCGGGCGCCGTGAAGTCGATGTCGCGCAGCTTCAGCCACTGGCCGACGAAGTTCTCTGTAAACGCCTTCGCTCGCGTGCTGGCGAGCAATCGCTCCACCTGCCGATCAAGGGTCTCGGGTTTGCACAGCTCGTGCTGTTCGGCCAGCGACAACAATTCCTCGTCAGGCATAGTGCTCCAGAGGAAGTAAGACAGGCGGCCAGCCAGCGCGAAATCATCCAGCTTGCCGGGCTGTTCGCGCAGGAACAGGAAATCAGGCGAGGTGAGGATTGCTTTCAGGCCCACGCGAACTGCTTGCTCGAAGGAGTACTTCTCGGCCAGCTTCGCTTCGACCAACGCCATGAATGGCTGGATGTCAGTATCCGTGACCGGACGCCGAAACGCCCGTCGCGCAAAGTTGCGCAAGATTCGTTCGGCATCGATGTGAGGCTCCGACGAAACCACTTCCAGTCGGTCGCGGTGGTTGTAGTTCGGCGCCGGCGCCTGCGGCAAATCGCCAAAGATGCGGCGATGGCTCTCCGGCGGCCAGATATCATTGAGCGGGCCCTCGACTTCGACCCACTCGACGGCCAGTCCGGCATTGGGATAGCTATCGGCGCCAATCTTGTTTACTTCCTGCGCCGAGGCCAGCCCGTAAGGCAAAATGCGGATCGTATTCCGCGCTTCCTGGTCTTCGACGAATTCGACCACCTTGGGCGCGTCGGGCGGAGCGTCGAAATAACCGACCAGGTGATTCTTCTGCCCCATTAGCATCGGTCCGGCATCAACGCGGTAGGCGACCGGTTTGCCGCCGCTCTGAAACGCATAGGCGGAGATGCGAAAGCGGTATTTACCCCGCTCGGGCGGATAGAACTGCGAAAGCGTGACTGCCTGCCAAGCCGAGGAACTGAAGAACACCAACGCCTCATCAAGATGGCGGAACACGCTCTCGGTCGTCACCTTGACATGCCGCTCGTCTTTGCAGCTGTAGCGTTTCTTGACGCTCGCAGGCTGCGGCATGTTGGCGATCGCCACGTTCAGCGCCGCATCGGCCGCTTCCAGATATCGCTCCAACAGGAAAGACGATGTATGCAACGCCTCGCCATTGTTGTCAAAGCCGTCGGCCGAGCTGTCCAACGGCAACATCTCTTTCAGTTCGATCTCGATACCCAGCAGATCGCGCACCGTATTCTCGTATTCCACGCGGTTCAGCCGCCGCAGCGTCGTGCGCCCCTGTGCCGCCCGACGCGACATTTCGGCATTGCGTACCTGGGCCTCGATCCAGTTCGCCAGCGTCTTGACTTCTTCCTCGCTGGGCCTCGGCTGCTCTTCGGGTGGCATCTCGCCGGCTTGAATTCGCTCCAGCGCCTTCAGCCAAGGTTTGCGACTGGCGGCGCCGCTAAAATCGCGCGGCAGCTCGTCAACGCGGAAGTTGCCTTTGGGCTCAGTCCCTTGGTGGCATTCACGGCAATGTCTTGCTAGGAGCGGTGCAATGGCCACGTCGAATTGCGCCACCGAGTCTTCCACCACAGCCGACTCGCTCTTGCCTTCTTGCTGTTGAGCCAGCGCGGCAATCACGCTCAGTGAGACGGTAATCGCCGCCAGAGCCGTAAAACATGGCCGCCTGAAGGCGACGAGGCCATTGATGAGGCCATTGATATTGAAAGCAGCCCGGGGCTTGGCGACAGAGCGCCAAAGGGCATATGCCGCCGAATTACGATCCATCTAGACCGTTCCTACCCAGCCTCGCGGAGCCAAACAAAAGAATTGAGACTTGCCGCAAGGAAAATCGGCGAGCTCATTCTTGCATGTCCCGATCGTATCGGAGCGTGCTTATGAAATCAATAAACTCGGTCTACCGTCGCTTGAGTATCTGCCGCGATCGGCTCACTTGGCTTGCACTTTCTCCAGCACGGTCGCCAACTTCACCACGGCGCCGTTCTGCCGCTTACTCTCTTCGGCGGCTTCCAGAAAGGTAAAGATCTCGATGGTCTCCTCGGCGCCAACGGGCGGCTGGCGTGTTTTGAAGAACCTGGCGATTTCAATGGCGGTCGCTTCGTAGCCCATGTATCTGCCGGGCGGAACGATGCCTTTGACGGGCGCCGCATAGCCGTAGATTCCAGCCGGCGCCACGCCTTTGTCGCCAAACACCGTGGCGCTGTACTTCAATCCGCCTTGGCGGATGGCGCGATACGTGCCGACGCGGCCGTCGTTCCAGACGCCCGTGACGACGTCGGCCAGATCGGTCGAGGCGCGCGTGAGCGACACGCAACCCGGTCCCATGATCGTATACAACGTCTCCACGCCATGGATGCCGTGCCACGTGAGATCGGGATGATGCGGCTCGCGCGGACAACCGCCATACACATCGCAGCCCAGCACTTTGCCGACTTCCTCATGATTTCGCATGCCAATGAAACCGGGACTGAAGCGATGCTGCGAACAGGAGAAAATCGGCGTGTTGTGTTGTTTCGCCAGACGAAAGATCTCGACCGCATCGGCCAAGGAAGCGGCCAGGGGCCGGCCGATATAGACTGGCTTGCCCGCTTCCAGTACGGGCTTCGCCTGCGGCAGATGAGCGCGGCCGTCGAGACTCATGATCAGTACGGCATCGACCTCGCCAAGCAACGTCGCGATGGAGTCGACTAGCGGCACGTCGAACTTTTGAATCGCTTCCGTCCACTTGGGCAACTCGCGCACGCTCTCTTCGATGTCGGGACTGCCGAGAGGCACGGCGCCCACGACGCGAATGCCTGCCAGATCGCCGACGGCTTGTGGATCGTGAAAGAGTTGCGTAAAGGCCACCGCCTGATAATTATCGAGCCCGATCACGCCGACCTTGATCGGCGCTGCCGCCTGTTCGGCCGCGGCCGCCGAGACCGCGCCGTTTGAAATCGCCGCAATCAGCCCAAGTGCCAACAGCAAACGTTTCATCGCAGGCATCCTCGCGTTTCAACAACAGCTGAATACTCGGTCGGTGCACGCCTATTCTGGCTGGCGGAGCGGTCCGCGTCGAGCAGGAAATGGCCCTGACATCGGCAAAATGGGTTCTAGTTCGCCTACTGCTTGGCGAGCTGGGCATTCTGGTTCATGTTCAGATCGCAGGCGCGTCTCTCTTCGCGCCGCGGCTGCAACAACTTGGCAATCAGGCCAGTCCAGCCGGTTTGGTGCGAAGCGCCTAATCCGCGGCCGTCATCGCCGTGGAAGTACT
>JAICIG010000287.1 GCA_025924495.1 Pirellulales bacterium | reverse complement strand
GTCCGAGTTCCAATCGCAATTGCTGCGAGTAAGCGGTAACCGCGAACTTGGTGGCAGGGTAAGCGCCAACCCAGCGCGCGGCGGACTTGCCGGCGAGCGAGCCAACATTCACCAGATGTCCGCGCGAGGCCAACAGATGCGGCGCCGCAGCGCGCGTGCAGCGCACCAGCCCAATCAGATTCAGCTCCATCAATTGCTGAAAGTCTTCCGCGGTCGTGTCGAGGATCGCTCGCCGCATCGAGCGCCCCGCATTATTGACCAACGCGTCGAGCCGCCCATAGCGCTGGATGGTCGTGCGAAATAAATGGTCAACATCTTCCTGGCAGGTAATGTCGGCGGGAACAGCCAGGGCTTCGCCGCCGCTTTGGACAATTCGTTCCGCAGCCTCGTTCAAGGCATCAGCGCCACGAGCGGCGATCACAACATGCGCCCCCTGAGCGGCCAGCGCTTGGGCAATGGCGAAGCCCAGGCCGCCTGAAGCGCCTGTGACCACCGCCGTTTTGTCTTCCCAATAACTCATTCAGCTCGCGAAGTTACGTCCGAGCGCCCGCTGATGGGTCGCAATTCATTTCCTGCGCTTCTTACTGCAGCCAATGGCGGGAATCGCCCAAGTCGTCTCAAAGGCCCTCATTCTAGAGGCGGGGGAAAATTGCACAACGCCGAGGCTCTTGAACCCCGAGCGTCAATCGGCTGTGGAATTATCAGAACCGGAATGACAACCCGGCGCCAGTAAAGTACTCGTGCAGGCGGTTGCCGAGGTGCTGGCCGATGCGAGCATCGAGTTGCAAATTGGGCGTGAGGTAGAGATATAGCCCGTAGTCGTGGTAATGGTCGGGCCGGTTGTCAGCCGAGGCGCCGCGATAGAGCACGAACCATTCGGCGAACATGCCTAACCGCCGCGAGATTTGCATGTAGGAAGAAACTGACTGGTGCCCTTGCACCTGATAGTCGCGCCCGTCGCTAACTCGCGGATTTCCGCTGCCTATGACCGACGTAAAAACCGGTCCGGGGCGATTCAACCAATCGACGCCCGACGCGCCGCGGATGAACCACCACTTGCGCACTTGCCAGTTGTAGATGTAGGTGAAGCCTGGCTGCACGGCATCGGCCGAAAAGTGGCTGGAGCCGGTCGGCACGAAGAATCGAGTGACTACGGTCTGCAATGGACGCCAGTCATCCTGGTCGCGAACGATCCATTTGAAGCCCAACTGCAGATCGGAGACGCCTTGTACATTGTCATGAAGTCCGGACACGGGGTCGACGATACGAGCGTTGGCATAGCCTTCCCACTTCATCCGCCATTCGAACCGATCATTCACGCCGACGCGCAGCAAACTTTCAGGCAGCGTGTGCTGGTGAAATGCGAGTTGCGGATCGTTGTGATATCGGTAGGTCCAGCCGGTTTCAACTTGCGTCACGCCGCGTCCTACTACGGTCGCCACATCGGTGAAGTCGGGACGGTCGGTGTTGATGAGCTTCATGGCGTCCCAATCTTCGTCCACCTCCTGATTCAAAAGATTGGGCCGATTGGTATACCAGAAGCTCAGCGGATTCCAATCGTCGGTGGAAAAAATGTGCGGATACTCTTCCGCCTGCGGCTCGGTCTCCCGTCCAGCGGTCGAGAATGGCATGTCGCCGGTGATCGGTTCCTGAATCACGGCGGCGGCCGCTTCGGCGTTGTTCGTGTTCGTTTCCGCCTGGGCGTCGCCAGAAGCCCAAACGAAAATCATCAGCGCGGCAGACAAGCAAATGAGCAGTCGGCCAGAACGATCCGCTGCAAAAAACGCGCGAAGGGTCGGCGTCGGTACGAGGCCAGAGCAATCTGCCAGGCGGGCGCTTCGAGGAATGCAAGACATAGGTGGTCGGACGCCCGCGGTTATGCCTCGTGAGAAGTTGGCCGCGCGCTGGTTCGGGTCAGCCTCTGGAAAGCGGCCGCCATGGCCGCTCCCGGGCAGCGCTCGCGCAGATGCAGGCAGGTCTCAGCTAGCGGCGCAAGAGCTAGCCTGTCTTCGACCAACAGCCCCCGCGATCTTTCCGCATCGAGTCCATTTTCCGTGCCTACAGCGTGCCGCTGCCTGCGCGGACGGAAGAGGCGGCATGAGTTCTCCACTCTGCCAGCAAAGGAATTGCGGATTCTGCCGACAAGATTGCTTTTGTCATGCGCCGGCTGGATTAAATCGCGTATCCCGGACATCGACAAGAACCAATCGAGTTGCCAGTCGAACTTGAAGAGAAGCGAATCATGCGGGCAAGCATGCTCCGCGATTCGTCGCCGACTTAGGGCTCCGGCGTCGCCTGCCTTGCAGAGGAGGGCCCGGGCCGCGAATTGAGCGGACGGAAATGGACAACCTCCCAGGACATCTCAAGCGGCGTGCCCATCACGATACGGTGATATTTCTTCGGGAACCCGTAGCGATCGTCAAAGGTCGCGCGTTCAACGACCTGAGTTCCAGGCGGTGAACCGAAAGGCCCCGCGGGATTGGCGGCGTGATCCAGTTCCTGCTGCAAGGTGTCGAACATGCCCGGAACCGTCCAAACGTCCCAAACGCCTGGCCGCGGAACAAATCCATTGAGTGAGGCCATTGCGGGTTCGCCGCCGCGCACTTCCACATGATATATGCCTGGCTGCAGCCCCGTGACGTGTACCTCAATGTCATAATCGTGGAGTCGGGCTGCCTGCCAGCGGAGTTCGGCTTGCTCCAATTCGTCGGCGGTCAAAGGGGACATGCGGCCGCGCACAAGCAGTGTGACTATTAGCAGCACGACCCCGAGCAAGGCAGCGGCGAATAGCAACCCGCGGCCGATCCTGGCGCTTAGTCCTCGGCGGCGCCGCACGGGATGTATGGCATCGCCATTCAGATCCGCGCGGCGGGGCAGCACGTGGCCGTTGGCTTCGAAGAACTCGCTCTCCTGGGACTCATCCATGCGAGAACTCATTCATTTTCCGAGGTAGACGGCAAGCGGCTCACTGATCTGAAACCGATTATCGGTACCAATCCCATGAGGCTTCCAGTCCATGAGAAGATGAGGACTTTCAAGCCCCCTGGTCAGCCATAACCGCGAAAAGTACATTGGGGGCTTGTTTCAGGGGCCAATCGCACGGGCGATTCAACAGCGCATCCAACCGGCAGCGTGCAGAGGATACGGAACATTGTACGGTGAATGACGCCGAAAGGCGCCGTCGGAACCGCGAAAGCTCGCGGTTTCGCAGCGAATCGATCGGGTTATTGACCCCCCAAACCATGGTTGGCCGTCGCCGCAGAGGATTTGCAAGCGGCGCCACAACCGCCCGATCGTCGCCGACCACTGCGTCGGGCAGAACGCCGCCCCTCAACGGCAACATTTTGCCCGCCCGAGCAAGCTTTCGTCAATCAATCGCGGATGGGATCCTCGATGTCAAATAACCGAGCGGGCTCCAGCCGAGTCCGAACTAAAATTGTCGCCACGGTCGGTCCGGCGTGTCGCGGCGAGGAAAAGTTGACCGCCTTAGTCGAGGCCGGTGCTGATGTCTTCCGGCTTAACATGGCGCATGGCGAACTTGCAGAGCATGAGGCGACGCTCGAAGCGATTCGACGCGTGAGCCGAAAGCTATGGCGACCGATCGGCGTGCTTGCCGATCTCGCCGGCCCCAAGATTCGCCTGGGCGAACTCTACGGCGGCCAGCAGGAGTGCGTCGAGGGCGCCGAGTTGCGGCTCGTGCGAGGCGACGTTTCGCCAGGCCCGGGTATCCTGGTCAGCGAATATGATCGGCTGATGGACGAGCTGGCGCGAGGAGATCGCGTGGTGCTGGCCGACGGCGCCGTGAGCCTGACGGTGGAGGACTGCAGCGAGCAATCGGTCCGCTTCCGCGTAGTGCAATCGGGCCTGGTTCGCAGCCGCCAAGGCATCAACCTGCCGGGGGTCAAGGTCGGTTTGCCGGCCATGAGCGAAGAAGACCGCGCCCATGCCGTGTGGGCCGCCAATCATGGCATTGATTTCGTCGGCCTGAGCTTTGTTCGGGCGCCCGACGAAGTGCGAGAACTCAAGGCGCTCTTGCGATCCCACAATTCCAAGGCGCTGGTGATTGCAAAAATCGAAAAGCAGGAAGCGCTCGACCGATTGGAAGAAATCGTAGCGGCAGCCGACGGCGTGATGGTGGCCCGCGGCGACCTGGGCGTCGAAATTGACGTGGCCGGCATGCCGGTGGCCCAGAAGCAGATCGTGGCCACCTGCAACCGCTACCAGAAACCGGTTATCATTGCCACGCAGATGCTCGACAGCATGCAGCATTCGAGGCATCCTACTCGGGCAGAAGTGACCGACGTGGCCAACGCGATTCTCGACGGTTGCGACGCTTGCATGCTTTCCGGCGAAACCGCCATGGGCGAGTTCCCTGTGCAAGCGGTGGAAATGATGAATCGTATCGCTTTGGCCACCGAACCCCTGCTACGCGACCGGCCGCCCCAGCCGCTGACTGATATCAAAGTCGAAGACCTGCATCGCGTGACCCAAGCGGTCGTCTATGGCGTGCAATTCATCGCCTCGCAACTCGACGCGCGAATCGTGGTGGTCGCCACGCATAGCGGGGCCACGGCATTGGCGCTGTCGAAATTGCGCAGTCACGTGCCGATCGTCGCCGTGTGCGAGTCGGAAGCCGTTTCGCAGCAGATGTGCCTTTACTGGGGGGTTACGCCCTTGATCGGGGCTCCTACGCGACAAAGCGATCAGTTGATCAAATTCATTGAAGGCTGGGGGTTGCGCGACGGCTGCCTGTCGCCCGGCGATACCATGGTGCTGGTCAGCGGCATCGGCCTGGTCGCTATGGGTCACAACATGCTCGTCGTGCATGAGGTAGTGGGAAAATAGGCCGAACCTTGTCAGCCGGCCGGCGACTAATCAGAATAACAGCCCGCAATCTCGCGATTTTTCGTTAACTATTCACTTTGCCCCCGCTCTCCCATGCCCAGTTGCGTTCTTGCCTATTCCGGCGGTCTCGATACCTCGGTCATCCTCGGCTGGCTGCAGGACGAAGGTTATAAAGTCCATGCGGTTTACGTCGATCTTGGCCAACCGTGCGAGGATCGCCAGGCGATCCTCAATAAAGCCAGGCAATGCGGCGCCAAGTCGGCGCAAATCATCGACGTGCAGGAGGAACTCTGCCGCGATTTCGCCTTTCCGGTGCTGCAGTGGCAGGCCAAGTACGAGGGCATCTATCTGCTGGGCACCTCGATCGCGCGGCCGCTGATCTCCAAGGCCTGCTTGCGGGTGGCTCGCGACGTCGGCGCCGACGCCTTCGCGCACGGCGCGACGGGCAAAGGCAACGATCAATGCCGGTTCCAACTGGCGGCCGAGGCGCTCGAACCTGCCGTCGAGGTAATTGCTCCCTGGAGGCGAGAAAAGTTCCGGCAGTTGTTCCCGGGCCGGAAGGAAATGATCGCCTACTGCGACCAGAAGAATATCCCGGTCAAGGCCTCGGTCGCCAAACCTTACAGTTCCGATGAAAACTGCCTGCACATCAGCTACGAGGCGGGCAAGCTCGAAGATCTCACGGTCAACGGCGTGGAACTGGTCGACTTCGGCATGACCGTCTCGCCGCAGCAGGCGCCCGACAAAATTGAATCCGTCACCATCGCCTTCGAATCGGGCGTCCCGGTCAGCGTGAACGGCAAGCGGCTGAGCGCGATCGAACTGGTGAAAGAGCTCAATAAAATCGGCGGCCGCAACGGCGTCGGCCGCGTCGACGTGGTGGAAAACCGATTCGTCGGCATGAAGAGCCGCGGAGTCTACGAGGCGCCCGGCATGACGATTCTCTACGACGCTCACCGCGTGGTGGAACAACTGACGCTCGACCGCGACCTGACGCACCTTCGCGATCGCCTGGCGCCGGAAGTGGCCGAAATGGTCTATTACGGCTTCTGGTACCATGCAAAAATGGATGCACTGCTCGCCTTCATTCGTGAGGCTCAGCGATATGTGACTGGCGAAGTGACGCTGAACCTCTATAAGGGCAACCTGATGGTCGCCAGCCGCACCAGCCCCTACAGCCTTTACGACGAAGGCATCGCCAGCATGGAAGGGGGCGGCTCGTACAATCAGACCGACGCCGAAGGTTTTCTGCGCATCCAAAGTTTGCCGGGTCGGGTCCAAGGCAGGATGCATCGGCGAACTTACTAGTAGTGGCGGTATTGTGGGCAAATGCCGCCAGCGACCAAGCGCGTTTTTGGAAGGTTCTTTTGACGACTGCTGAGTGCCGTTTCCCATCAACCCCCTGGGCAGGGCGCGACGATGCAAGTTCAATGCGTTCATTGCGGCAAACAGTATTCGCTGCGCGACGAGAACGCCGGTTCGCAGTTTGCCTGCCGCAGTTGCGGAAAGATTTCGCCAATCAAGTCCGGCTCGACCGATGGCGCCAGTCCGGCAGCGCCCTTGGCGACGCCTGCATCAGAAGCGCCGCTCATCGCCACTCAATGTCGACACTGTGGCAAAAAATACAAGCTGCGATCAGCCGCGGCCGGCATGCAGTTCAAGTGCAAACAATGCGGACAACTGACGCCTGTCGCCGCCTCCCAGAAACCAGCGGCGACGCCCCGGTCCGCGGCGCCGCCGCGAGCCGCTCGCCCGGCGCCCCAGCGAGCAACCCTTCCGACCGTGCATCCGCAGGCTGCAATCCCCGCGGCGCCGCTGGCCGGCGCACCTGCGCAGCCGCTCATGGCCATACCCTTAGAACCATTGTCCGGGACGCCCGTTCCAGCTGCCGTGCCGGTTGCCTCAAACATGCTCGACATGTTACCAGAGGCGAACTTGCCTGCCGGGTCGCCCTTTGGGGCGCCGAGCCAACCACTGTCGTCCAAACCGATGGGCGCCGGCCGAAGAAAGAAGAAATCCAAATCAGGCTCTGCCGCCGCAACCAATGCCTTCGTCGTGCTGCGAATTCTGGGCGGGCTGGCGATCATGGCCGCGGGCGCCGGACTGGCGATCTTCGGGCTATACAGCTTGCAAAACGAGGAATACGGCACGCGTCGGCCGACGCGAGTGATCATCCTTGGGGTCTGCATCATCGGCACAGGCTTCAAAGTGGCCATCGGCCGACTTAAATCTGACTGAACCGCGATTGTTCTCAGTTATTCTCAGGAACGCTCAATGCACGCTTGGCATGATATCTATCTCGATGACGAGGTTATCGAAAAATCTTTCCCCGTAGTGATCGAGGTGCCGGCGGGCAGCAAGAACAAGTATGAGCTCGACAAGAACACGGGCTTTTTGCGGCTCGATCGCGTGCTTTATAGCTCCGTCCATTATCCAGCCAACTATGGCTTCATTCCCCGTACGTTTTGCGACGACGGCGATCCGCTTGACGCCTTAGTCTTGGGTCAGGAGCCGGTCCACCCGCTCACCATCGTCGACTCGCGGGCAATCGGCGTGATGCGGATGCGCGACGACAAGGGAATCGATGACAAGATCATCGCCGTCAGCATTCACGATCCGGCCGTTACGCAATACCGCGACCATACGCAACTGCCCGAGCACACGCTGCGCGAGGTCAAGCGATTCTTCCAGGATTACAAGTTGCTGGAGAACAAAGAGGTCGTGATCGACGACTTCATGGGACCATCCGAAGCGATTCGGATTATCGAAGAAGCGCTCGACATGTATCGCAAGCTGCGTCGCGGCGAGCTGAGATCGTAGCTAAGGAGCCGAGAAGTCTCCGCTGCACTCAATGCAGCGGCGGCTAGCCCATGGCACGCTGGCCTTACCGAACTTGGACCTGGGCCTTCACCTACGGCACGATCTTCGTGCTGTTTCCGCTCTGCTGCCTGCTGGCCTATGCCTGGGTGCGCGGCTGGCGACTGTGGCCCTGGTAAGCCGGTCGTCTGTTGCCGCCGGCGAAAAAAACGGCCGGCCGCGAATCACGAGGGCCGGCCGCCAATTGGGCAAGCATACGATCGCTCGGGCGATCAGTTCGCTCGGGCGAGATTGACCATCTGTAGATAGTCGATCGTGATGTTCAGCGCTTCCTGGTTATAGAAGTCCTTGCGGTCGAAGACCGCCTTCTTGGAATTCATCGACTTCTCCAGCTCTCGCTCTTCTTCGCGATCGGCGTTCAACTCAGCGCGCTCCGCCAGGAACTTGGCCTCGTTGAGCGGAACGGTCTTGCGGCTCTTTTGCTGATGGTAGCGCTCAATGTTGCGTTCCACGCGTTTGAAGCTTTCCGACTTCTTGCGTCGCTCGGTCGACTGACGATTCAGGCGATCGATAACGTTCTTGTCGGCCAGGCCCAAACGATCGTGCTTGACCGGCTCGACGCGATCGAACGCCAGGGCATAATCGAGATCGCTCTCGCTGATCCCCTTGAGTTCGTTGGTCAACGACGGCCACGGCACATCGGCCAATACGCCGCGATTCTGCGTGCTATCGCCGTTGGGGCGGTAAAACTGCTGCATGGTGATCTTCAGCGCGCCAAGCTTGGGCGAGTTCGCAAACCCGAACAGTTGTTGCCCAAGATCGAGCAGACTCTGCACGGTGCCTTTGCCGTGAGTGGACTTGTCTCCCACGATCACTCCCCGGCCGTAGTCCTGAATCGCACCGGCAAAAATTTCGCTCGCGCTAGCGCTGAGCTTGCTGGTCAATACGACCAGCGGTCCGTCCCAGGCGGCGCCTGATTCCAAGTCATCATAATGCTGGACCCGGCTGGCCTTGTCTTTGACCTGCACGACCGGCCCTTGATCGATAAACAAGCCCGTCACGCCAATCGCCTCCGTCAGCGATCCCCCACCATTGTTCTTCAGATCGAGGATTACGGCGTCGACGTTTTTCTCGCGAAAGCCTTCCAGGATTTTCGACAAGTCGCGAGTGGTGCTCTTGAAGTTCGCATCGCCGCGACGGTTGGCTTCCATATCCATGTAAAAGCTGGGCAGGTCGATGACGCCAATGCGATACTTGCGGCCATCGCGATCTTCTTCAATCACCTCGCCGCGGGCTTCGCTATCGGTTAGCTCGATCTTGGCGCGGACAATGTTGTACACCTTACGCTCGCCCTGACCGCCCGGCATAACCTCCAGCCGCACGACCGTGCCGCGGTGACCGCGGATCATGCCCACCACGTCGCTCAGCTTCATGTCGACAGTGTCGACGATCGGACCATCTTCTCCCTGTCCAACGCCAACGACGCGATCTTCGGGCTTCAGACGACCGTCCTTGTCGGCGGCGCCGCCCGGGATGATCTGCTTGACGACGGTATAGCCGTCATCGAACTGCAGCGACGCGCCGATCCCATCCAGATTCAACCGCATTTGGATCTCGAAATTCTCGTAAGAGTCCGGAGACATGTAGGTGCTGTGTGGATCATAGGCCGTGGTCAGCCCCGTGAGATACATCTCCAGCAATTCCTGATGGTTGGTCTGGTGCATCCGCTTGACGAAGCTGTGATAGCGGCGGGCGAGCCGTTCGCGCGGGTTTTCGGGCGGCTTCTTCGCGCTGTCGTCGTCATCGTCGTCCGACTTGCCATTGGTCGTCTTGGCCGCATCGGCTTTCAATACCAGCAGATCGTACTTGATCCGCTTCCGCCACAAGTCGCGCGCCTCGTCGGCGTCAACCGGGTAATGGGCGGCATCGGAATCGATGATCATTTCCTCGTCGACCGTGAAATCGTGATCCATCGCCAGCAATTCATCGATCGCCTCGACCCGTTCGTCGATCCGCTTCAGCAGCGTATTGAACACGGTGTAGGAAAACCTGGTGTCTCCTTTGCGAAGCTGGTCGTCGAGGTTTTTCTCTTCGGCAAGGAAGGAATCGACGTCCGACTGATAGAAGTAGACTTTGGCCGGGTCGAGCATCTTGATGAAGCCCTTCACAAGCCGATTGGCAATTTCGTCATCGAGCGGGTGGCGAGTCAGATGCTCGGCCCTCAACAAGCCGAGCACGGCAACCGTCACTTGCCGGTCATTCGCCGTAGGCTCTTTGAGTTCCGCCCGGGCGATGCCCGCAACGGGGCCGATCATGGTCAAGGCGACGATCGCCAGCGGGACGAATCGCGCGCGCAAACGACGCAAAGAGAAGAGGGGATCGATCATCGAGCATTCCCTTGTAGAGTGAGAGCGCTGCCTGCCGGCGCTGCAATCTCAGCAGCCTGCGAGCCGAACGACGTAAATCGTCTACGAGCAACGGCTTAAACGGATGGTATACGGAATAACTGGCAAAGGCAATAGCAGCTACGCCGTCGCTATAAACTCTCC
>JAICIG010000286.1 GCA_025924495.1 Pirellulales bacterium | reverse complement strand
CGCAGACGCTATAGTTTTGCTTATAGATGTTCGCCCGCACAGCAGTCTCGTGATGCACCGCCAAAGCGCCAAAGAAGAAATGCTCCGACATCTTCTTGGGGTCTGTGCTGCCGAAAATATCCATGGCGTTTACTCCTGCAAAGAACTTATTTCAAGGAGAGTCGCGGCTATTGAGGCAAGGCCGGGGATGTGCGGCGTGACACGCGTACAGGAATGCGCTATTAGCCGAATTCTAGACGTCGATTATGGCGTTGTCACACAGTTTCCTTCGCAATACGCCGTCTCTGGCTAGCGCAACAAGAGGGCTTGCAAACCAGTCGGTCGGCCGGGCTGCGGAGGCCGAGAGCGCGCGGCGATGGCATCCCGCTTGACGCCTGTTACAAGCCTCCCTTCCGGCGGCCAACGGATCGCCTTCCGCTTCTCATTCTCGTCATCGTCCGCCTGACCGGCGCGGCGGCCGCGTGGCAGTTCACCGAATACCTGCGGCAAGCCTGCGCGTCTGTCGGGGACGCCGAACGCGGTTCAATTGACGCGGGCCTTGAACAAATCTCGTAGGGTGGGCACTGCCCACCAGAACTTGAACTGGATCTTGCTTCAGGTGGGCGGTGGGCACTGCGCACCAGACGGGTCGTGGCGTTTCTGAAGTTCGCAATCCCGAACCGCTTCTTGGCATCACATGGCTTCACCGGCCCGGCTCCCAGTCTTGTTCGAGGATGGTTATGCTACGAAGCCTCGTGCTGTTCTTGTTGAACTCGAAACGCAATTGACAATCGGAGCGCCGGTATCTGATCCACGGCCAGATGTATCCGAGCCGCGGTTGCTTCAGTCCGCCGCCAGACTCATCAGGGGCCCCCAGAACGCCGACCACGTCCTCCTTGGTCGAGTTTTCGGACAATCCTGCGACCCCTCGGTCCGTGAGTTTCAACGCGGCCTCTGGGAAAGTAAAAGTTCCGTAGTTCGGGTCGTCGGCGTAATCGCAGTAGAAGCAGTGATCGTCAGGCTCGCGAAACTTGCAGCGGCAGTTGGGCGAAGTACAGCAGTACAGGGCGATCTCAACCATGCGCCCGTCGCCGATGTCCTCAATCTCGGTGCGATGAAGCGTAAGATACCATCGCTCTCGCGCGGCGTCGCCCTTTGGGGAGTATGTCAGAACATAGGAGCGAGGTTTCTTTCCATATCGTCCGCCGCAGACGGCGCCCGCCTGGATCGCATCGTCATAGTCGAGACAAATGTCAGGATCGCTCCGCGCTTCCTGAATCAGCTCGAAGACCTCGCGCAACGAGTTCCGCAACTCGGCAGGAATCGGGACCTTGCGGCGGTCTTTCAGCTTCGGCAGCAATCTTCGCAAGGCCGTTGCTCCAAACGGGCCGGCGGCGCGCTACGGCGCCCGGGTTAGATCTCATCAACCCCATCCAAACTTCAGCAGCGGCCTGCCGCACTTCGGACATGGCATACGCAATCGTGCAACCTGAGTGTTCGCAATATGGCAGACCGGGCAATAAACGCCGTCGTTCGGAATCTGAATGGACTCCCGAATTTGCGACATGCTCGATGCGATGGCGTAAACTTCCTCGTCGCTGGCTTCAACAGGAGGCAACCCCCAAGCCTCGCCGTCCGGAGTCGTTAGGTTCAAAGGCTCGGTCGATATCCATTCATCGGGCTTGAGCCGCTCGTTGTCGCCGAAGCTCTCGGTGATGTCCAACTGGCTGTATGACATCGGACCGGCCGGCAACTTGTGTATATCTGGCTTCGTCTTTCTCTTGAATGGCCACATGGCATGCGAACTTGTTTATCTCACGACGCGCGTGATCGGCGGCTCCGGTCCACCGCCTGCTTATTCGCCATTTGCGGTGTTTACTCCGAGCGATTCCAGCGCTGTTCGAAGCGCCCACACCACATTTGTATCATCGTTTTGACGGGCCGCAAACTGGCGTTTGAGTTCTGGGATCGCGGAAGCATCTTTGAGACGGGACAATGCGAAGCCCGCGGCACGGCGTACCATCATTTGCGGATCATTAATCATGTGCAGCAGGTCGCGTGGCGGCGGCATTGGCGCTATGGCCAAGCACATTGCAGGCAACTTCGCGTATAAACGGATCGGCTGAATCGAGGCGAGCGATCATAGCGCCGAACAAGTCCGAACCCGTGCGTCTGAGCAATGCCCTTTCCGTGGATGCGCCGAGACCATAATGCGACAGGTTATCGAGAATTTTGAGTAGCGTCGGCAATGGAGTATCTGGACGAGATATCAAAGCAGTGGCGGCGCGAATCCGAACCGTGGAGTTTTCCGACTCGAAGAGCGTAAGCCACTTGTCCAACGTTGGATTGCCCGTCAGCGGTTGGCGCGGGGCACTGGTTGACGAAATTGCTCCACATTCACGTGGCTCATGAGGAGTGGACAATCCAAGCAGTCGTCGATTCAGCTCGGCGAGCAATTCCCATTGAGCGATGCCGCATCTTGGGCAGCGAGGATATTGCTGATGCCACGAATCCGGATGTGAACCAACAACGCAACGGAACCAGTGAACGCAGCGATTGCACGCCGCGGGGGGCAGCAGCGCCGCGATTTCGGCTTTTGAATATCGAGGATGCCTGCCGTACCAGCTCACGTAGCTCTCGCGAAATTGTAACCCCGCACAGTGACGTCTGGTGGAACTGCCCACCAGACGTCACTGTGTTTCTAAAAGCAGTTCTGGTGGGCAGTGCCCACCCTACGGGGCCCTGCTACGCAGTGCCACCCCGCAGAGACTCCGGTGCAATGCCCTTCACTTCAACCAGTCCAGCCAGTCAATTTCGGAGAACCGCGGCTTTTCGTCTGCAGTCAGCGTCCTCTCCAATATCCTTACTCGCTTATGTACTCAGGCTTGAGAAACGATCGTGTCGCACACATCGTTAAAGCAAATCGAAAGCCTGTGGTCGTCGAAGACGTGGAGCCTGAGCCGGATTCCAAACGGAAAGCCGAATACAATCCCGATGGTCCTGTCGCCTTTTGCCGGCAAGTGTGCTACCAGAAGCGTCACGCACGTAAGCCGCTCGCTTCCGAGATTGAAAACGGGATTTACCATCTGCGAAATGCCCATCATGGAGACGCCTTCGAGTTCGGGATTGTCGCTGCGCATTAGATCGCAGAGAGAGGACAGCTCGTTCTCGTCGCCAACAATGCTTGCCTCGATGCGATCATTTGTCGAACCCAGGAAAAACACGACGCTCTTTGGCGGCGAGGACTCGCAAGACATACAGAGAAATGTCCTATCAACCGGCGCGCACATGAACTTAACTGAGCCATAATTCGCAGACAGCACCTGTGAGATCAAGTTTACGTCGCTTACCGGGTGGGCGAGCACGTAACAGATTGCGTCGAGACACTCTAAAACATCGCTGCTCGTTTTCCCCATGCGCGCTCCAAGAAGTGTTGCGACTCGCAGTCGTTCACGTCGCGTCCGATTTGGCGCGGCAGACAGTTCTGGTGGACAGGGCCCACCCTACAACGCTTTATCAAACCGATAGCCAGACCACCAGTTCAGGCAGCAGCATGGCGACGGCGAGGCCGTAGAGAAGGTCGAGCCAGATGAACTTCCCCAACGCTGCCAGGCAAATCACGCAGATGGCGGGCACGCCGATGAGCTTAGTTAGTCGCGACGTCTGCCGCTCTTCTAAAGTGTCCCAGATCGTTTCCCCGTCGCCCTCGCTCGGGAAAGCGTGCATGGCAATCGAAATGCCGAGCCAGATGAGCAGGTAGTCGAGCGGCCCGCCCACGCCGAATTGCATGACCGGAATGGCAGCCGGCGCAGCGATCACGGCGCCGAGCAACGTATTCAACAGAAACGGTCCCAACGAGATCCAGACCTGGTGGCTGGGCAAGGCCGACTGCTCGTGCTGGACGTAGCCCGCCGGGTTGCCGACGCGAAAATAGCACACGTCGTACACGGCCACTCTGAAAAAGCGGCAGAACAGTTGGTGAGCCGCTTCGTGAACGATCACGCCTGGAAATGTCACCAGGGCGATAAACTCGCCGGGAATGAACAACATCTCTACCCCCCGTCGTATTCAGTTGGTCGTTTTGCTCCATTCATTAGCAGGCCTTCCAGCTCGTGAATGGCCTGATTTAATTCAGCGACCAGTTCCCGAGCCATTTTGCGGCCGCTCAACCGCTCGAGCGCCCGGGCGGCCTCCGGCCCCTGCCCAGCCCGCACTCGTGTCACGGCCAGCCGCGCCAGCGCCAAGGTCGAGTCGGGAAATTGGTCGACGGCCTGCTGATAGTAGTCCGCCGCCCGGGCGTAATGCTTGTGTCGCTCGGCCTGTTTGCCACGCTCGAAGGCCGCTGCAGCGCGAAAAGAGTCGACCGACCGCATCGCCGCGAAAGTCACAATCCCCAGCAGAACGACGCTGCTCGCCGTGATCCAGACCGGGAAAGGGCGGTGCGCCAGGCGCGTGCGGCAGCGACCACACAGTGGCGCCTGAAATCCCGGCTCAACATCGCCACTTCCGCATTGACCGCAGACGGCAGGGCATTCTGAAACCGGATCGTCCTCGTGATCTTGCTTCGAAATCGCTTCCATAGCGCAACGCCCGCCAGCGGTTACGAGACAGCTCGAACGCAAATTGCCGTGCGATGACTCTAATGCCCGGCCTGCCTCATTTCAATACTTTGCGGCGCCGCCGGTAAAGCAATTACTTACCGTCTGAATCCAGCAGGCACACGCTGTCTCGAACAGAGCGCGTTTTACCCAGTCTCGGGCAAGAAGCTCGGCAGGTTCACGCCCTGAAACGGTTGCATGACGCCGCGAACCTGACAAAAGTGCATCTCGCAATTGCGGCCGCCCCAGGCGTAGATCTGCCGCACGAGGCGTTCTTTCTCGACGGGAACAACCACCACCGGCGAACGCCCCCGATGTTGATCGAGTTCGCGGTGAATCAACTGCGCAGCGTCGGCTTCACTTCGCGCCACGCCGGGGCCGATCATGTTCATGGCCGGATGGGCCGAGGAAACCAGATAGCCGTCGAGGCCTCCGCCGGGATTCACGACGACGGAAACGTGCCAGAAGCCGCGACGGTTCTCGATACAATAGCGATAGTCCTGCTCGCGCGTAATGCCGCTGACATCCCATTCCAATGCCGCCATCGCCGGCACGTCGGCGAGCGTCGCGTCGCGCACCCGCTTGTCGCCGAACGACTGGCTCGGCATGCCCCCGGCCGGCACGGAAACCAGCATGTCCTGATAAGCGTACCGCGGCACGAAGCCGGCCTTGTTGTACAGCGAGAACGAATCGACGTTGATCGCGCTCTGCGTCAACCGCAGCGCCTGGTAACCGGCGGCGTCGGTGTAATCCATGATGTGCTGCAGAAGTGCGCGGCCTATGCCCATCCCGGCGTGGTTCGGATGGACCGTCATGATCCCCAGGCTGACGTGATGCTTGCGAGGATGATAGAAGCACGAGCCCATCAGCCGGCCGGTCTCGGGATGTTCGGCTACGACGTTGAAGCCCGGATCGAGATCCTCGTAGACATCATAAAACACCTCGGCCACGCGCGGTCCGCCTTGAAAGATCGGCGGATACCCGTGGTTGCGATACCAAGTGTTGATCGAACAATAGATCAGCTCGCCCACTTCATGCTTATCGGCGGGCGTCATCGATCGCAGGTGCGCTTTCAAAACCGTCATCCTTTCCTGAGCATGGCGGATGGTACGCGAGGGAACAACTGAGGGGCGCAATCCGCGAAAGTCACTCTTAGGGCGCCGGGCTCCGGTCTGCAACGGCGATTAAATCACTTCGCAATTCCAGCCTGTCGGAGACTCAGTGGCCAGGCTTTTCCCCGTCTGCCACCAGCTTTAGCTGGTGTTGTTTGAGCGAAAGCATTTGTTGTCTTCAGTCGGCTTTAGCCGACTTGTGCAGGCCTTCAGGCGCTCTCGTGATGCTCTTTCTGTTTCGCAATGTAATCCAGCACCCAAGCCAGTTGCCGCTTGCCGAAGCTGACGGCGCCAAATCCGCGCTGCCATTGGATTGCTTTATACTGGGCCTGCAGGTTTATCTCAAAAGAACATCTCCGCGCAGTTCGCCGATCAAGTCCTCATCAAACCGAAGCCGGCTGGACGACGGTTCATGAAGGGCTCTCCTCCCACCAGCTAAAGCTGGCGGCAAGTGTGCAAGTGCAAATCTGCTCGCTCATCGTCGTCTCTCTTTGCCGGTCGCCTTCCGTGCACCAAGGAACAAACAACTCCCCGATACACAACGAGTCGAAACTCCGGCGACAGATTATTCTGCAACGATTTCTCCGCAGCCAGGGAGGTTTTCTCATCCTCAGCCTCATGAGCCGCGGCGCGAGAACAATTTCGCCCGAGGCTGGAACTCCGCCAGGTCGTCGAGCGGAAAAATCGGCCGGCGGCAACGAGTGTGGCCCAGCGTGGGCAAGTTGGCGCTAGTCGAACCCGGTGCGTCGACGTTGATCATGCGCAGACACCACTCGGCGTACATGCGGTGCTCGCAATGGGGCGATTTGACGACAACCAGATCGAAGTCGCGCGGATCCTGGCCGTGGGCGTAGAACAACGAGCGATCGAACAAATGCACCGGCCGGCTCGTGACGACCAGGGCGATCTTGCCCGCTTGCAGCACCGCCGTATGGCCTGAATACCATGCCTGCTTAAACGACTCGCTACGAAAATGGCCATCGGACAGCAGCCGAACTTTCGCGGTGATCGGCAGCGGCGTGAAGCGGCGTCGATCGAAGGCGCCGCCCACCGTCGTTTGCACCGTCGCTCCGACGCCGGCCGCAAAGGCGGCCTCGACCGCGGCCAGGTCAACGATCGGCGCCAATACCCGGCCCTGGTAATCCGCATCGAGCAGCTCTCGCAAAATGGCGTTGCTATCGCCCGAGGCGCCGGAACTCGTCGCATCGGCCGCATCGACCATCGCGACTGTTCCTCTAGGCTCAGCTCCCTTGGGCTCGGCTCGCAGCAACTCGGCGGCTTGCCGCACGCTTTCCGCAAGCGGCGTCAGCCGGGCTTGCATGCGGCGACGCTCGGGCCAGAATCCTTCGGCCAACCGCAGCGCTTCGCGCTCGGCCCGCGCGGAGTCGCCGTCGGTCGTCACGACACTATAGCAGCGCAGCTCCGGCACGTCGGTGAAGGGATTGCCGATGAAGATGCCGGCCGACAATCCGCCAGGACTCTGCTCGATCTGTTGCGCTTGGCCGATGAAGCGTCCGAACACGCCCGTCGCGGTAATCAGCTCGTCGCCGCGAACGAGTGCGGGTATCTCGACCTTGGCCGTCACCGGCCGGATCTCGCCCGCCAATAATCGCAACAACAGCCGGGCGGCTCGTTCGCCCGTCTCGCGGAAATCGACATGCGGATAAGTGTGATAGACGACCATGGCGTCGGTATGCTCGAGCATCCGGTCGGTCAAAATGCCGTGCAGATCGAACGAGGCGACGATTGGAATTCGCTCGCCGAGAATCTTACGGGCCTCGGCCAGCAGATAGCCCTCGGGATCGTCCTCGTTTTCGGCGGCCATCGCTCCGTGCAGGGCGAAGTAGGCGGCGTCGACCGGCCCGGCCTGTCGCAGCTCGCGAAGAAACTCCTCGGTTATGCGTTTGAAATCGGCGGCGGGGATCGTTCCGCCGGAGGTGATGCCGCGCGCGCCGAACGTGGGGATTATCTTCAGTTCGCGCACGCGGCCGAAAACTTGCATCGCCCCACCGATCTCGCTGCCGCGGCCGCGATGATAGTCGAACATCGCATCGCCCATCTGGACGGCGAAGTCTTCATAGCGCGTAGGGATGGGATTAAACGAACTGACTTCGTGGATGCATTCGGCGAGCAGAACACGTTGGGCGGAAGTTAAGTGGATCACGGGGATTGCTTGCCAGTTTTTAATTGACACGGACATTCGATCACTCGTCGGCGCCAGGGGCGATCGGCGGCCTAGCCAAATTGACGCGAGCGGCGAGGCGACTGTTGATGCACGGCATTCTTCAAGCCAGCGACGCCCATGTCCCGCCAGCATCCAGCGTCTGACGATGCGCCTCGCCTTCGGGAAACAGCATATACCCTATAAGCGTCCACGTCCTTTCCAGTACGCGAACGTCACGCCCTTTATGTTCATAAACGTCGCAGGCATGGTGATACGCTCCAGAGCGAGACGAGCCCATGTCAAATTCACTCCACAACGTCATTGATGGGAAGTCCCGCGGATCGAGAAAACTATCCGTCATTGGACGTTCATGGCGATCCAGTTTTTGATCTTGTGGGCACCGCACGTTATTGTACGGAAGGTCGGCGACTGCGCCATCGCCGCCAGGCAGGGAGCCGCAGCTGGCGGCCCACTCTAGGGAGACCGTGCTATGGGCAACTTCTATGTGAATTACACGTTGCGAGGCCCGAATCAGCGGGACGTTGCGAAGGCGTTGGCGGGCCGAGCCGCCTATGTCACGCCCGAGGAGCATGGCTGCGTCGTTGCCTTTGAGGAAGAATCGGAGCAAAATGGAGAGGCCGTCAGCGCATTGGCGGCGCAATTATCGCGAGAGCTGCGCTGCGCGGTGTTGTCGGTGCTCAACCACGATGACGATATCCTGTGGTATCAGCTTTGCGTCGATGGCGAACTGGCCGACGAATACGACTCAACGCCGGGATATTTCAATTCAGACGCCACGGCGCCCTCCTCTCCCCAAGGCGGCGACGCGCGAAAGCTTTGCAGCGCATTCGGAGCCAATGACATTGATGGAGTGGAGAAAACCCTGCGAAGCTCAATCGCGGACGGCGACTATATTTTTGCGATCCAGCGGCACGATGATCTTGCGCGCTTGCTCGGTATCCCGTCATTTGCGGTTGGCTGTGGGTACAGCCATATCGTCGGCGGCGAAATGCCCGACGGCCTCGAGGAAGAAGAGCTGCTGAAAGTCACGTAGCAGCATCGATTGCGATTGCGTGAACGGCGTCAATCGGCGCGACGCCAGCGGCCGGGCAGTCCCGCTCTATTTCGGCTCCAGCAGCCTCGCTATCTCCGGGCCGTACTTCTCCTCAGCAAGCGCCTGAGGGGTGTCTCCCTCAATCGACTGCACTCGCACGTCGGCGCCGGCCGCGAGGAGCGTGCGGATGTGCTGTTCGGCGGTGCGCTTGCCCACCAAGCCGCCCAAGAACCAAAGCAGCGGCGTTTTGCCCCGATCGCACCTGGCGTTCACGTCGGCGCCATGGTCGATGAGCAATTTGGCGACCTTGGGGGTGTTTGCAAACATGAGGGGGGTCAAGCCATTCGCGCCTCTTGAATTGACGTCAACACCGCTTTCGATTAGTCGCACAATCTCATCCGCGATTCCATGCCTTACTGCCTCGCCCAACGCGTCCGCACTATGGCCGTGCTGCTCCAATGAGCGGATGTGTCTGACAATCGCTTGCCAATTCGTTTCTTTTAACCAGTCGTTCATGCCATAGCACCGTTACAAGAGACCTAAAATGCTCCTGGGCAGAATTGCCAATCCGAGCCTCGCGTTTCCTTTGGCGGCGAGAATGATATCGATATACGAAGACCGATCCGCGTTCCGCGGTGTTTCACTTCGGCTCCAGCAGCTTCGCTATCTCCGGCCCGTATTTCGCCTCGGCCAGGGCTTGAGCGGTGCGCCCGTCGGGCGACTTCACGCGCACGTCCGCGCCGGCCGCGAGGAGCACGCGGATGTGCTGTTCGGCGGTGCGCTTGCCCACCAAACCGCCCAAAAAACAAAGCAGCGTCGTTTTGCCCCGATCGCACCTGGCGTTCACGTCGGCGCCAGGGTCGATGAGCAACTTGGCGATCTTGGGGGCGTATGCCAGCATGAGCGGCGTAATGCCGTCATACTCGCGCCTCGCGTTGACGTCCACGCCAGCGTCTAGCAATCGCAGTATCTCCTCAACAAGCCCGTATCGCACCGCCGCGCCTAGCGCGGTCGCGGCGCCTCCCTCCGACTGCTCCAACGCGCGGATATGCCGTATTTCCACTTGCCTGTTGTGCTCTTTCACCCGCTTGTTGTGTTCTTTTAACCAGTCGTTCATAATGCTCTCCGCGAGGGACACGCCAGCTATTGTCAAATCTTGTGGATGAGAGTTGATGAAGCAGCGGCTCGGTTGCGTCGAGTTCCGGACCACGTGAACGGGAACGTCACCTCGGCTCCAGCAGCTTCGCTACCTCCGGGCCGTATTTCGACTCGGCTAAGGCCTGAGCGGTGTATCCCTCGGGCGACTTCACGCGCACGTCCGCGCCGGCCGCGAGGAGCACGCGGATGTGCTGTTCGGCGG
>JAICIG010000285.1 GCA_025924495.1 Pirellulales bacterium | reverse complement strand
TCGTTGGCGTGTTGCTGCCGCCTTCTGTGGGCGGGGCGCTCGCGAATGCGGCGCCCCCATTGGCCGGGCGCATTCCGGTGAATCTGAATTACACGATGCCGGCTGAAGTAATGAATTCCTGTATCCGACAATGCGGCATTCGTCACGTTCTGACGAGCCGCCGCGTCGTCGAAAAACTGAATCTCAAGCTTGATGCTGAGCTAGTTTTGTTAGAGGACCTTCGCAACAAGGTGACGGCGGTCGACAAACTGGTTGCCGCCGCGCAGGTTTACGCGACTCCCTTGGCGGTGCTCGATCGTTGGCTGGGGCTGACGCGCATCCAGCCTGACGATTTGCTGACAGTGATCTTTACGTCAGGCTCGACCGGCGAACCCAAGGGCGTGATGCTTTCGCATCGCAACGTACAATCCAACGTCGAGGCGATCGATCAAATCGTGAGGCTGAACGACGAAGACGTTGTGGCCGGCGTGCTGCCGTTCTTTCACTCGTTCGGCTACACCACGACGCTCTGGACGGTGCTCACGCTGCCGCCGAAAGGCGTGTACCATTTCGACCCTCGCGACGCGAAGCACATCGGCGAGATGTGCCGCAAGCACCACGTGACGATTATCATCGCCACGCCTACCTTCCTACGGTTCTATTTGAAGCGCTGCCAGCCTGAAGAATTCGCCAACATGGACGTGGCCGTCGCGGGCGCCGAAAAACTGCACAGCGATATGTGCGATGCTTTCGAAGCTAAATTCGGTTTGCGACCTGTCGAAGGCTATGGCGCGACGGAATGTTCGCCGCTGGTGGCGGTCAACATTCCCGAGAGTCGGGCGGCTGCGACCACGCAGATCTTGCGCAAAGAGGGGACCGTCGGGCGCCCGATTCCAGGCGTGACGGCCAAGGTCGTGAATCTCGAAACGGGCGAGACCCTCGGGGCGAACCAGGAGGGAATGTTGTGGATCAAGGGCCCCAATGTCATGCAAGGCTATTTGGGGCGGCCGGATTTGACGTCGGAAGTAATTCGCGATGGTTGGTACGTGACCGGCGACATCGCCACAATCGACGATGACGGATTCATTCAGATAACGGGCCGCGAGAGCCGCTTCTCGAAAATCGGCGGCGAAATGGTGCCGCATGTGAAAATTGAAGAACAATTGCAGAAGATCATCGCCGCTGGCGAAGACGAATTAAAAGTGGCGGTGACGGCAGTCCCCGACTCGAAGAAGGGCGAACGGATCGTGGTCTTGCATACGCCGCTGGCAAAGACGCCCGATGAGATTTGTAAGGCGCTCGGCCAAGCCGGTTTGCCTAATCTTTGGATTCCCTCGCCTGACAGTTTCTATCAGGTGGACGAAATCCCGGTGCTCGGAACCGGCAAAGTCGATCTCAAGGCGCTTAAGTCGGTTGCCATGCACCGATTTACCGGGTAACTCCGCCGAGTGCCTGGCGACTTCAACCTTGCACTGCCGGCGGGCCGTTCGCATAATCGAACCATGCATCGGCCCCTGGTTGGAATTCTTGCTCTGGTGCTGCTCATCGCCGGAGCGGCCAGCCACTTTTCCGGTTATGGCGGCGAGCCAATCGCCGCCGCATGCCTGCGCGTTGGCCTCGTTCTGGCCGTGCTTTGGCTGGCGTTGCCGCAAGTGCGGCAGGTCAAGAGCAAGGTGGCCCTGGGCGTGATCATCGCCGTGCTGATTTTGGCGACCTTTCGAGCGCGCTTGCTGCCCGCGCTGTTCAAGCTGGCGCCGGTTTTCATCGCTGCACTGATGCTGCTCTCGCTGCTGCGCCCGCGCAATCCTGCAAACCAGACTCAGAAGCGTCCGCCGCCGTAGACCGCGATGGACGAACGCAACGTTCGCAGTCGACTGGCTTCCATGTTAGACTCTGAACGCCCGAAAACCGCGGCCTTGCGCGTGCTGCGGCCGCAAAGCAGTTTAAAGGAATTAACATTCATGCGATGCTCCAGCTTGTCCTATTCGGCGGTTTCTGCGTGTCTGGTAGCCGGCTTCGCCTGGATGAATGGCTTGCTGGGGGCGGCCGAGCCCGCGAGTACGGCTGACGCCAAGTGGGAGAGTCTGTTCGATGGCAAAACTCTAGGCGGCTGGAAGCCGAGCGAATTTGGCGGCACGGATGATATTGAGGTCGAAGACGGCCGGCTCATCATCGGTTTTGCCGACGGCTGCAACGGCGTGACGTGGACCAAAGACTTTCCGAAGCTCGATTATGAACTCAGCCTGGAAGCCATGCGCGTCGACGGGACTGATTTCTTTTGCGGTCTTACTTTCCCGGTCGGCGCGTCGCCATGCAGCTTGATTGTCGGGGGCTGGGGTGGCAGCGTGGTCGGACTTTCGAGCCTCGATGGCCAGGATGCTGCGCACAACGACACGACCCGCACCATGACTTTCAAACGCGGCGTTTGGTACCGCATACGCTTGCGCGTGACGAAAGAACGCAGTCAGGCCTGGATTGACGATAAGCAGGCGGTTGACGCCGATACGAAGGACCGCAAGCTTTCGATCCGTTTGGAGGTTGAACGCTCGAAGCCGTTAGGAATCGCCTCTTGGTGCACGACGGCAGCGCTTCGCGACATCAAGTATCGCCGGCTCTCGGCGGAAGAAATGCAACCGTCGAAATAAGCGTTCAGACTGGATGGCTCATTCTTGGGCAGGTTTTTGCCGGGCGTCCAGTTCCGCGAGCAGTGGTTTCGCGTTTACGCCGCCGAGCTGGGCTCGTTCAAACAGACGCCGGGCCTCTTGGCGATCGCCTTTAGGGTCGACCGCTTCGAAAGCGCCGAGCACGACCAAAGATACTGCACTATCTTTGTCCAGCCAGCGCTTGGCCAACGCTTCGGCGAGCTTGGACGGAAGTTTCGGGAACTTATACTCGCGATTTTTTCCGGCTGCTCGAATGATGATCAATTCCGAGGAAGCTTCGACAACGCTAATTTGTTCGCCGTCGACCTCGAACGTTTCGGCGGCTTCGAGCTTCGGCAGCATCTGGTGCACCGCGTCCCAGAATTGACTGACATATTCAGCCAAAAGTTTCAATTGCCCGACCCTTTCCAACATCTCCGGCGAAACGGCGACGAGTGTCGCTTGAGCGAGCTGAATTTCGACCTCGGCAAGATCGCGGTCGGCCAATGCCTTGCGGGCCGCCTTCAAGGCTGCTTCGATCGCTGCCTTGTCATCGGGGCTTTCGGCAGGCGCTTCGGGAACGCTCGGGTTCTTGGCGGTTGTGGGAGCCGCAGACTTTTCCGCTTTCTCCGAGTCGGGCTTGTCCATCGCCGGCTTTTCTTTTTTGGCCATGGGCTCAGGCATTGAGATTCTGGGCTTCGTCGAATTGCCGCTGGCGTCGACGGCGTCTACCGTGGCTTTGGCTTCCGGTTCGTCGACGAACAGTTTCTCTTCTGGGTTACGCTTTCGCGTCGTGGAAGGCGAGACTGCGCCAGACTTGAATCGATTCGGATCGCGGGGTTCAAGTTTCTCGGATCCATTGGTCGGTCCATCGGCCCTCGGGTCGTTTGGACGTGCCTGAGACGGCACGGAGTTCGAGGAGACCCCGGCGATGGTCTGCGGCTCCGATTCCGATTTAACGAAGTAAATCACGCCAGCCACCACCGCGATGCCCGCGATAGCAATCCCTATAAGCATTGGAACCGGCGAAGAACGCTTTCGGGCGGCGTTTCTCGATAATGCAGACGACCCGCCGGATGAAATCGGCGCGATGGGAATCTGTGGTTGGGGCTCCGAAGCCATCGGGGCCTGCACCGCCGGATACCCGGGAACAGCCTGCGGCGCGTAGCCTTGTGGGCTCGCATAAACCGGTTGAGGAGCGGCCGCATAGGGCTGGCCATACGGATAGGCCTGCGCCGCCTGGGGCGCTGCGCCCACAGGATAGGCGGGAGCATAACCCTGGCCGTAGGGCTGCGGTTGGAAATACCCGGTGGCTTGCGGCAAGTTGGGGTAAACAGGCGCCGCTGCTCCTTGCGGCAACGGTTGGTTGGCTGGCGGTTGAACGGCTGATTGAACTGACGTTGGCGGCGTCACGAGAGTGGCCGATGGTTGAGCCTGATTGACCGGGCCTGCCGGTGGGGGCAACAAGGAATCGGCCGCGGAAGTCTGCGCCGCGGGCTTTTCCAAGATATTGCCTGAAGGAACCGACTGCGCTCGGGCGGCCAGTTCCGCGTCATAAGATCGTTTCGTGGTCGGAGTCAACAAAACCACGCGAGCGTTCGCGAGTTCTGCGGCGATCTTTTGCGCGGCCGCGCCATGCTCCCCTGCGATGTGGGGGTTTAAGCGACTCATTTGCCGGCGGAACGCTTCGGCGACGGTTTCAGCGTCGGCACGCCGTGGGCTGATGCCTAGCAACTCATAGTGGGTCGGCGGGACGGCGTCGGAAACCACCCCTAGCCAAGCACGATATGGATTGAAAGTTTCAGCCATGGCAGGCCCCTCGCGATCCGGGCGGGTTGGAAATGCGGATGTAAACTGAACGCAGATCGTCAATTATGGGCAATGCACGATTTCGTGGCAACGCGTTCTAACCCTGATGGCTTCCCCAAAAGTGGTAACTTGTCCTGATGCAAGGACATCCGTCTTGCGGAGACCGGACTGCGTCGGCACGCGATGCGGGTCTTTAGTGGCTAAATCCCGGTGCCCTAGCACTCGGTTCGTGCACGAACGGCCCACGGCGCAAGGATTAGACGCAAAGCTCGCCGATTGGTTCCGAATGTCGCGTCCCGGCAGAAGACCGGCAGCCAAGGGCCTCACTGCCGCCTTTTTCGAATTGGCCTCCTCAAGGCGGCCAACCACCGTGGAGGGACCAAAAGTCCGCCTCTATCCGAATCGGCCTGTCACGTAGTCTTCGGTGTCTTTCAGATAGGGTTTCGTAAAAATATCCTGCGTGGGCCCGTATTCCAGGACGCGGCCCAGGTACATAAAGGCAGTGTAGTCGCTGGTGCGCGATGCCTGTTGCATGTTGTGGGTGACGATCAGCACCGAGTACGAGCCGCGCAATTCCCGGATAAGATCCTCGATCTTTCCAGTAGCGATGGGGTCCAGCGCCGAGCAAGGTTCGTCCATCAATAACACCTCGGGTTCGGCGGCAATGGCGCGTGCGATACAGAGCCGTTGCTGCTGGCCGCCGGAGAGACTCAGACCGCTTTCGTGCAAGCGGTCTTTGACTTCGTCCCACAGCGCCGCTCCGCGCAGGCTTCGTTCGCAGACCTCATCAAGCACGCGGCGATCTCGTTCGCCGTCGATCCGCAACGCATAGACGACGTTTTCATAGATGCTCATGGGAAACGGATTCGACTTTTGGAATACCATCCCCATGCGCTTCCGCAGTTCAATGACGTCGACCCGGGTGTGGTAAATCGGATCGCCATTGAGCCGCATGTTGCCCGACACGCGAACGGTGTCAATCAAATCGTTGAGTCGATTGACGGAGCGCAGGAGGGTCGACTTGCCGCATCCCGAAGGACCGATCAGCGCCGTCACCTTGCCGCGGGGAATGCGAAGCGCAACGTCGAATAAAGCCTGCTTGTGCCCATACCAGAGACAAAAATCTTCGATCTCGAGCACTGCTTCGGCGGCCGCCAGCGCCGGATGGGTCTCGGTGGGGATGCTCTCGCCGCGAGCGATGGCCTCCAATCGGCCCATGATCGGCACGCGCCGGCCGCGCGAGGCGGGATGCTCTCTTTCGGCAGGCGCTCCCGCGGTCTTGGTCGAAGGGGCATTCGGCGCCGGCGAGGTTGGCGTGGTGTATTCCATCATCAGAACTGGCTCGAGGCGAATCGCCGGCTTAAGCGCGAGCGGACCAGCACCGCCGCAAGGTTCAACACGGCGACGATGGCAATCAGCAGCATCGTCGTGGTGAAAACCATGGGCTTGGCCGCCTCGCTGTTGGGGCTTTGAAAACCAAGATCGAAAATATGAAAGCCGAGGTGCATAAAACTCCGTTCAGGATGCAAAAACGGCGCAGTTCCGTCGAGCGGCAATTCAGGCGCTAACTTCACCGCGCCAACCAGCATCAGCGGCGCCACTTCGCCAGCCCCGCGCGCCATAGCCAGAATCATGCCCGTCATGATACCAGGCATCGCCCGCGGCAACACGATACGGCGGATGGTTTGCCACTTGCTGGCGCCGCACGCGAAGGAACCTTCGCGCATCGATCGGGGCACCGCCGCCAGCGCTTCTTCCGTTGCAACGATCACGACGGGCAAGGTCATCAGAGCGAGCGTCAGCGAAGCCCAGATTAAGCCTCCCTTGCCGAAAGTCGGGCTTCCCTCGGACAAGCGGGCCTCGAAAAAACCATGAAAATAAGGAGTCGTCGCCAGCGCCGCCACGGACAGCGCTGCGGCGCTCAGCCACAACGTCACAGCCAGTGAACCAAACAGCCGCTGCCGATTGGCGCCAGGACGAAAGCCGATCGCGGAGATGAGCGCCGCTGCCACGAGCGCCGCCAGCGTCGCGCCGAACAATACGAACCATGCCGGAGGCTGCCAGGGCCGCGAGGCGCCGCCGTCAATGAAGCCGCCGACGCTGTAGCAGAAGAACCCTAAGCCAAAGACGCCAAACACAATGCTGGGCACGCCGGCGAGGTTATTGATGGCGATTCGCACCGCACTGACAATAACTCCCCCCTTGGCATACTCTCGCAGATACAGCGCCGCCAGCACGCCGAACGGCACGACGGCGAGCGTCATCACCAGCGTCATGACGACCGTGCCGAAGATGGCCGGAAATACGCCGCCCTCGCTGTTTGCCTCGCGCGGCTTTTGAGTCAAAAACTCGCCCCAACGAGAGAAAAACACGCCCAGCTTGTCGCCCCATGTCAACTGATTCGCTGGATAAGCTCTGACGATGTCGGCCAACTGGAGCGTCGCATCTTGCCCTTGAGCAGTCGTCAAACGCAGAGCGTATCGAGCGTTTTCACGCTGTAACTCTGCAATTTCCCGACGTAGCGTTTCCGCTTTCTGGTCCGCCTCGGCATGAATTTCAGCTAATTGCCGGTTCGCTTCGGCCCACGCCGCCGAGTTTCTTCCTTGGCGGAGTTCAATTCCACGCAGCCGGAGCCGCGCTTCGCTCACCTCGCCATTGACGCGACCGATTTGGTCTTCGAGGCGATCGTATTGACGGTTGCGTTGCCAGACCTCGGAATGATAACGGAGATAATTCGTCCACGACTCTTCGGGAGCTTTCGCGACTTCTTTGTCGTCGATCAGAAACGCCTGAGGAACGCCGTAAAATCTGCCCCAAGCCATGCGCTCGACGACCAACGCCCACGCCGGCAATTCCTCCGACGTGATGAGATAGTCGGGGACCCAGTCGAAGTGTGTGCCTTTCAGCTCGAAGTTTCCGGTTCGCACCAAACGCCGTTGGGCCAGGCCGTGATTCGCCTCGACAATCGCCTGCGCTTTTTCGGATACCTTCGGCTCATATTCTTCGAAGACACCGTGCTCCGGGCGAAAAGTTTCGGTGCGCGTCACTTCGCCCAAATGTGATGCGCCATCCATGGTCTTGAGCAGCACGACCGGGCCGGGCCAGAACGTAACCGTTCCTTCCCAAAGAATCCAACCTAGCAGCACGACAATCATTAATAGCGCCGCGGCAAGCGCTCCGCCGGTCAGCCAGACCATTGGTTCGCCATGAGCACTGAGCGACGTGCGGCGCCGCCGCCAACGTGCCGGGGGCTGTGCCGGCGTCGAGGCAGATGCTGCCAGAGCCGAATCGGCCATCTGGAGGCTCATAGCTGGAAGGCCCTCTTGCGGAACCGCTGCCGGACGTTTTCCGCGATGGTATTCAGCACAAACGTCAAGCAGAACAAGACCAACGCGGCAAAAAACAACGTGCGATAGTGCGTGCTGTCGCGCACTGCCTCAGCCAGTTCGACGGCGATGTTAGCGGACAACGATCGGCCGCCATTGAACAAGTTCCAATCCATGACTGGAGTGTTGCCAGCCGCCATCAGGACGATCATCGTTTCGCCCACGGCGCGTCCCAGTCCGACCATGATTGCTGAAAACAGCCCGCTCATCGCAGTCGGTATGATAATCCGAGTCGCCGTCTGCCAGGGAGTCGCGCCGGCGCCAAGCGAGGCTGAACGCAGATGTTGTGGAACCGAAGACAGCGCGTCCTCGGCAATCGTGTAGATGATCGGAATGATCGCGAAGCCCATGACAAAGCCGACGATCAGCATATTGCGCTGATTGTAGGCGCCCAAGTAAGAGCCGCGCGGATCGAAACCAAGTGCGGACAACAACCACGAGACCGCTAACGCAAGCGTCAGCATGAAAGCGACGGCGGCGCTGAACTTACCCAGTTCCGCCGCGGCCATTTGCCCCTCGCTCCAGGCCACGGAGCGACGCCGCAGCCAGGGTTGCACGTAACTCGCCAGCAAGTACGCTGTCGCGACGCTTGCCAGCGGCACGAGCAGCAACATCCAACCGCCGGCGGCGCCGCCTTGAGCATCTTCCAGCCAAGCCTTGAGGTCGCCGGCAAACAGCAGACGTTCAACCAGCGGCCCCAATCGCCATGCCAACCACCCGCCTGCCGGAATCGCCAGGCACATAAACAGCAAGCGGTAGTGCCCAAGCAGCAGTCGCGTCGTCGACGGCAAGGCCTGCCAAAGAAACGCCCCCAGCAGCAATACGAAAGGCACCGTGACCAGCGAGGTCAGGATGGCAGGCAAGATGCCTTCCACCAGCGGCGCCAGCACCAGCGCCGCGACGAAGCCGAGAACTACGCTCGGCAGACTAGCCATCAGTTCGATCGTCGGTTTGATCCGTGTGCGGGCCCTGGGGGGCAAGAATTCGCTGGTATAAACCGCTGCCAACAGCGCCAATGGCACGCCGAATAAGAGCGAGTAAAGCGTCACTTTGAGCGTGCCGAACACCAACGGCATCAAGCCCAACTTCGGCTCGAAATCATCGGTGCCGCCCGAGGACTGCCAGTCGTAGGTAGGCCGCTCATTGCCTTCGTACCAAACCGGCAAGAATAGCGATCGCAGCGTGACTTCGGGATGAGTGGCCTTCATCCGCCACAGGCACAGCAGGTCGGACGCGGCGCCGAAAATCCCATCGTCCTTGGGACAAATGGTCAATGAGCGAAAAGGCTTCTCGACCGAGGCCGACGTCTCAAGAAGCAAGTTGTCGTTAGTCAGGTAATAAAGTCGTATTTGTCCATCGGCGTATCCCGCCGCTAGCATGCGGCTTCTCGCGGAAGGCGCTAGGGATACGACCGCACTCCCTTCAGCGGGCAATTGGTGAGCGGCGGCCATGTAAGTTCCGCCGCTCCCGCCGTCGGCCGCTTTTTCCGCGTTCACGCGGAACCAGCCGGTGACCCGCCCGAGCGAATCTCCGGCCGCCAGGGTAGTCTTGCCGATCATGAATTCCAGGGCGGTCAGTTCGATGTCGGATTCGGGCGTCAGATCGAGTTCTTCGGCCAGCACGGGCTTCCTTGCGTTTCTTACGTCGTAACGCAGCAAACGGCCGTCGCGCCAGGCGACGAAAACATTATCGCCGACACCCGAGATCAACACGCGCAGAGGAACCGAGTTTGCGTTGACCTTGTCTTGCGGCAAAACAACGCTGCGCAATTGGTACGTCTTTTCGTCCGATTCAAGGCTGCGGACCAGCTTAAGTGCATGGAACCGCAATTCGCCGTCCCGCGAACGACTGCATAGCAGCGGCCCGGCAGTGCGAACGGTCAGATCCAGATCAGTAATGGCGGCGGAAGAACCGCTGGCCAGCGGTTCTCCAAACTTCACAGCGATCTCCTGGCGGCGGAGCTGGCCTTCAGGCGTACGTTCCACGAGCCCCTTGTCGATCAGCATTGACTCGCCGGGCTTGAGGCCGCTCGCGGCGCCGTTCAATTGCTGCTCTTCCACGAAGTGCGTGCGAAAGCCGATCGTGCCCAGGCGGATCGAGCCATCCGCAAATCCAACCGCCACGTCGTCGCTCGTTAAAGAGAAAGCAGCGCAGGTCAGCTCCGGGCCGTCAGGAAAGAGATTGCGATTTTCGATTGACGCCCGATCATCGCCGTCGATCCGGAACACATCCAGCGTGCCGTTCTCAAGCAACGCCCAAGCGGCGCCTTGGTATTCATCCACTGCCAAATGGAGCAACTTGCGTCCGCCCCAATCGGCCGGCATTGTCTCGATTCCTTCGACAGTTGCCGGCTGAAACAAGGGCACCACGACCCACAACAGGAACACGCAAACCATCGAGACGGCGACGATCGTGCCGATTCCGCCTCCCACGATCAAACCATGCGCAAGTTTGTCGGTCGCGCGCACTAGCCACCGGGTTTTGCGCCGGCGAGTGC
>JAICIG010000284.1 GCA_025924495.1 Pirellulales bacterium | reverse complement strand
TCGCGCCACCCGTTGCCGTCGAACTGCCAGGCGCCGGCTGTGGATTCATTTCGCAGCAAGCAGACGACTTGCTGTGAGGCGCCGACCATGCCGAAGCGTGCGCCGGTCTCTTGGCGGTCGCCATTCTCCGCGACGGAGACGAGCGCGGCGGGGAACTCGCTCGCGAGCCATTCGTTTTTATCGGGCGACCAGATGCGCGTGTGTCGCAGCTTCTCGTTGCCGATGACGACGTCGAGATAACCGTCGGCGTTCAGGTCGACGATGCGCACGCCGTTGTCCCGCCCATTGGCGGCCCGCAGCGGCTGGCCGGCGAGCAAGTGCTGGTCGAGCCGGTCTTGCGCCTCGCGGAAGGTGAGGAACTTGACCCGCTTGCCGTGCTTGGCGACCGCGTGGTCGATCAACTCGATCACCTGGTCGTTGCGGATCCAGCCGTGCGGATGGAAGACGAGGTTGAACACGCCTTGCTTGACCACCGTGGCGTCGATGGCCGCTTGCATGTCGGCCACCGTCAACGGGTTGTTCGGCTTCTGCAGATGCTGCGCGCTCCAATCGCTCGGGGCGTTGCAGGGGAACTGCCAGCAGAGCCGGCCGATGACGTAAGGGTACGGATAGTTCTCGATCGTGTTGACGAACGAGCGATCGTAAGGGACGTACTTGCGGAAGCGGTCCTGGCCGCGGTCGTCGAGCACGAGTTTGCGCGGCAGTTGCGGATCGTTCGAGGTGAAGACGTTGAATACCGAACTGTCGATGGTGAGGAAATGCCCGGTAGGGGTCGTGCGGTTGAAGATTTCGGCGTAGGTGCGCGGGCTGACCGTGTTAAGCGAATCGCAGCAAGGGGTGCGGAAGGCGGTCGGACGGTTGCCCGGGACCTGATTGAGCAGGTCGACGCAGCGGTCGAACGTGCCCTTGGCCTTGGCGAAATCACTCTTGCCGAGCAGCGGGCAAGGATGGTCGTAGGTATGGCACTCGAGGCTGAGCCCTTCTTTGAGCCAGGTTTGCAGGTGCGGATCCTTGGGATCGATCTGGCAGGTCATAATGCTGACCGGCGCCCGGCCGTCGATCTGCTTCAGCCGATCCAGAATCGGCCGCAAGTAGGCCTCCCACTTTTCGTGCCCGCGCATATCGTCGATCGCCAGCACGACGACGGCCTCGACCCCCTCTTCGCCAATCCACTGCGGCGTGACCAGCTTCGGGAATTCGAGCGACGGGCAATACGGATCGCTCTCATCCAGATAAACCAGGCGATTGCCGTCAGCAGCCGCCGCCACGGCGGCGAGCGCCAGAACGACAAAGAGCGCTGGCAAATTGCGAACGAGCGGCATGGCTACTTCTCTCATGTTTTTATTTAGCCACGGAAAAACACAGAAGGGCACGGAAAGGAGGAATGCTGAAGAGTTGTTTGGAGATCGTCTTCCCTCGTCGTTCGTCTCACTCTTCCATCCCACTGTTCTCTTTTTCTTTTCCGTGTTCCTTCCGTGTGTTTCCGTGGCTTCTCTCCGCCAGGCGGCAGGTTCTTCGACGGCTCAATAGACGAACCTTTTGAACTCGGCCTTGTGCCGTCCGAAGTTGATCAAGAGGCCGACTTTGATGCCGGTTGCCTTGAGTTCGTTCAGCAGTTGGGCCTCATCGAGCGAGTTGTACTTGTCGGCCACTTTCAGCTCGACGATAACGCAGTCATTCACCAATAAGTCGGCTTGGTAATTGCCAACTAACTGCCGCTTGTAATAGACCTTGATTTGCGATTCCGTCTCGGCCTTGATCCCTCGCAGTTCCAACTCGACCTTCATCGCCTTCTGATAAACTTTCTCCAGAAATCCATATCCCAGCTCCTTCCAAACTTCGATGGCCGCTCCGATGATCTGTTTGGTGATCTCCTTGTGCAAAAGCTCCATTGCCGCTTGCCCTGGATGAATTAGCCACGGAAGAACACGAAATGGCACGGAAGGGAGGAGGGAGGAAGAATGATTTGAAGATCAACTCCCCTCGGCCTTCATCCCGCTCTTTTATTTCATACTTCTTTCCGTGTTCCGACCGTGTTTTTCCGTGGCTTCTGCTTGCCAGCCCGATAGAGGCGAAAAGCGAGGTTTTATTGTAACCCGGGTAAAGGGCGATCGAAACCGAACGGGCAAGCCGCCTCGGCGGGCAGGCTGTCAGCCAACGGGCGCAAACAGGGCGGCTGCGTGCGGACACGAGACCCTGCATGCTATTAGAGGTTACTGCTTGACGTCGCCTGACGGCTTGCGACGCAGCGCCATTCACCCTACAGTTTTCGCCAGCGGCGCCCGTCCTGCTCGAGCAGTTCTTCAGCGCCTTTAGGGCCCCACGTTCCGGCAGCGTAATTGGGAAACTTACGCGCCGGCAACGAACCCCAAACATCCAGAATCGGCTGCACAATGCTCCAGCCGGCTTCGACGAAATCGGCGCGCAAGAACAACGTCGGGTCGCCTTGCATGCAGCCATACAGCAAGGTCTCGTAGCCGGTAATCGGCGTGCCGCCGAAGTGATCTTCGTAGCGGAAGTCCATGCTCACGGTGCGCGTCTGAATGCCGACGCCCGGCAGCTTGGCTTCGAACTTGAGCGAGATCCCTTCGTCGGGCTGGATGCGCAATACGAGGATGTTTGCTTCCAAATTTTCCACCGGCGTATCGCGGAACAGCATGAACGGCACGTGCTTGAACTGAATGGAAACCTCAGTCATGCGCTCCGGCAGGCACTTGCCTGTGCGAATGTAGAACGGCACGTCGGCCCAGCGCCAATTATCGACCATCAATTTGAGCGCCACAAAGGTCTCGGTGCGCGAGTCGGGTTTGACGTTCGGCGATTCGCGGTATCCGGCAACACGCTCTCCATCGACCGTTCCCGGGCCATACTGGCCGCGCACCGCCTGCGTGAGCACGTGCTCTTCGTCGAGCGGATGGACCGCGCGCAACAGCTTTGTCTTCTCGTCGCGCACCACCTCGGCGTCGAACGACGTGGGCGACTCCATGCCGATCAGCGCGAGCAACTGACAAATATGGTTCGGCACCATGTCGCGCAAGGCGCCGGCTTTGTCGTAGTAACCGCCGCGATGTTCGACGCCGACGGTTTCTGCCACAGTGATCTGGACGTGGTCGATATATTGCCGGTTCCAGATCGGCTCGAACAAGCCGTTGGCAAAGCGGAACACCAGGATGTTCTGCACCGTCTCTTTGCCCAGGTAGTGGTCGATGCGGTAGATCTGGTCTTCGCGCAGCAGCTTGCCCAGTTCTCGATTCAAGCTTCGGGCCGAGTCGAGATCATGGCCAAACGGTTTCTCGATGATGACGCGCCGCCAACGTTGATTCTCGTCGTTATTGCTGTCGGGCGATCGGTCGCGTTCTTCCTGAGTCAACTCGGCGGCTGACAGTTGTTCGACGATCTTGGCGAAGAATGCCGGCGGCGTGGCGAGATAGAATAGATAATTGCCCTCAGTGCCGCAGTCCTTGTCGACCTGGGCGAGCGTTTCCTTCAGCTTCGCGTAAGCCTGCGGATCTTCGAACCCGCCTTGCACGTAAAAGAGCCGTTTGCCGAATCGCTCCTGCCAGGCCTGCAGGTCGATCTCGCTTCCGCCGAATTTCTGGATGTCGTCCGACAAGTGCTGTCTGAACTGTTCGGTGTCCATCTGATCGATGGCGAAACCAACGATGGCGAACTTCTCGGGCAGCAGGTTGCTGGCAGCAATATTGTGCAATGCGGGCAGCAATTTGCGTTTGGTCAAGTCGCCGCTGGCGCCGAAGATGACCATCACACAAGGGTGCGGAGGTGGGTACGCGGAAGCGGCGTTGAGCATCTGTTTTTCGCGGGACATCGTAAGTTTCGATCGATGATGGGTGCATTGAATATTGGCCCTGACGCGGCGCTTGCGACGCCGCGGCAGATCAGCCGCGCTAGCGCTAGGGATGCCGGAATTGTGCTGCAATCCGTCCAGTTACGCAAGCGAGGGCGCCGCAGTCGGTCGGCGACCAGTCAAGCAAAAAATGGCACAACTTGCTCCCGATCGGCCCCGGCTCGTCCTTCCGTCCCGGGGCGCTGAAAAGGTATATTCTGGCAACGGCGCGCCTGGCGCCGCCAACGAAAACCTGTCACGCATCTTTTCCCCTGCCAGCGAGGCCTGCCATGCGCATCGCCGTCGGAGCCGATCACGCCGGTTTTGAGCTCAAAGAAAAACTGCTCGAGTACGTGCGCGCAGCAGGTCACGAAGCGATTGATCTCGGCACGCACAGCACTCAGTCGGTGGACTATCCCGATTACGCCAAGGCGGTAGGTCTCGCCTTACGAAACGGGCGAGCCGATCGCGGGCTGCTCTTGTGCGGGAGCGGCGTTGGCGCCTCGGTGGCGATCAATAAGATTCCGGGGGTCCGCGCCGGACTTTGTCACGATTCTTATTCGGCCCACCAGGGGGTGGAACACGACGACATGAACGTGCTGGTGCTGGGGGCCCGGGTGATCGGGCTGGAACTGGCCAAAGAGTTAGTCGGCGATTTTCTCCGCGCCAGCTTTACTAACGAAGAGCGTCATCGCCGTCGCTTGGAAAAGGTGAAGATGTTGGAGACCGAGACATGGTAGCCCGTCCAACCATCCACGTGGTCGTCGACCGCGACGCGCTCGCGCAAGCGGCGGCCGAAGAATTTGCTGGCCGGGCCGAAGCGGCCATTCAGGCGAAAGGCACGTTCACGGTGGCCCTCTCCGGCGGCTCGACGCCCAAGGAGCTGTATGCTCGGCTCGCGAGCGAGCAGTCTCCTTTCCGCCGGGCGGTAGCCTGGGAGAAGGTCCATTTCTTTTGGGGCGATGAACGGCACGTACCGCCGACCGATCCGCAAAGCAACTACCGCATGGCCGACGAGGCGATGCTGTCGAAGCTGCCCGTGCCGGCGGAGAACGTGCATCGTATTCCGGCGGAAGAGCCCGATGCGGCGAAGGCGGCCGCCGAGTACGAACGGACGCTGCGCCAGTTTTTCCAGCTTTCGCCCGGCGCGTTGCCGCGGTTCGATCTGGTGTTGTTAGGTCTCGGCCCCGAGGGGCATACCGCCTCGCTCTTTCCCGGCAATACGGTTCCCCGCGACGGTTCGCCATTGGTCGCCGCTCCCTGGGTGGAAAAGTTCAATACCTACCGTATTACCTTGACCCCGGCCGTCTTGAATCATGCCGCCCAGGTGATTTTTCTGGTCGGCGGCGAGGAGAAGGCACAGATCATCGCGGAAGTCATCGAAGGTGATTTCCAGCCAGATCTACTGCCGGCTCAACTCATACGCCCTGAACGCGTCCCTGTCCTTTGGCTACTTGATCGCGCCGCAGCCGGCAAGCTGCGGGGTTAGGGGCGCCGGGGGCCTTTGGCGTCGTCTTTTGTCCGCGGGGGCGAAGCCTTTCCCCGCCCGCCCCCTTGACCCGCCGCGGGCGGATGCCAGACACTTATAAGCAGCCAGTATCGGAACACGCCGGCCCCGGCTGTACCGCCTGGGCCTCTTGAGATCAAATCTTCTATGTCCATCGACCCGCAAACGATTCGGGCCGAAAGCCACGAGGCTCTCGGCCGTCTAGTGCAGCGCCACGCTTCCGCGATCGTTGAAAGTTGGCGACTTCGCGCCCTGGATGATCAACCGCATGGCGGACGCGCCCGTGAACCGGAATTAGTCGATCACCTCGTGCGCTTGACGGAGTCGATCGGCGAAAGCCTGCAAGCCGACGAACTCACGGCGAATTTCCACGTCAAATCGGCGATTGAACACGGGCTGCAGCGCTGGCAAGTGGGCTGGTCGCTGCCCGAGCTGGTTCGCGATTACCAGATCCTGAGATTGGTGCTAATCGACTTCGTGAAGGACACACTGGGCCGCCCGCTCGCGGTGCGCGAGGTATTGGCGATAGGACTGGCATTGGACGAGGCGATTTCCGCCAGCGTCGTGGCTTACGCCAACAATCGCGACGAACATCTCCGTGCGCTCGAGCAACGACGTCTGGAGAGCGAGAAACGCGTCCAAGAGCAAATCCAAGAGGCGCTGCGGCAACAGGCGGAACAACTGCAAGAGGCCGACCGCCGGAAGAATGAGTTCTTAGCGCTGCTCGGCCATGAGTTGCGCAACCCGCTGGGCGCCATCTCCAATGCCACCGAGCTCAAGAGAATGCTCGATTCGCGAACGCCCGAATATCAAGAGGCCCAGGGAATCGTTGAGCGTCAACTGCGCCACATGGAGCGCCTGGTGGACGACTTGCTCGACGTCGCGAGAATCGGTCGTGGCGCCATCGAATTGCGCCGTGAGTTGGTCGATTGGGCTGCGGTAGCCCAGCAAGCGGTGGAAACCGCTCGGCCCTTGATCGAAGCGAACCGCCACACGATCGATATCCGTCTGCCCGAGCAACCCCTTCGCCTCTACGGCGACCCGGCCCGGTTGCAGCAAATTCTTTCTAACTTGCTGATCAATGCGGCCAAGTATACGCCGAGCGGCGGGCGAATCGTGTTTTCGACCGAGCGCCAGGATCATCAAGTCGTAGTACGCGTGGCAGATAACGGCATTGGAATCAGCGCCGAGATGCTGCCGCATGTCTTCGACATGTTTGCTCAGGACGAATTGGCGCGGCGGCATGCCGAAGGCGGACTGGGCCTGGGCTTGTCGTTGACTCGCAGTTTGACGGAACTGCACGGCGGGCAGGTGGAAGTCTTCAGCGATGGCCCGGGGCGAGGCAGCGAGTTTTGCGTCCGCTTGCCCTGCGTCGAGTCCGCCTCCGCGTCCACTGAACTGCCGGCGGCGCCGACGAAGCGCACCGCGAATCGGCAAGCCAAAGTGATGGTGGTCGACGACAATCGAGATGTTGCGCAGACGCTTGCATCGCTAATTAAGCACCATGGCTACCAGGTGGAGATCGCACACGACGGACCGTCTGCGGTGGAGCGTGCGGCGGAATATCGCCCCGACCTGCTGCTGATCGACATCGGCCTGCCCGGCATTGATGGGTATGAGGTGGCCCGTCGTTTGCGGAGCCTGAATGGTTTCGACAAGGCGGTGTTGGCGGCGTTGACGGGCTTTGGGCAGGAGGAACATCGGCAGCGCGCCGAGGAAGCCGGATTCGACCATCGGCTCGTCAAACCCTTGCGCAGCGAAACATTGCTGGCATTGCTAGCACAGTTGCCCGTCTGAGCGACCGCCGCCGGAAAGTCAGTCGGCTAGTACGAGCGGGCTGTGGTCTCGAATCGCCGAATTGGCTCCGCCAAAGCGGCTTGAGCGACCTTGGCCCAAACATGGCAATCTGCTAAGGTTCGGGCCAACTCCGTCGTTCTCCGGCGGCTGTTTCTCTTTTTCTGCTTTCGCGCCACGGAACCTTCAAGGATGAACAACTTCGGCAGGGCGCTGCGCCTCGCGCTTAAGCATCGGTTTATCTTCGTGTCGTCGGTCATCTGCGCGGTAATCGTCGCCGCATTCTGGGGCGGAAATATCGGCGCTGTCTATCCTTTGGTCGAAGTCACGACGAAGGGACGTTCCTTGCAGCAGTGGGCCGAGCAAGGCCGCCAAGAGGCGGCTGAGTGCGTCGCCGAACTTGAGCGGCAATTAGACGATTGGAAGCGGGTTTATGGGGCGAGCGCCGACGCAGAAGCGCTCAAGAAAAAAGATCGCCTCGTCGCCGATCTGGCGATCCAGCACAAAAACATTCGCGATTTCAATTGGCTCAGCAAATACGTCATCGACCCATTCCTGCCCAACGACCCTTTCCTCACGCTCGTGCTGGTCGTGGGTCTGCTTCTCGCCGGGACGGTGATCAAAAGCCTGTTTTTCATCGCGCATCAAATCCTGGTCGGCAACTTGTCGCAGCTCGTCATTTTTCGGCTGCGCAAAGAGTTTTACCGCCGCACGTTGCGCATGGACGTCGCCACCTTCGGCGAGGACGGCACGAGCGAATTGATGAGCCGCTTCACGTACGACATGGAAAGCCTGTCGACCGGCATCAGCGATTTCTTCGGCAAGCTGGTCCGCGAACCGATGAAGATGGCGGCCTGTCTGATTGGGGCGGCCTGGGTCTGCTGGCCGCTGCTGTTGTTATCGCTCTTGTTGGCCCCTTTGGCGGCATACCTGATTCGTTCGCTGGCGCGCAGCCTGAAGAAGGCCAATCGCAAGGCCATGGAGGAAATGTCGCAGATCTATAACATTCTGGAAGAAACGTTCCAGGGCATCAAGGCGGTCAAGGCCTTCACGATGGAGCGGAGCGAACGCTGGCGGTTCCACAAGGTCAGCAAGAAGTACTTGCGCAAGGCCTTCCGCATCGCGCGCTACGATTCGCTGACGCGGCCGATGACCGAAGTGATGGGGATTGCAACCGTTTGCGTGGCGCTATTGGCGGGAGCCTATCTGGTGCTGAACAAGAAGACGCATCTGTTCGGCATTCCGATGTGCAAGCAGCCGCTGAGTTTCGAAGCGCTGCTCTTGTTTTACGGACTGTTGGCCGGCGTGAGCGATCCGGCGCGGAAGCTGTCGGAAGTCTTCAGCCGCATCCAACGCGCTGCCGCAGCCAGCGATCGTATCTTTCAATTGCTCGACCGCACGCCGCAAATTGTCGATCCCCCGCGGCCCAAGTCGCTCGCGCGGCATCGGCGCGAGTTGGCCTTTGAAGGAATCCAATTTCACTACCACCCTAGTCATCCCGTCTTGACCAATGTCGATCTGCGTATCGCCTTCGGCGAGACAATTGCCATCGTCGGCCCCAACGGCTGCGGCAAGAGCACGTTGGCGAACCTGATACCGCGGTTCTTCGATCCCGTCCAAGGCCGCGTCTGCCTCGATGGCATCGATGTGCGCGATCTGCGGTTGCGCGAATTGCGCAGCCAAATCGGCCTGGTCACACAAGAGACTTTATTGTTTGACGACACGGTCTACGAAAACATTCGCTATGGATGCCCTTACGCCACGCGGGAGGAAGTGATCAAAGCGGCGCAACAAGCGCACGCGCACCGCTTCATTGAGGAGCGGTTGGAGCATGGTTATGACACGGTCGTGGGAGCCCGCGGCAATCTCTTGTCGGGCGGCCAACGGCAACGGATCTCGCTGGCCCGGGCTATCCTCCGCGATCCGCCGGTGCTGATTCTTGACGAAGCCACCAGCCAGGTCGACCTGGAGAGCGAGCAACTGATCCATCAGGTGCTCGAACAGTTTACCCGACACCGCACGACGGTGATCATTACCCATCGTATGGCGACTTTGGCACTCGCCGATCGGATTGTGGTGATGGAGGGGGGCCGCATTCTTGATGTCGGCGCTCACGACGAGTTGGTTCGCCGCTGTGGTCTCTACAGCCGGCTGTACGACATCCAGTTTCGCGAAATCGCCTGAGTGCCCGCGACGGTCGGCGACCGTGCGCGAATCGTTTCTCCGCGGAGCGATGATCGACCGCATACCGCCATCAAGACCATGGCGGTCTCGTCGCTTTCGTCCGCCAGCGCGGCAGACTGGGGAATCAACGCAGCCGCATCGCGGGCGCTCAGATCAGTTCTGCAATCGGGCGGCCCTCTTCCAGCATGTAGGTGGGCCGGCCGCCGGGGTTGGTAAATTGAATCCGCGGGTCGATGCCCAGCACGTGAAAGATGGTTGCCATCAAATCTTGCGGACGGATCGGCGTCGAACGCGGCACATCGACCTTGGCCGCCGACTCGCCAACGACCTGGCCCATGTGCAAGCCGCCGCCGGCCAGCGCTAGCGTGCTGAGCGGCGCCCAGTGATCGCGGCCGGCGTTACGGTTGACCTTCGGCGTGCGTCCGAACTCGCCCGTGATCACCAGCAGGATCTTGTCCGACAAGCCGCGGTCATAGGTGTCTTGCACAAAGGCGGCCACTGCCTTGTCGAGTTCGGGGCTGCGCCGTTCCATGCTCTGCTTGATTTGGCCGTGCATGTCCCAGCCGCCGTACGAGACGGTGACGAAACCGCAACCCGCTTCGCACAGACGCCGCGCGCGGAGCAATTGCTCGCCTAACCCTTTGCCATAATTTTCGACGACGTGGGCGTCTTCGTCTTTCAAATCGAAGGCCGACGAAGCATTGCCCAACACCAGATTGAAGGCCTGCTGCTCGAATCGGTTCAGCCCGTTGACCAGCTTGTCGTTATCGAGTTGGCTCTTCAGTCGATCGAGATCGCTCAGCAGAGCGCGGCGGTCGCTGAGCCGGTCGTCGCTGACGACCAGGTTCATGTTCTTGCGAGCCTGGCCGCTAGGATCGAATGGCGCATAGGCGGGGCCCAGGAAAGCAGGTCCGTCGGCGGCAATCCCGCCAAGGCGCACAAAGGTCGGCATGCCCGTGTCAGGGTGATTTGCGCCGCGCACGCGGGCGACGATCGAGCCGATC
>JAICIG010000283.1 GCA_025924495.1 Pirellulales bacterium | reverse complement strand
GCGAGCAATTTGCGGTCGAGCAGCAGACATGGGAACTCAAGCTCGCCGAGCAAGAACAATCCGCCGGACGTAATCGCGAGGATGTCGAGCAAGAACTGGTGCGGCTGCGTGCGGAACTGGACGCTCAGCTACAAATTGTCGCGGAGCATCGTCAGACGCTGGAGCAAGCATCGCCGGTCGAAAATGTAACGGCCGAGAATGGATATGCACTAGCCAAGGAGGAGCAGTCTCGGCAGGAAGCTGAGCTGGTGCGCCTGCAAGACGAGCTGGAGGCCGCAAGTCGCGATCTAGCCGAAGAACGCTCGGCCTGGCTGGCCGAGCGAAACCGCCAGCAGGGGGAAATCACTGAAGAGCGGCTCCTCCTGGAGAAAGAGCGCGCCGAATGGGAGGCAGCTCGCGCCGAGGAGGAACGCCGTCGACGAGAGGCGGCGTTGCGAGACGAGGCGCGTGACCCGGCCGCGGCCGGCGGTTCGCACAGCACGTCGGAACTTTTGAGCCGCTTCGGCGTTGGTTCTCCGCGTCAGGAATCGCCCATCGTCGAAGAACGAGGCGCGCATCCTTCGCCAAGCCCCGCCGCTCCCGAACCGACTCCCGCGCCGGCCGGCGAGCCCCAGCAAGCGGCTCAAGCAGAAGAAGCGGCAGCACCAACAACTCCGGCAGCAGCACCAGCAGCGGAAGAAGAAGAAGACTCCATCGACGACTATATGGCCCGTTTGATGGAGCGATTAGGAGCGCGAGGGACTTCGAATCGGCAGCCAGAAGCGGAACCTGGCCGCGCACCTGATTATTCCGTAACAGAGAAACTCCAGGCGACTCCTACACGCATCGCAGAACCTCTATTCACTGACCCGAGCGAAATGACGCCGCGGGCCCAGCCCGCAGAGTCGACGAGCCACATGTCGGCATTCCGCGAACTGGCCATGCTCAATGCTCGCGCAGCACTCGACACGCACGATCAGCGGACGCAACGCCAGCGAGTCTCCGGCAAAGGCTTTATGGCTTTTACCGCCGCGGTTTCAGGGCTTCTGCTGCTGTGGTTCTCCTTTCAAGGCCATCCATCGGCAATTCTTGCAGCAATCGCGGCGCTGGCCGTCTCGGCCCTGTGGGCTGTGCAGTACCGCGCGTTGAAAAGTGCGAACCGCACCGAGGAGCTGCAGCAAGGCGTCGCGCCTCGCGGCGCCGACGACGGTCGCCTTGCGACCCCTGTTTCGCGCGGCTTGCCCGCGGAAACTGAGGGGACGACCGCGGCTTCTTGACGCCTGCGTTTGGCGCGGTCAGACTGTGGCGGCTCGCTTCATTTCGCACGGATTTGGCTCCAGCCAGAGGCCCGATGACGGTGGCCGGCTACAAGATCCGCGGCGATGAGGGGCTGCTATGATTCTAGGTTTCTTGGTCCATCCTTCGCGGCGCACGCCGCCGAACCGCAGGAACTGACGCCATGAATTGCCGCTGCTCGCACCGTATGATCGTTGCGTTGCTTCCCTGCCTGGCCTGGGCCATTCCTCTGGCCCCAGGACTGTGCATCAATGCAATTGCCTTCGCCCGGGAGCCCGACATGTCCGTTACTAAATCCTCCTTCGGTACGCTGCCCGACGGCACGCCGGTCGATTTGTATACGCTGAAGAACGACCATGGGATTGCCGTGAAGATCATGACTTACGGCGCCATTATGACTTCGGTCGTCGTACCGGATCGTCATGGCAAACCGGGCGAAGTGCAGCTCGGCTTCGACACGCTCGACGAGTACCTGAAAGGGCATCCTTATTTCGGCGCCATCTGCGGACGCGTCGCGAACCGCATTGCCGGCGGGCGCTTTACCGTCGATGGCAAACAATATCGTCTGGCAACCAACAATGGCCCCAACCATTTGCACGGCGGCGAGAAGGGATTCGACAAAGTCGTCTGGAAGGCCAAGCCCTGGGAAAAGGAAGACCGCGTCGGCGTGGAATTGCGGTACGTCAGTCCCGACGGCGAAGAGGGCTACCCCGGCAAACTCTCCGTGACCGTCGTCTACTCGCTTGACAACAAGAACGAGTTGGCGATCGACTATTCGGCGGAAACGGATAAGGCGACTCCCATCAACCTGACGAACCACACGTACTGGAATCTCGACGACGCCGGCAAAAGCGACATTCTTGATGAAATAATGACGATCAATGCAGATCGTTACCTTCCGGTCGACGAGACGATGATTCCCACCGGCGAGCTAAAAAATGTCCGGGGAACGCCCATGGATTTCACGAAGCCGATGACCATCGGCTCGCGGATTGCCGAAGTCAAAGGAGAGCCGGGCGGCTACGACCACTGCTACGTGCTCAACAAAAAGCCGGACGAAGGGCTCTCGCTGGCGGCGCGGCTGGTTGGCCCCAAAAGCGGCCGCGTGATGGAAGTTTTGACAACGGAGCCGGCGATTCAACTCTACACGGGCAATTTTCTCGATGGCACTCTGAAGTCGCGCGGCGCAACGTTCGGCCAGCGGCATGCGGTGTGTCTCGAAGCCCAGCACTACCCCGATTCAATCAACAAGCCGAAGTTTCCCTCGACGCTGCTCAAACCGGGCGAGACATACCGCCAGACGACCGTCCATCGGTTTTCGACCGTCAAGGACTGAGAGCGCCGGCTAATCCGCCTAGCGCCTCGGCTGAAGGCCGTTCCCTTGGTCGGGCGGGGAACCCGCGATGAAACCGCAACTGCTTGTCATCAGGCCGATGGGCGCTGCAGAGAATCTCTCCTGGCACAGGGCGAACTGATGCGCTGCATGCCCGAGGATTATTTAGTCTTTGCATCGTCGAGCGGCTGGAGCGCCGCTGCGGATCGCAACCACACTTCGGCTAGATCCGGTCTATCGAGTTCCCTCGCCAAGGCGGCCAGCCGTAACCGGACTTGCACGTCGTTGGGGCGCTGCCACGCTGCCTTATGGAGCTGCGAGAACTCGTGACGCACAACGCGAATCTTTTCGGCAACCGCGTGTTCCGCTTCCGAGAGCTGTTGTTCGCCGGCGGTCGAATACGCCTGCGCCAGCCGGAAGTGGGCCGTATAATCCTTTGGATGGGCCTTGATCGCGCTCCGGAGCGCTTCGACGGCCAATTGCGGCTTCTCGTCTTCAAGCTCCAACGTCCCTTGCAATAGTAGTCCATCGAGGTTGTCGGGATCGTCCTTGAGAGCGCGTGCAAGCAAAGCTCTGGCGCTTGCGATTTGACCCAACGCATGCAGGCATTCTGCATGCAAAACGCTCGCCGCCGGCTGACCAGAGCAATGGACAAGCGTCGCCAGGGCATCGCGATAACGCCTGGACTTGATCTGACAAACGGCCAGTTCCAGCCGGACTTCCTCCGCGTCTGGCTGATTGCTCTTCCGCCGTAGCGATTCCTGGTAGAAAGGAATCGCCTCATCGTACTGCTCGAAGTCTTTATGAATCAGTCCGAGCAGCCGGAGCGGCCGAGGATCGTTTGGATCGAGTTCGGACGCCCTTTTCAAATGAATCGAGGCTTTGTCGATGATGCCCAAGTCATAGTAGGAAGCCGCCAGCCAGCGATGCGCTTCCAGTGAATCGGGCTCTTGTTTCAAAACGTTCACCAACGCGGCCTGCGCCTCGACATGCCGGCCGAGATGATACCAGGCTTCGCCCGCCAGCGTCAGCGCGGCGCTTTCGAGCGACGCCGCTTGCCTGGATTTCTCCAATTCATCGAGTGCAGGATAATAATCGCCCTTTTCGAGCAACATCGCGCCGCGCAGAAATGCGGCTTGGGGCGAAGATGGTTGCATTGACTTCAGTTCGCGGGCGGTTTGCCGTACCTCGCCCCAGTCGCCGCGATCCAAGGCGGCGAGCGCCTGCTTGAACTTGTCGTGACTGACGCCAAAAGCGAAACACATGTACGCCGCGATCACTGCCGAACTCATTGCGGCCAGCGTAAATGTCAATTTCAGAGGCGGGAAAAAATGCCGGAGCGAGGGCTTCAATTCGCGATTGGTCTGCAATAATGTCACGGGAATGCCTTGCGAATGTCAAGCCGCGGCAAAGAGTCGCTTTCATGGACCGGCTCTAATAGAGTCACTCGGCCCATTAGCGCGCTGGCGTCCAAGTGCTGCACGCGCCCCGTGGGCCAATGTACGACCAAGGCTCGTGGCTCGTCATTTTCAGGCAAGACAAAGTGAACAGCCCGGGCGGAATGCGATAAGTAGCTCCCGCCTCCGCTGATTTGACGGTTGTACGTCTTGCCGTCCAGGTGCAACTCCACCCGCGCCCCGACCGCATCGCGATTTGATTGCACGCCGATCAGGCTCAACGACAGGAACCGGTTGCTCTGGTGAAACTCATTTGCTAGGAGCACAATCGGCTCCTCTAACTGCGAGATTGCAAGATCCAAGTCCCCGTCGGCGTCGAAATCGGCGACGGCCACGCCACGCCCCTCATGTGGATCGCCGAAGTAGCTTCCGCGTACGGACTGCGCACGCTGGAACCGTCGCCCGTCGTACTGCATTAGCAAGGGAAGCTGTTTGCGAGGCGAATTAGCGGGTTGCTTGATGACGTGGCCATTGGCGACGACAAAGTCGATGTCGCCGTCGGAATCAAAATCTTCGCAGGCCGTACCGAACCCGACGAACAGACCTCCGAGGTCGGTGATGCCCAAACGCTGGCTTACATGTAAGAAACGATGATGCCCCTCATTGCGATAAAGCGCAAACGATTCTCGTTCATAGTTCGCCACCCAGATATCGGGCAGGCCGTCGCCGTTGAAATCGCATGTGTCAACGCCCATGCTGCCATTCGGTATCCCGTTGTCGTCGCGAGCGACGCCTGCCTCGATGCCGATTTCTGCGAACTTTCCGCTCCCATCATTGATGTACAGAAAGTTGTCGGTAGTGTCGTTGGCGACATAGATATCGACGTCTCCGTCAGGTTCGACGTCAAATAGCAGCACGCCCAGCCCTTTGCCGTCCTGACGCAGTCCAGCGAAAGCTGTGGCGTCGGCAAAACTGCCATCGCCCGCGCTAAAGTAGACGCTGTCCGGCAGCGGATCGAACTGCCGCGGCGGGCAGCTATCGCGCGTGCCAAGCCGGCCGGCGCAGTACGGATGGTTGTCAAAAGACCAATTCACATAGTGCGTCAGGTAGACGTCGGTGTTGCCATCCCCGTTCAAATCGGCCCAGCCCGCGCTAGAACCCCAGCGGTCGTCCAGAATGCCTGCAGCTAGCGCCCTCTCCTGGAATGTTCCATCGCCCATATTATGCCAGAGCTGCGGCTGGCCGTAGCCAGTAATCAAGAAATCTTGGAAACCGTCGTTGTCATAGTCGGCGATCGCCAAACCATTGGTATATAATTCTCGATTTTCGATCCCAGCGTTACTCGCCTCGGAGACGAATTTTTTTCCATCTAAATTGCGATATAATGCGCCGATCCGCCCGGCTACTGCATTTCCGCCCGGAAAACCACCGCCCCCTGTCGCCACGAGATCCAGCCAACCATCGCGATCAAAGTCCAGCCAGCCTACTCCTCCGCCGAGCGATTCAAGAATTGTGCAGTGATTGGCCTCTCCGCCTTCTCGATAAGTGAAATCGATTCCGAATTCCCGAGCACGATCCACAAACGGCACGGCCGCCGGAATGGCGGCGCTTTCTGCGGTGCGATCACTATTGTCACGCATTTTTATCTGAGGTTCAACCGGCCGGCCGCAACCCGCGGCCAGTGCCGCTGCAACAATGAAGGCGTTTCCGATCCACAGAACACCAACTGGTCGAAAAGTCAGGTTGCACGAACCATGATACGTCCTGCCGGGCGCCCTGCTGGACGGATATGAGCAATCCAAGGCATCGAGCATGGCTAACCGCCCTTGCCCTTCGCGTCGGTCTGCGCCTGATCGGCCCGATTCGCCAGGGAGCGGTGTCGTATCGCCTTTTCGAGATTGCCGGTGTGCTCGTAATACTTCGCCATTCCTTCGTGGGCAGCCGAATGTCCTGGATCGATTTCAATCGCGGTTCGGATCCAATCGGCCCCTTCAAGCCAGAAACCCTGTTCCATGAGAATCAGCCCCGCCTCGCAACGCAGGTCGGCGTTTTCCGGATCCTCTACAGCTTTACCGCACGTCCGCGTCAGGCGTGCATGACGATCGCTTGTATCACGCGCCCGCTGCCGGGCTGCGGCGGCTAATTCATCCTTGCCAATTGCGGTCAACGCAGCCGCCAGAGATACATGGATCGCAGCGTCGTTCGCATCGAAAGAGACTGAACTTTGCAGCAGTTGTACCGCGCGCGAGTAATCTCGGTCTTCCAGGGCAAGCGTCCCCAACATCGCCAACGCCTGGCTGTGTTGAACCGGCGTCAATTCCAATGTCAGCATCTCGTAAAGCAGATCCTTCACCTCGTCGACTGCACCTTTGCGCCGCCGGCAATCCGCTAGCCCCAGCAATGCGTCGGGCGTCTCAGGAGATTGCTCCAAACATTGCTCGAATGCAGCGGAAGCCGCATCGACTTCCAGCCCCTTGAGCAACAATTCGCCAAGTTTGACTAAGGCTTCGTTGTTATGGGGATCGATGGCGAGAACATCTCGATACTGAGCGATAGCGGCGTTCGGCCTGTCGGATCGCTTGAAAAGATCCGCGGTCCATAGTCGAGGCGTCAGGTTTTTGGTCTGCCATGCACTCCAAAACTTGAGACATTTCAGTGCATCTTCCACATAGTACGCCGCCCAATAAGCCTGGGACATGGTTTCGTAGACGTCCTCCGCGGCGTCATCACCGAGACCGGACTCGAGCAGCTGGACTAGAAGTGGCTCGACTTTCTTGATCTGTCCTTGGCGCGCCTTAAGCAGCAAGGCTTCCCGGCGGACGTCTTCGACGTCCCAGCCCCAAGCTCTGGCTTGTGCAAGATGTTGCTCGGCAGCGGCAAATCGGGTTCTGCGACGCTCGGCGCGAGCCCGCACGTAATGCCATTCTGCCGACGCCTGATGGCTCAGATCGACTTGATCGAGGATTTGAATAGTGCGTTGAGCATCGCCGCTGCGCAGCGCGCGTCGGGCCGCCATCAGCTTGTAGGCGAAAGAAATATCGCCGCGACAGATCACCAGGACGCTCACGATCGCAGCGAGCAGACACAACAACCTGCCGCGCCCCCGCGGCGTAAAGCGCGCCCCGCGCTGTAATACCATCTCTATCTTTCAGCGGGCTTTCGCTTGCGAATCTTAGGGCGTGAGTGCGAACTCAAACACGTTCTTGGATGCATCTTCAGTGACGGTGGCCGACAAGCTACTGCTCTGGGGCAGCGAATACTTTTCTGGCAAGAGCGGCTTTGGCTTGGCAGCCTTTTGCGCACCCTGCATCATCGCAGCCATGTCTTTCTGCCGATTCATCATCTCCTCTTCACTCGGCTTAACCTCGGCCTGCGAAGAAGCGACGGCGGAATCTGAGCTTTGGGGCTTGATGATTGACACGGTGTAGGCCCCCGGAGCCGCGCCGGGTTTCCCGTTGGTTGAAATCGTAAACTTGCCCGCGGCATCGGTGGTTCCGATACACGGCCTTCCCGCCTGGGGGGTGAACATGACTGTAGCGCCGTCTACTGGTTTACCTTCGTACGTCACCGTTCCCGAGGCCGGATACAGTTTGGGACCAGAAGATCCACAACCTGTCGAAACCGCCGCCACAAAAATGCATAGTGACCAAACCCAGCCGCTATGGCACACGGAGCATCCTCCTTCAAAGCCTAGTGCAAGTAAAACGGTGTCCGCACAGCCAGCCACAGCGGCGGCCACCAAACCGCCGCGCGGTCACAGAGCTAACGCATCCTATCCTCGATTATGGAGACTAGCCACAATGCGCTAGTCTCTCAGTTTGTTCCTGCGCCGATGTTGAAGTCGCCCAGCGACTTGCCATCCGCTTTGCCGCCCAATCGCTGATAGAGGATATGGTTGATGTTTTGTCCGAGAAATCGAGCACTACCATCGGCCATCAAGAAGTTGCAACCGCCTGGATGTTTCGAGCGGAATCCCCAGGAATAATTCCAGTTGTTCCATTGGTAGCAATTTGCGTTCGAGACGAGGGGATCAGCCTGGGCGGCAGCCATTCCACTTGGGTTGGTCACTCCGTCCTGATAGCAGGTGGTCATGTCATTCATAGGGACCGTCGTCTGGGCGTGGGCGTTGCCCGAGCCATTATAATTCCACCCCGAACTGACGGTCGAATGGTCGTTGCACAGCCCCAAAATCTCGCCAACCATAATCGTGTTGGAAAGGCCGTCGGTAACGAAAGACGGCCTGTTAGGGCCCCACAAGTTTCGCCCGAAAATGCCTGAAACTTGGGTTGCATCAGGTGAGTCTCCAAAGCCTGCAGTCAGTGCGAACCCGGTGTAAGTGTTGCACGAACCGTTGGCCGACGTTACGCCTTGCGAGCCGAGGCTGCCGCCATAGCTAGGCAGGAAAATTCCGTCCTGAGCGCTCTCCCACCAGACTTGAATGGTCGTATCGGATGGGCAGCGTTGCAGGGGAGCGCCGTAAATTCTCGCCCGGCGCGGCACGTTCGCCCCAAGGCTAATGAGTTCGAGGTCAACCTCCACAGGCGAAGAGCTAGTGCCAAGAGTGGTCAATGCTTGGATGTTCTGGAAGTTCAACTGGTCCCAAATCTGTCGAGCTTCGGTGAACGGCAGGATACGGGGCTGCCAGCCAAGCTGCGGCGCATTACCCCAATCATTACCCGACATGGGAAACGTCTTATAGGTGTCGATATAGTTGTGGATGGCGACGCCATATTGCTTCAGGTTGTTCGTGCATTGACTGCGCCGGGCGGCCTCGCGAGCGGCTTGAACCGCGGGCAACAACAAGGCGATTAAGATGCCAATGATCGCAATGACGACGAGAAGCTCGACGAGCGTGAACGCCCGACGAGGAAGAGATAATGATCTACACGAGGACATAAATTGAGGCCTCCCGAAAAAAACGCGACACAAGAACGCTTAAGCGTTGAACCGCTGGACAAGATTTCGGTAAGAATGCGAAGGGCCTCTTCCTGCGCAAGAGCCAAGTTCTCATATTAATCGGAAATGTCAACCTAAAATTAGACACATTTTAACTACGAATTCAAATGCGACGCTTCTAAGTGGGCTCCAGGAACTTTAGCAGATCAGGCCCACCCCCTCCATTGACCGGCGGCTCACGCCTAGTGCTTCAGATTGATGAGAGATGCAGGACAGTCCTATTGCGCCAACAAACTCGAAGGGACTTCAGGCTCGCCCGGGAGCCGCCCTAACCGCCCCCTGTCTTTTGCTTCGGCGCTGTGTTATAAATCATTTGTCTTCAGCAGTTTGTGGCCTTCGACCCTGCGGTCATCTAATCGCCGCTAGCGTATTGCGCCCCTCATGTAACCGGCGAAACGGGATCTTCCACCCTCATGCGGGGAGTCAGCCGGCGGGCTGTGCGAAGAGAGCCCGCTGTTTTTTTGCGACTTCCCGTACTTCCCAACTACCGGCGGTTTTCGATGACGCGGCTTATCTACTGCAGACTCTTGCTGGGCTTGTTTTTCAGCATCGCCTGGGTTGGTTGCACTCATAGCGATCCTTCGGCGAAAAGAATTGCGGCAGAGAAACAAACCGGGCAAAGCGATACCGACTCTAAACGGGGCGCCGAGGGCGAATTTGCCGCTCTTTCCGATGCCGAATTGGAAGCCCGAATCGGGCCCCAAGTAGGCGCCTTTTGTAAAACCTGTCATGCGGTTCCTGACCCGAGCGAGGCGCCCCGAGAGGAGTGGCGGCAGGAAGTGGAGTTCGCTTATACATTTCATAAAAGCTCGCCCCGCAAGGACGAGCCCGCGCCCAATTTGGACGCGGTGGTTGTGTATTTCGAGCGAAAAGCCATTCCTTATAAAGATTTTTCCGCGCCCCCGCTCGGAGACAACGATCCAGGCAGATTCAAATTCGCTAAGATCGAGGTGGGCATTGGCGGCGGCCGAGGCGCGGCGGCGATTGCCGCGTTGACCTGGCTGGAACCACGAAAAAACTTCGGCGCCGCACTGCTCGCCTGCGACATGCGTTATGGCGGGCTATATGCGGTCTTGCCCGACGGCGAATTTAAATCGATTGTTGCGGCTGGCTCCAAAGCACTTTTCAATCCATGTCACGTCGAGCCTTGCGATCTCGATGGCGATGATATCGCCGATCTCGTCGTCGCCGATTTAGGGCAGTTCTATCCGACCGACGAGCGATTTGGACGAGTTGTCGGGTTGATGCGAAGCCCTGAAAATCGCGGCTATCAGGCGGTTGAATTGGCATCGGGCCTAGGCCGCGTCGCCGACGTCCAACCGGGCGACTTCGACGGGGATGGAGACCAGGACTTGATCGTAGCCGAGTTCGGCTTGTATGAAGCAGGAAGAATCCTGCTGTTGGAAAACCGTTGGAACGAAGAAGGCCCGCAGAAAT